>DATMEO010000091.1:0-10891 GCA_035556515.1 Gaiellaceae bacterium
GACGTCCTCGCGGTGATCGCCGCCGCCTGAGCGGTTTTTTCGAAGCTAGACTGAATCCCTTGCGGTTGTTCAGCAAGAAAAAAGGCGCGCGTCCGCGTCGCCGGATCCGCAAGCTTCGCCTCCTTGCGCTCCTCACCGTCCTCGGAATCGCCGGGTCGGTCTCGTTCAGCTTCGGCCTGATCCGTGCCGTCGCCGCCGAGATCGACGCCGGCAAGCTCGACCCGCAGCGGCAGCTGGACAACCAGGCCAACGGCTACATCTACGACAAGGACGGGAAGCGGATCCTGGCAGTTCTGCGCGGGTCCGAGGCGCGCACGCTGATCCGCTACGACCAGATCGCCGACCCGATGCGGCACGCGATCGTCGCGATCGAGGACCGCCGCTTCTGGGAGCACGACGGGATCGACCTGCGCGGGATCGGCCGCGCCCTCGTCGCCGACATCCGGCACAAAGGGGTCGTCGAGGGCGGCTCGACGATCACGCAGCAGTTCGTCAAGAACGCGCTCGACCGCGACCAGAAGACGATTGCCCGGAAGGTGCGCGAGGCGGCCTACGCCTGGCAGCTCGAGCGCGACGACGGCGGCTGGCCGAAGAAGAAGATCCTGCAGGAGTACCTGAACACGATCTACTTCGGCAACGGCGCCTACGGGATCCAGCAGGCGGCGCTCGCCTACTTCCAGCACGGCGCCAAGGACCTGACGCTGGCCGAGTCGGCGCTGCTCGCGGGGATCCCGGCGGACCCGAACCGGTACGACCCGGTCGCGAATCCCGACGCCGCCGAGGCGCGGCGCCGCGTCGTCCTGCAGGCGATGCTCGACGAGTCGAAGATCACGCAGGAGCAGTACGAGACGGCGAACGCGACCGACCTGCCGAATCCCGACGACGTCCGCCTACCCGGCACCGAGGGTCCTGCGCAGCACTTCGTCAACTACGTCAAGCAGCAGCTGATCGACGAATACGGCCAGACGAAGGTGTTCGGCGGCGGCCTCCGAGTCCAAACGACGATCGACCTCGAGTTGCAGCAGACCGCGCGCGACGCGATCTCGAAGTGGCTCACCGACGCCGACGGACCCTCGGCCGCACTCGTCGCGATCGACCCACGCGACGGCGCCGTTCGGGCGATGATCGGCGGCAACAACTACCGCAAGAGCCAGTTCAACCTGGCCGTCCAGGGCGTCCGCCAGCCCGGCTCCTCGTTCAAGCCCTTCGTGCTCGCGACCGCGCTCCGCCAGGGGATCTCGCCCGCGACGCACTTCCAGTCGGAGCCGCAGGCGATCGACCTCGGAGACAAGGACTGGGTCGTCGGCAACTACGACGACGTCTACTACGGGAACATCGATCTCGAGAAGGCGACGATCGAGTCGGACAACTCCGTCTACGCGCAGCTGACGCAGCTGGTCGGCTCGAAGAAGGTGGCCGAGACGGCGAAGCGCCTCGGGATCCGGAGCAAGCTCGACGGCTACTACGCGATCGGCCTCGGCGCCGAGGCGGTGACGCCGCTCGAGCTGGCGCGGGCGTACGCGACCATCGCCAACGGCGGCGAGCGTGCGGACGGGGCAATCTTCGGCAACCGGCCGCGCGTCGTCGAGGAGGTCACGCGCGACGGGCGCAAGATCCACAACACGCCACGCCGCGGGTTCAAGGCGCTGACTCCAACGCAGGCCGGAGTCGTCAACTCAATCCTGCAGCAGGCCGTCCGCTACGGCACCGGCAAGCGCGCCTACCTCCCGAACCGCCCGGTGGCCGGCAAGACAGGCACGACGGAGAACTACGGCGACGCCTGGTTCGTCGGCTACACCCCGCAGCTCGTGGTCGCGGTCTGGGTCGGATACCCGACGACGCTGAAGCCGATGCTGACCGAGTTCCACGGCGAGCCCGTCACCGGCGGCAGCTTCCCCGCCCTGATCTGGAAGTCGTTCATGGAAAAGGCGCTCAAGAACGAGGAGCCCGAGGGCTTCCCGGCGCCGCTGACCCCGTACGCGGCGCCGAAGCTCGTCGTTCGCCGCGGCGATCGCCTTCTGCTCGACAACGGGCTCTGCCGCACTCGGGAGGAGGTCGTCTACTTCGCGGGCACCGGCCCGAGCAAGACCGCGAACTGCCTCGAGAACGAGGTCCAGGTGCCCGACGTGCGCAAGCTGGCGCTCGCGGAAGCGGAGGCGCGTGTGGAGGCACAGCCGCTGACGGCAAAGCTCGTGTACGAGCCGGCGGGGCCGCTCCAGCGGGTTGGAGTGGTTGTCGATCAGCTGCCCAGGCGCGGCTACAAGTCGTCGTACGACGAGATCATCCTCGTCGTCACCAAGGCCACGCAGGGCCTGATCCCGAACCTGGTCGGACGCGACATCGCGGACGCGCGGCTGCGGCTGAAGCGGCTGAAGCTCGTGCCGGACATCACGTGGGTCGACGGCGCGTCGGGGAAGGTCATGGAGCAGAAGACGCGCCCCGGCCTCGCGGCGGCGCCGGGCGTCAAGGTCGAGCTGGTGGTTTCGCGTGCGCGCGTGACCGCAGCGGCCGGCTGAGCCAGCGCGACTCCGCCTCCGCGTAGCGCCACGGCAACTCGGTCGCGACGCTGATCCCGATCCTCGCGCCCGCGACGACCTCCGGCCGTTCGCCGGGAGCGACCAGCGCGAACGGCGGCGCGTGGAGCGCGAGGCCGTCATGCTCCAGGGTGACGCCGAGCGCCTGGCACAGGCGTCCAGGCCCGGCGGCGAGCAGTCGCGCGTCGTCGAGACCGCGCCGCTCCCGCATCAGCTCGAGGCCGTCGGTCGGCTCGAGCGCCCGGATCAGCACGGCGGCCGGGCTTCCCTCCTGCTCGCAGACGAGGTTCAGGCACCAGTGGATCCCGTACGAGCGGTAGACGTAAGCGTGCCCGGGCGGCCCGAACATCGAGGCATTGCGCGGCGTCCGCCCTCGGAAGCCGTGCGCGGCGGGATCCTCGGCGTCGTAGGCCTCGACCTCGACGATCCGTCCGCCGACGCCGTCGACACGCAGCGTGACGCCGACCAGGTCGGGCGCGACCTCGTGGACGCTGCGCGCGAAGAAGTCCGGCTCGAGCGTCAGAACAGCTGCGAGGACTCGCCGGGCTTGTTGGACGACTCCAGCAGCTTGCGCGCGCGCCGCCCCAGGTCGGCGAGGTCGACACGCCCGCTGGCCGCATCCTCGGCGAGGCGTTCCGCGAGTGAGAGCGCCTCGTCCAGCAGCGGCGAGCCGGCGGACGCCTCCTGTCCCATGTCGTGAAGGATCGTCCGCTCGGTGCGCGATGCGATCACCGGATCGGTCACGCCCTCGACCCAGACGAGCGTCCGCTGCCCACCACCGCGGCTGTCGCCGGTGATCGGCTGAAGCGCGTAGATCCGGTCGGCGCGGGCGTACTTGCCGAAGCCGAGGAAGACCATCCGGGAGCCGTCGGCCATCAGGCGAGCGCGGCCGCGAGCACCCCGGCGACCCGTTCCTGGTCGTCGGCCTCGATCGCGGTGAAGAACGGGAGCGCCAGCGTCCGCTGGGAAAGATCCTCCGAGACCGGGCAGAGACCCTCGCGGAAGCCGTAGCGCTCGCGCATGTACGCCTGCAGGTGAATCGACGGCAGATAGCGGGAGGAGGCGATTCCCTGCCGCTCGAGCTCCGCGATCACGCGTTCGCGGTCGGTGCCGCGGGCAAGCGTGACGACGTAGACGAACCACGAGCGAACGTGGTCGGCATCGTCGGCGAGCGGGACCTCGACCCCGTCGACGCCGGCCAGCAGCTCCCCGTAGCGTGCTGCAGCCGCCCGGCGCAGCGAGAGAATCGTGTCGAGCTTCTCGATCTGCCCGATCCCGAGCGCGGCGCGGATGTCGTCGATCCGGTAGTTGAAGCCGAGGCGCGCGTGGTCGAGCCACCCGCCGCCGTCGGCGCGGCCCTGGTTGCGGAGGCTGACGAGCGCACGCCAGGTCTCCTCGTCGTGCGTCGTGACGATCCCGCCTTCGCCGGTCGTCATCTGCTTGTTGGGATAGAAGGCGAAGACCGCATCGACGCCGTGCGAGCCGACCGTCCTGCCCCGGTACTCGGCGCCGAGCGCCTCGCACGCGTCCTGGATCAGGACGAGGCCGTGCCGCTCAGCGAGCTCCCGCAGCGGGTCGAGCTCGCACGGATAGCCGAAGATGTCGACGGCGACGATCCCCTTCGTCCGCGAAGTGATCGCGGCCTCGACGGCGGCCGGATCGAGGTTCATCGTCCGTTCGTCGACGTCCGTGAAGACCGGCGTCGCCCCCTCGTAGATGAAGCAATTGGCCGAGGCGACGAACGAGTACGGCGACGTGATCACCTCGTCGCCTTCCCCGAGGCCGCCGGTCACCGCGAGCAGGTGCAGCCCGCTGGTGCCGGACGAGACAGCGGCCGCATACGGCGCGCCGACCCGCTCTGCGAACGCCCGCTCGAAGCGCTCGATCGCGGGGCCGAGCGAGAGCCGGCCCGAGCGCAGCACGTCGAGGACGAGCTCCTCGTCCCGCTCGTCCAGGTACGGCGACGAGAGCGGGATCTGCCTCGTGTCGACCGTCACGCCTCTGCGGCCGTCGTGTTCCCGACTGTGACCCGGTCGAGCCAGTGCCCCCAGCGGTCGCTCTTGCCGCGCACCGTGTCGAGATACGCCTTCTGCAGCTCGAGCGTGACCGAGCCGACGCCGACGTCGTGGTCGTCGACCGACCGCACCGGCGTCACCTCGGCGGCCGTGCCCGTCATGAAGATCTCGTCAGCGAGATAGAGGTCGGAGCGGATCACGTTCCCCTCCTCGACCACGTAGCCGAGGTCCTGTGCGATCTGGATCACGCTGTCGCGCGTGATCCCCGGCAGGATCGAGGTCGAGAGCGGCGGCGTCCAGATCTTGCCGTCCTTGACGACGAAGACGTTCTCGCCGGAGCCGTCGGCGACGAAGCCCTCGGCCGTGAGCAGGATCGCCTCGTCGTAGCCGGCGCGCTGTGCCTCGTGCACGGCCAGCATCGAGTTGAGGTAGATGCCGGTCGCCTTCGCGACGTGCGGGATCGTGTTCGCGCCGATCCGGTTCCAGGAGGAGATCTTGGCGCGGATGCCGGTGCTCGCGTTCTCGTCGCCGAGGTAGTTCGCCCACGGCCAGCTCATGATCACGACCTCGACCGGATTCCCCTTCGTGTGGACCCCGAGCTCGCCGTAGCCATAGAAGGCGAACGGCCGCACGTAGCACTCCGCGAGGCCGTTGCGGCCGATCAGCTCGTGCATCGCCGTCCGGATGTCCTCGACCGAGTACGGCAGCTCCATGTGGAGCAGCTTGGCCGAGTTGTCGAGCCGCTCCAGGTGCTCGCGGAGCCGGAAGACGGCTGGCCCCTCGGCGGTCTCGTAGCAGCGGATGCCCTCGAAGACGCCGGTGCCGTAGTGCAGCCCGTGAACGCCTACGTGCACCTTCGCGTCGTGCCAGTCGATGAACTCACCGTTCATCCAGATCGTCTCTGTCTCGCGCATTGGAAGCCCTCTCCTCTCAGGCGGAATGGTAGGTGGAGTCTTGGACGGCGTCCATCGGCTGCGCACGCGCGAGCCGGACGAGGACGCCGGGATGCAAAGCCGCCAGATGGGTCTCCGAGCCGGCACCGACCCAGACGACGTCGTGGCTGAGGAGAGTCTGGTCGATCAGCACACGATCGACGTTCGGCAGCGGAAACGGCGCGACGGCGCCCGGCGCGAAGCCGGTCGCCTCCTCCACTTCCGCGGCGCGCGCGATCCTCGCCTTGTCGGCGCCGACGGCGCGAGCGATCTTGTCGAGATCGGCGCGCCGGTCACCCGGGATCAGCACGACCACAGGCCTGCCGTCGCAGACGAGGACGATCGCCTTGACGATCTGCTCGAGCGTGCAGCCGGCTGCCTTCGCAGCCTCCTCGGCGGTCGCCGTGCCGGACTCGAGCTCCTCGAGCCGTGCTTCGGCGCCGGCCTCCCGGAGATAGGCGGCGACCCGTTCGACGGGCTCAGGCCAGGTCGCGCGCACGACGGAAGGGTACCCGTCGGAGCGCACCCCAACCCCTGGTTCGGTCGGTCGTCCCGCAGGCGCCTAGAACCTCCGCACGCGGCGCCGGTAGTCCCCGTACTCCGGAAACTTTTCGGCCAAGTGCTCCTCCTCGACGGCCGCCTTCCGCCACCAGAGCACGCCCAGCGCGAGCGCGCCGAGGGTCGCGGGCACGCTCGACGACAGCCCGACTCCGAGGAAGAAGAGCATTCCGGCCGCGTAGATCGGATGCCGGACGAACCGGTACGGCCCCTTCTCGATCAGCTCGCCGGTCTCGCGGGGCCGCGGATACGGCGTCAGCGACTTGCCGAGCGCACGCGCCGACCAGACGAAGCCTGCCGCCCCGACGACCGCGAGCGGGATCCCGACGAAGCTGAGCTGGCGCGGCCAGTACGGGGGCAGGAAGACGAGCACGACGAACAGCACCATCAGCACCGTCTGCGCGACCACCCAGCCTCCTCCGCGCGGCCGTTTGTCAGACGGTGATGAAGCGGGCATCGTCGAACCCCTCTCCCCGGATCCGCTGCACGAGCTCGGGCGGCGGCTCGGAGTCGATCGCCAGCGCCATCAGCGCCTTGCCGCCCTCCTTCGTGCGAGAGACGGCCATGTTCGCGATGTTGACGCCACTCTCGCCGAACATCGTCCCGACGCGCCCGATCACGCCCGGGATGTCGTCGTAGCGGAAGAAGACCATCCGCGGCGAGAGCTGCAGGTCGATCGCGAAGCCCAGCGCGCCGGCGAGGAAGTGCCGGTGCTCGGGGCCGATGATCGTCCCCGAGACCTGGACGTCGTCGACCGCGACGGTGACGAGGCTCGTGTAGTCGCGGGTCTTCGCCGATCGCTCCTCGCTCACCTCGATCCCGCGCTCGGCAGCGATCACGGGCGCGTTGACGTAGTTGACCGCCTGCTCGACCCGGCCCTGGAAGGCGCCGTTCAGCGCGGCGACGGTGAGCAGGCGGGTGTCGTGGTCGGCGATGGCGCCGTTGAAGGAGAGCGCGATCCGGCGCGGATGCCCGCCGGCGAGCTCGACAGCGAGCCGGCCCAGCTTCGCGGCGAGCGGGATATAGGGGCCGAGCAGCTCGAGATCCTCGGCGCCGACGATCGGGATGTTGAGCGCGTTGGAGACGAGGCCACCCTCGAGCGCAGCGACGACCTGCTCGGCGACGATCACGCCGGCCCGGTCCTGCGCCTCCTCGGTCGAGGCGGCGAGATGGGGCGTCACGACGACGTTCTCGAGCTCGAGCAGTTCGCCCGTGTACGGCTCGGCCGAGAAGACGTCGAGGGCTGCGCCCGCGACCTTGCCGTCACGGACCGCCTGCGCGAGCGCGCTCTCGTCGACGAGCTCGCCGCGCGCGGCATTGACGATCCGGACGCCGTCGCGCATCTGCGCGAGCGCGCCGGCGTTGACGAAGTGACGGGTCTCCTCGGTGAGCGGCAGGTGCAGGGTCAGGAACTCGGCTGCTGCGAAGACGTCGGCCGGATCCTGGGCGTGCTCGACCCCGAGCTCGCGGAACCGCTCGGGGGCGACAAACGGGTCGTAGCCGACGACGCGCATGCCCAGGCCGAGCGCGCGCCGGGCGACTTGCCGACCGATGCGACCGAAGCCGAGCACGCCGAGCGTCTTGTCGGCCAGCTCGATCCCGCCCCAGCGCGAGCGCTCCCAACGGCCGTCCTTGAGCGCGGCGTGCGCCTGCGGGATGTTGCGCGCGAGCGCGACGAGCAGGCCGATCGTGTGCTCGGCGGCCGAGACGACCGTCGAGTCGGGCGCGTTCGCGACGACGATGCCGCGACGCGTGGCCGCGTCGACGTCGACGTTGTCCACGCCGACGCCCGCGCGGCCGATCACCTTCAGCCGCTCGGCGCGCTCGATCACCGCCGCCGTCAGCTTCGTCGCCGAGCGGATCACGATCGCGTCGTAGCGGCCGATGATCTCCTCCAGCGGCGAGTCGCTGTCCTCGTCGACGTCGAAGCGCGAGCGCAGCAGCTCGACGCCCGCGGGGGCGATCGCCTCCCGCACCAGGACTCGCGGCCCCTGGCCGGCGTCGGCTCCCGGCGGGCGAAGCCCGCCTCCGCCGCCGCCTCTCGCCGTTGGCGGCACGCGGCTCTCCGAGTCCGTATTACTCATACTGTTCTCTCCGGCCGCGCACCGCCAACGACGAGCCAGGAGCCGCGACGAGCTTCAGACCGGTGTCCCCTCGGCGTAGACCTCGAGCGCGCGCGAGGCTGCGACGCCGCGCTCGATCGGTGCGCCCAGCTCGCCGAGTACGAGCTCGACCGCGTTCAGCGCGGTCGCGATGTCGAACTCGTCGTACCAGCCGATGTGGCCGATCCGGAAGATCAGGTTCTTCAGCTCGCCCTGGCCGCCCGCGATCGTGACTCCGTGCCGCTCGCGCAGCGCCAGCGTCAGGTCGCTCGAGTCGAACCCCTCCGGCATCCTGGCTGCGGTGACGATTGCGGCACGGTCCTCGTCCGGCGAGAACAGCTCCAGCCCCATCGCCTTGATCCCGGCCCGGCACGCCCGGCCGAGCCGGATGTGGCGCTCGAAGGCGTCCTCGAGCCCGTCCTCGAGCAGCAGGCCGAGCGCGACGTCCAGCGCGACGATCAGCGACACCGCAGGGGTGAAGGCGCTGTCGAGCTTCTCCTGCGCCTTCCGCGTGCGCTGCCAGTCGAAGTAGAAGCTCGGCAGCGTCGAGCGCGCGACCTGCTCCCAGGCCGTTGCGGAGACGGCTGCGGTCGCGAGCCCCGGCGGCGCCATCAACGCCTTCTGCGAGCCGGAGATGACGACATCGAGACCCCAGTCGTCCATCTCCAGCGGCACCGCGCCCAGGCTCGAGACGGCGTCGACGACCACGAGCGCGCCCGCATCCTTCGCAACCGCGGCGAGCGACTGCACATCGGCCACGACGCCCGTCGAGGTCTCCGAGTGGACGAGGAAGACGAGCGAGACAGGGTCGACGGCGGCGAGCTTGGCACGAAGGTCGTCCGCGGTCGGCGTCTCGCCCCACGGGTAGAGAAGCTCCTCGACCACGCAGCCGTAGGTCCGCGCCATCGCTGCCCAGCGCTCGCCGAACGAGCCGGCCGCGACGGCGAGGACACGCTCCCCGGGCGAGCACAGGTTGACGATCGCGGACTCGAACGCGCCCGTGCCGGAGCACGTGAAGAGCAGCACCTCGCTCTCCGTCCTGTGCACTTCGCGCAGCCGCCCGAGCACGCGCGCGTAGACCTCGCGAAAGTCCGGCGCCCGGTGATGGAGCACCGGCTCGGCCAGCGCGGCGAGCACCTGGGGCGGCACCGGGGTCGGCCCGGGCGTGAACAGGTACCGCTTCTGCGCCATCGCCCGCACCCTAGCGCGGCACCGGGACGGAAGCGCCTTGTGTTTCGGAAACACAAGGCGCCGTCGCCGCGCTCAACCAAGCCGTTCCGACGAGCCGAGCAGGGGCTTGTGTTTCCGAAACACAATGTCACTACGCTCCCGGCGTGGAAGCGATCCTCGCCTTCGGGGCCGCCCTGCTCACGTTCCGGCTCGCCGGGCTCCTCGCCGCGCGCTGGCGCGCGCAGCACCAGCCCTACCTGCTCGCTTGGAGCGCGGGGCTCGCCGCCTACGCGCTCGGCGCCGCCGCGATCGCCGCCGGTGCGGCAGCGGGCTGGAACGAGGGCAGCTTCCGCGCCTACTACCTCTTCGGCGGCCTGCTCACGGCCGCTCTGCTCGGCGCCGGCTCGTTACTGCTGGCAGGCGTGCGGATCGCAGGGCCGATCGCGCTCCTGTACCTCGGTCTCGCCGTCGGGGTCGCGCTCGCCGCGCCGCTCGAGACGCCGGTCGCCGGCAGCTCGATCCCGGAGGCCCAGGAGCACCTGGCGCTCTTCCCTGCGCGGATCCTCGCGATCGTCGGCAACGTCGCGGGGTCGCTCGCCCTGATCGTCGTCGCCGTCCGTGGCTTCCGGCGTCGGCCGGTCGGCAATGCGTTGCTGCTCGCCGGTTTCGCGACGGCGGCCGCCGGGAGCGCCCTCGCGGGCCTCGGCGCGGCCGAGACCTCCGCCTTCATTGCCGCAGGTGCAGGACTTTTGTATGCGGGCACCATCTCGACGCGCTAGCAGTACTTACCTTTTGCAAACAGGACAATTGCTAGCCTAGACCGGCAATACATCGCCGCCCGGGCACCTGCGGCTTCTCCGTGCCCGGCGTCGGCCGTCGTGTCAACGATCTTGGAGGTCATGTGAAAAACCCGTTCGTGCGCCTGCTCGTGCTTGCCGGCGCCCTATCGATCGCACTGGGCGCGGCCGCCCAGACCGAGCCCCACGCCGCGACGTCGTCGGCGGCGCGCCTGGCGCAATTGGATGCGATTGCCGACTACCGCACCGAGACGTGGCGCTGGCAGGCTCTGATGAGCAAGCCGAGAACGCCGACGCTCTTCACCGAGCGGCGGAGCAAGGACCGCGCGTACCTGAACTGGTTGCGCGAGCTCTGGCAGCGCCGCGCCACGAAGGCCCAGCGCCTGGCGCAAAACCCGCCGCACCGGCGCCAGTGGCTCTGCATCCACCGCTACGAGCGCCATCCCGCTCAGGGCTGGGCGACCCGAACCGGCAACGGCTATTACGGCGGCCTGCAGATGGACATCTCCTTCCAGCAGACATACGGTGGCGAGCTGCTGCGGCGCAAGGGCACCGCGAACCGCTGGACCGCCGCGGAGCAGATGTGGGTTGCCGAGCGCGCCTACAAGAGCGGCCGCGGCTTCTATCCGTGGCCGAACACGGCCCGCCACTGTGGCCTGATCTAGTCGTCCTCGCTGCGGGAGCGGCCTCGTCGCTCCCGCAGGTAGACGGCCAGGAAGACGCCTGCGATCGAGAGCGCGAGCAGTGTCTCGACGATCGCACCGCCGACGCCGCCGTGGGCGA
>DATMEO010000092.1:0-13665 GCA_035556515.1 Gaiellaceae bacterium
ACCCCGCGCGCGTTCTGCGCCCCGATCGAGATCCCGGACAAGGTGATGCTCGTGATCCAGCCGCAGGGCGGGCCGGACGACTGGTATGCGCTCTTCCACGAGGCGGGCCACACGGAGCACTTCGCTTTCACCGACCCGAACCTGAGGATGGAGGAGAAGCGGCTCGGCGACAACGCCGTCACCGAGGGCTGGGCGATGCTCTTCGACCACCTGATCGACGACCGCGCGTGGCTCTCGAGCATGCTCAGCTTCCCGCGGCCCGACGTCTTCGCAGCCGAGGGCGCCGTGCAGCTCCTCTTCTACGTCCGCCGCTACTGCGCGAAGCTGCTCTACGAGGTCGAGTTCCACGCCGCGCCCGACGTGACGCAGATGCGCAGCCGTTACGTCGAGATCCTCGGCGACGCGCTCAAGGTCGAGCCGAGCCCGACGGACTACCTCGCCGACATCGACTCCGGCTACTACGTGACGTCGTACCTGCGCGCGTGGGCGTTCTCGGCGCAGATGACGAGCTTCATGCGCGAGGAATTCGGCAGCCACTGGTTCAAGCGGCGCGAGGCCGGCTCGCTGCTCGTCGAGCTGTGGGCGCTCGGCCAGAAGCCGAACGCGGACGAGCTGCTGCGGGACGTCACCGGCGCGGCGGTCGAGATGGAAGCCGTCGCCGAGCACGTCCGCTCGGCGATTCCGACTCCGGCGTAGCTCCTTGGACGGTAAAGCGGTCACAGCGAGCCTTCATCGCTGGCGGGCTGCGGATGTCGGGGACTTCACGGAGCGGGGCTCGGCAGTCGGCGAGCTAGCCGAGCAGCTCGAGAGCCTTCTCGAAAGTCGGCTCCTGGAAGAGCCGCGATGGGTAGAAGCCGGGGCCGTTACGGACGGTCTGGTGATCGGTCTCCTCGCGGAGACATCGGCCGAGGTCAGGTTCGAAGGCCAAATCTGGCTTCTTGGTGGCCAGCACAGTTGGGCGCTACCCGTCGCGGGAACGTTCGTGCCGACCTCCGACGGCGCAAGCGTCCGCGGCGTCGAGGTGATGCTCGGTGACGCGGCGGTGGGGTTTCAGCCAATCCAGGACGAGCCTCGGCAACCTCCCGCCGACTGGATGTTCCGGTTTACGTGGCCCTAGGCGGCGCCGCCACCGCGCCCGACGACGGTGAGACGCGCGTGTCAGACTCGTGTCCGACACGGTGTCAGAGTCGTCTCTGACACCTTTCCACAGCCGGCCGGTGCGTCCCCGGCCTGAAGTGACGGTCCGCTAGAGCGCGCCACCCGCGGCCGGCGGCGACCCTGCCTCGGCGCCCGAGTCGCCCACGGTCTCGCGGGCGAGGAAGTCCTCGATCAGCATCACGTTGTCCTTCGACCGCTCGACCACGGTCAGGAGCGCGCCCATCGATGAGACCTCCTCACGCTGCTCCTGCAGGAACCAGTGCAGGAACTGCTCGCCGACGAGGTCGCCCTCGGAGCGGGCGAGCTTGGCGAGGTCGGAGATCTGCTCGGTCACGCGCTTCTCCTGCTCGAGCGCGAGTCGCACCGGCTCGACCACGTCCGCGAACTCGGTCTGCGGCTCGGCCACTCCCGGGATCGCGACGCGCGCATCGGCGTCGAGCAGGTATTGGACGATCATCAGCGCGTGATTTCGCTCCTCGACCGACTGCCGGTAGAAGTGGGCGGCGAGACGCGGCAGCGTCTGCGCGTCGTAATGGACGGCGATCGCGATGTACTGCTGCGAGGCCGCAAACTCGTGCCCGACCTGCTCGTTCAACCCGTCCGGGAAGGCGGCCATGCCGCGACTCTAACGGGATAGCATCGCGCCGTGCTGCCGCTCCGCGACAACGTTCCGACCCGCTCGCGGCCGCTCGTCACCTACGCGCTCATCCTCGCGAACATCCTGGTCTGGGTGCTCTATCAGCTTCCCGACCTGCAGGGCTCGGTCGACGAGCTGGCCTACCATCCCTGCGAGGTCGAGGGCTCCTGCCCGACGGTCGGTCAGGGCTGGCCGGTCACCGCCGTCACCTCGATGTTCCTGCACGGCAGCTGGGCGCACCTGCTCGGCAACATGCTCTTCCTCTGGATCTTCGGCAACAACGTCGAGGACGCGCTCGGCAAAGTCCGCTTCCTCGCCCTCTACCTCGCCGGCGGCTTCGCCGCGACGGCGCTCCAGACCTTCATCACGCTCAGCTACGCGAGCGAGCTCGACGGCACGATTCCGAACGTCGGCGCCAGCGGAGCGGTCTCGGCCGTCCTCGGCGCCTACCTCGTGCTGCTCCCGCGCGCGAAAGTGCTGACACTGATCTTTATCGTCCTGCGCGAGATTCCCGCCGGCTTCTTCCTGCTCGTCTGGTTCGGCTTCCAGCTCCTGGACGGAAGCACCTCGCTCGCGCACCCCGAGCAGGGCGGCGGCGTCGCGTTCTTCGCCCACGTCGGCGGGTTCGTCTTCGGCGCGCTCGCTGTGAAGCTCCTCCAGCAACGGCAACCGCTCGCACCCACCCACTAGTGGCTCGTGCGATGACCTTCGAGGAGCACGTCACCGCAGCGCTCGACTCCCTCCCGGCGCACCTCGCCGCCGCGCTCGACAACGTCGCGGTCGTGATCGAGGAGGCGAATCGCGAGGAGCCCGACCTCTACGGCCTCTTCGACTGGCCCGAGTACATGCCGGCGAAGATCTCGATCTACCGGCGGCCGCTCGTCGAGGATTTCGAGGATCCGGCCGAGCTCGAGGAGCAGATCCGCGTCACCGTCCTGCACGAGCTGGCGCACTACTTCGGCATGGACGAGGACCGGCTCGCCGACCTCGGCTACGACTGATCGGCGCAATGTTGCGTTTCCGTTGAGGACGGGGAGCAGCCGGACTAAAACGCCGCGAGAAGTCGTTTTCAAGGACATGAGAACGATTCCTGAGATTCATGCGGAGATCGAGCGCCTGAGCGAGGTGCGCGGCGAGCTGTGGCAGCAGCTGTCGTGGGGCCGGACGCAGGCGATCGTGGACGAGATCAAGCACATCGACGAGCAGCTGCTGACGCTCTGGGACGAGCACCGCGCCGAGCGTGCGCGCATTCGCTTCGGCGAGCGAGACGAGATCGTGCGCCGCGCCCGCCAGGAAGAGCGCCTGGAGCGCGCCGCTTAGCTGAAGTACCATCGCCCGGGATGGGTCTGAAGGGTCTGCGCAACGGGGAACCCTCCGACGTGGAGTCGGAGCGCGAGGCGCTGCGCCGGCAGCGGCTCGAGGCTGCCAACGAGCTCGCCGCGCTGAAGAAGACGCTCTCAGAGCGCGTCACGCAGGTGCAGCAGCGCGAGCGAGAGCTCGCCGACGCGCTCGCCCGCGTCGAGAAGCGCGAGCAGAAGCTCGATTCAGCGGACGAACGGGGCTCGCGGCTCGACTCCGTCCGGCTACGCCTCGCCGAGGCGAAGGAGGCCCGCGCAGCGCTCGACGCCCGCCGGCAGGAGCTCGACGCTCGGGAACGGGCGCTTGCGGCGCGAGAGAAAGAAAGTGTCTATCAGACACAAGCTTCCGTTTCGGATTCTCCGCCGACCGTCCCGGACGGACGCGACGCCGAGCTCGCGGAACGGGCCGCGGCGCTCGATGACGGTGAAAGAGTCCTCGCCGAGGCGACGAAAGCGCTGGAAATGCGCGAATCTTCGCTCGCAGAGCGTGAGGGCTCCCTCGAAGAGCGGACTGCCCAGGCGGACGCACGGGACGATGCTCTCGCGCAGCGCGAGGCTGAGTCCGAGCAACAAAGTGTCTATCAGACACAAAGTTCCGACGAGCTCGAGCGGATCGGCGAGAAGCTGACGGAGCTGCGGGAGGCCGAGCGGGCATTCGTGCGCACCCAGCACGAGCTCGCGGCGCGAAGCGACACTCTGACCGAGCAGGAGGCCCTGCTGGCGGACCGCGAGCGGAAGTTGGCCGCCAACGAGGCTCCTCCGAGGTCGCCCGACCTCGAAGTCCTCGAAGCGCGGATCCGGCGGCTCGAGCAGGACGGGCGCCCCCGCACCGACGAGGCGCAGACCTTCAGCAGCGGTCTGCGCGCACTCCGCGAGCGCGGCCTGCGCAGCAACCGCGAGCCTGACGAGCCTCTACACTGAGACCCTTCCCGGGGCGTTAGCTCAGCTGGGAGAGCGCCGCCTTTGCAAGGCGGAGGTCGCCGGTTCGATCCCGGCACGCTCCACTATTGGCGCAGGTCTCGGATCTGCGGAAGCAGATCCGAGACGCGCGAAGACCCCTGAAGGAGCTGCTGTCGCAGCCCGACCTGCCCGCAACTCCAGCCGCATGTTTCACGTTGTATGCGTTGGAAGTTGGGTTTGCGAGCAAAGGGCTGCGGGATGGAGTTCTTCGAGAAATATCGACTGCAGAACGTCGGGACGACCCGCGCGCGGCTGGCCGAGCTGATCACCATTTTCGAGAACGAGCGGCAGGAGATGACGATCCGCGAGCTCGAGGAGCTGCGCGAGGAGATCGACGAGCTGACCGAAAAGCTGCGGCTCAAGCGGGAGCGGCCCTAGACCTGCGGGTCGTCGCGGCGATCGGTTCCGGCCGCACGCGCCTCGTCCTCCGGTGCTTCCATCGCCCGCCGCATGTCCTCACGCGGGTCGACGTCGCGAACGGTGTCCTTCAGCTCGCGGACGCTGCGCCCGAGCTGCCGCCCGATCAGCGGCACGCGTTTCGCGCCGAAGAGCAGCAGCAGAACGAGGCCGAGCACGATCAGCTCCCAGTGGCCCGGCATGTGGCTCAGCATAGTCGGTGCAGATCCGCCGGAAGGATGACGCCGAATCGTCGTCACGGCCGATGCCGCGGGCGGGGCCGCGCCCTATTCTCGCTGCATGAGACGGAGACGCCTGAGCTTCTTTCTGCTGGCCCTGGTGCTGCTCGTGCTTGCGATCGGCGGCTGGGCCGTCGAGGGCGCCCGCTGGGCGCTGAGGGGTCGACGCCCCCGCATCGCCACGGCATGATGAGGGTCGTGGACGTGGCTCTCACCGAGGAATCGCTCTCCGGCTCCTGGCTGTCGACGCGACTCGGGGTCGGCACGCGCCGGCTCGACGCGATGCGCCGCGCCGGCGAGCTGCTCGGCGTCCGCCGGCCGGGCGGGCACGACTTCCTCTACCCGGGCTGGCAGTTCGCCCCGGACGGGAAGCCGCGGCCCGTGATCCGGCAGCTCGTCACGACGGCACGGAGCGCCGGGATGAGCGACGAACGCCTGTACGAGGTGCTCGCCACCCGCACTGGGATCTCGGGCGACGCCCGCCTGGCGGATGCGTTGCGTGAGGGCAGAGACGCGTACGTGCTCTCGGTCATCCGCGCCTCGAGCTAGCGCCGTGGCCCTCGTCTCGCTCAACGCCGTCCGCAAGTCGTTCGGCAGCAGAACCGTGCTCGACGAGCTCGACTTCGCGATCGAGCCGCGGGCCCGCGTGGGCGTTGTCGGCGCGAACGGGTCGGGCAAGTCGACGATGCTGAGGCTGATCGCCGGGCTCGAGGAGCCCGACGCCGGCACGTCGGTGCGACGGCGCGGGATCGTCGTCTCCTTCCTCCCCCAGCACCCGCTCGGAGACGAGCGGAACGCGCTCGAGACAGTCCGGGCGGCCCGTCCCGATCTCGACGAGCTCGACCGCGACCTCCATCGGGTCGCCGAGCAGCTCGCCTCGCCGGCGCTTGCGTCCGACCTCGAGCGGATGTCGCGCGTGCTCCGCCGCCAGGAGGAGCTGGTCGAGCGCTGGGAGGCTGCCGGCGGGCCGAGCATCGAAGGTCGCGCGCGCGCGATGCTGCTCGACCTCGGGATCGAGGAGGCTGAACTGCTCCTGCCGACGAGAGCGCTCTCCGGCGGCCAGCGCAAGCTGATCGCGCTCGCCGCCTGCCTCGCCCAGGACCCGGACGTGCTCCTGCTCGACGAGCCCGAAGCGCACCTCGATGCGGTCGGACGCACGCTGCTCGAGCGCCTCCTCGCCGGCTTCGACGGCGCTGCCGTCGCCGTCTCGCACGACCGCTACCTGCTCGATGAGACCGTCAGCCAGATCGCGGAGCTGCACCGCGGCCGGATCCGCATGTGGCCCGGGAACTACTCGGCCTACACGCTCGCCCGTGAGCTGGAGCTGCAGCGCCAGCAGCAGCAGTTCGTGACTCAGCAGAAGGAGATCGAGCGGCTCGAGGAGGCGATCCGGCGCTTCAAGCTCTGGGCGAGCTGGGTGCCGGATCAGCGCCACATCAAGCAAGCCCGCAACAAGCAGCGTCAGATCGACAGCATGGAGAAGGTCGAGCGGCCCGTGCTGGAGCGGCGGAAGATCGCCCTGCGACTGCACCCGCACGAGCGCGGCGGCCAGCGCGTGTTCGAGCTTCGCCACGTCGGAATGCAGTTCGACGAGGACGTCGTTCTCGCGGACGTCGAGCTGACCGTTGTCCACGGCGAGCGCGTCGGCTTCGTGGGCGCGAACGGCGCTGGCAAGAGTGTGCTCCTGAAGACGGTCGTAGGCGAGCTCGCCCCGACGGAGGGGGAGGTCTGGGTCGGCCCCTCGATCAGGATCGGCTACCTCGCGCAGGATCAGGAGACACTCGATCCGGAGTCGACCCCGCTCGAGACGGTCCGCCTCGCACACCGCTGCGCCGAGGGCGAAGCCGTGTCGCTGCTGATGAAGTTCCTCTTTCCGTACGAGCAAGTGCGCCGGCCGAACAAGCTCCTCTCCGGCGGCGAGCGGACGCGGCTGCAGCTGCTGCTGCTGATGCTGCAGCGGCCGAACCTGCTCGTGCTCGACGAGCCGACGAATCACCTCGACATCGATTCGGTCGAGGCGCTCGAGGCTGCGCTCGAAGAGTTCGAGGGCACCGTCTGCGTGATCTCTCACGACCGCTACTTCCTCGACCGCATCGTCGACCGGATCGTCGAGGTCGGCGACGGTGAGGCGCGCGCGTACGAGGGCAGCTGGTCGGACTGGTACGAGCGCTCGCACGCCACGACGGAAGTCGCCTAGTAACAGTCTGTTACCAGGCGGCGGCGTACGCTTTGGCCGGTGCGTGAGCTGCTGGAGCTGCTCGAGGCGGGGCCAAGTAACAGTCTGTTACTAGGCCTCGCGTGGCTGGCCGGGCGGGAGCTCGAGCTCGACTCGGACGAGGTGAAGGCGGCGACGCGCCGCGCTGAGCTACTGCTCGCAACCGGGGGCGACCCGCGCCGGGAGCTCGACCTCGACGGCCGAGCCGTCTGGGCGATGGCGGAGGATCTCGACGACCCCGACGCGCGCGACCGGCTCGAGGACGCGCTCGCCCGGCTCACCGCCGACTCGGAGGGGTTGGCGGCGGTGAGCGACGGGCTGGCGCGGCTGCGGTCGCAGCCTGACCTCGCCTGGCGGAGCTACGCTGGCGCGCTGCTCGCCGAGGCGATCGGAGAAGACTGAGTATCGAGTTGCCCAAGCTCGGACATTCGTCCGACCGAGCGGATCGGCGACAACAGGATCGGGACCACGGCGAGCACGCCACCGATCGCGCCGACGAAGATCGTCTCGCGCAGGCCGATCGTCGAGGCGAGCACCCCACCGACGAACCCCCCGAACGGGATCACGCCCCAGACGACAAACCGCCGCGACGCGTTCGCACGACCGAGCATGCGGTCGGGCGTGATCGCCTGGATCAGGCTGATCCCGGTGACGTTGAAGAGGATGCCGCCGAAGCTGAGCACGAACATGCTCGCCACGATGAAGGGAACCGCGAGGTCCTTCGGCGCAACGGCGATCAGCATCGTGCCGGGGCCGAAGAGCAGCGCCGCCAACACGATCGTCCTGCCGACGCCGAGCCGTTCGCCGATCCGGCGTGCACTCACCGCCGCCACAAGCGCGCCGACGCTACCGAGCGAGAACACGACGCCGATCGTCGCCGCCGTCAGCCCCAGCTCGCGCACGGCGTAGACGAGCAGGATCGAGAACACGACCTGACCGAAGAAGTTCGAGAGCGCGACCGCGATCACGATGCCGCGCTGGAAGGTGTGGCCGAGGACGTAGCGCAGCCCCTCGAGCAGCTCGGTCCGCAGCGGTTTCCGCTCGTCACGCGGGGGCAGCACCTCCTCGGTTCGGATCACGCCGAGGAGACAGGCCGAGACGAGAAAGCTGACGGCATCGGCGAGGATCGCGACCGGCGCAGTCAGCAGCGAGACGAGCAGACCTGCAAACCCAGGCCCGGCGACACTTGCCGCCGAACGGCTCGTCTCGAGCTTCGCGTTCCCTTCCACGATCTGATCGCGCCTGACCAGCGACGGCAGGTACGACTGGTACGCGACGTCGAAGAACACGGTGCAGACGCCGGCCACGAACCCGACCGCATACAGCTGCCAGATCGTCAGCACGCCGAGCCAGTGGGCGATCGGCACGGTGACGAGGGCGACCGCGCGGCCGACGTCGCCGAGAATCAGGATCGGCCGTCTCCGCAGCCGATCGACCCAGACGCCGGCAGGCAGCGTAAAGAGAAGGAACGGCAGGAATTCAACGCTCGTCAGCAGCGCCACGCGGAAGGTGCTCTCCTGGAGGGCGATGATCGCGACGAGCGGCAGGGCCAGGAAAGTGACCTGCGTGCCGAACTGGCTGATCGTCTCGGCAGCCCAGAACGAGCGGAAGTCGCGGTGCCGCCACAAGCCCCCCGGTGCGCGCATCGCTACGCGACGGCCTCGGCTGCGCGAGTGATCCGGACGTCGCCGCTGACCGTGCGGACGCGGAGGCTCGCCTCCGGCCCGTCGGCGCGCGACGCCGACGGCGTGTCGCTGACGTCGAGCTCCGAGCCGACCGAGCCGCTCACCGAGCTGACGTCGAGCCTGACGCGGAGGCCGCGGCGCATCGCGACGACGACGTCGCCGGAGACGGCCTTCAAGCCGACGTCGCCGGGACCGGCGGCGCGGACGATCAGGTCGCCGGAGACGGTGCCGACGGTGAGATCGCCGTAGACCTCGCCGAGGACGACGTCACCCGAGACAGAGTTGACCGCGAGCCCGCTCATGGCGGTGCGAAGGCTGACGTCGCCGGAGACGGTGTTCATGCTCACGCGACCGTCGACGTGCTCGACGCGGACGTCCCCGCTGGCGCTCTTCGCCTCGAGCGCGCCCTGGACGCGGTCGAGCCGGAGGTCACCGGAGGCCGTCCGGATCCGCGCCTCGCCGAGCGTGCCGGTGACACGGACGTCGGCCGAGGCGGTATCGCAGTCGAGATCGGAACCCACCGGGCAGGTGATCCGGACGCTGACCTTCGCCGAGCCGATGCCCCAGTTGCCGATCGAGATCGACCAGCCGCGACCGCCCTCGAGCTCGACGACGACGTCGTCGCCGCGTGCGGTGACGGTCGCCTTCTCGATCGCCTGCCGCGTCGGCTCGGAGTCGTTCAGGGGCACAAGCTCGACAGTCGTCTCGGCGACGTCCCCGGTTTCGACCTGGACGTCGCCGGCGGGATTGCGGACCTTCAGGCGGGCCTGCTCGGTGGGGAACTTATGCATCGCGCTTTCCCTTGCGGCGGCGCGTCGGCCTCACGATGCGGTCGTCGTGGACGGGGACGTGCGGCGCGCAGTACTCGGGGACGAGCAGGACGCCTGCGCCGTACGAGATCGGGTAGAGGCGGGACATGTGAGCTCCTTTCAGCTCTCGGCGAAGCCGGTCAGGCGCCGGCCCGCGCGGACGGAACGGGTCTCGAGGCCGCGCGCGAGCGCGCGCACGATCCACGAGTTGACGGAGAGGCTCTCCCGGGCTGCCGCGATGTCGATCTGCGCCTTGAGGCCTTCCGAGAGACGCAGCGTGATGCGGGCGGTGAGCGCGTCGTCTGCAGCGGGAGCCGGCTCGGCCTCCTCGTCCTCGACGTAGACGAGCTCGGGCTCGCGGCCGGCGAGGCGGACCTCGACACGGCCAGGAACCTGGGAGTTGAGCGACAGCGCGACCTCGCTGAGGAGGTCGAGCAGGCGCAGCTGGAGCGACGACTCGAGCGCCTGCGCGAGTCGCTGCCCGGCTTCCTGAACGGCCTCGCCGCCCGCCAGAGCGGCGGCGTTGGCAAGGTCGTCCTGAAGCGCCTGGACATACGGTGCCATCTGCATGACCGCACTATGACATCATAATGATGTCATGTCAAGTCGTGATGACATCGCTTCGATGTCGAGCTGACGGCACGCGCGCGCCGACTCACCTGTGACCGGCCGATTCGTCTTCCGCGAGCGCTAGAACGAGCGCCAGCGGGCGCGGCTCAGGAAGAAACCGTGGCCGCTCTTGTTGCGGCAGGTCAGCCCGGCGACCGCCGACGTGCAGCTAATGCCGCCGCCGCTCCACGTCTTGCCGTAGCCGAGCACCCGCGAGACGCTGTACGGAGCGTACGGCCCCGAATCACCTCCGTCCTCTCCCGGACAGATCGACCGCCCCAAGCTGGTGCGGCCTGTTCCACCCAAACTGATCCGATCGATGTGCGTGCACGCAGGCCCCCTGCGGGGCGGCGGCGGCTTGAACCCGGTCTTGATCCCACAGTGGACGAAACCCGGGCTCTTGCCGGAGCCATAGCACTGGATGTTGCCGGACGGCGTCCTGAAGAAGCCCGACGTCAAAGGAGGCGCAGGCTTGGCGGCGGGCTCGACCTGCTTCCAGGGGCCGGCGACGAGGCCCGTGCCGTTCCAGCGCCAGGTACGCGCATGCGTGCCGCCGCTCGGCAGACAGCGCGCGTCGCCCGGACGGTGGACTGCCGTCGTCTCGCGGATGCCGTTGCCGACGACCACCAGCGGCGGCACGAGATACGCGGGGATCCGTTTGACGAGCTGCCAGGAGCCTCCTCGGAAGCCGAAGACCGCCCAGCTCTGGACGGGCCAACAGGTGGGCGCACCAAAGGTGACGACCATCGCCTCGCTGCCAGGCCCGAGGAACGCGCCGCACGCCGCCAGCCCGACGTTTGGCCGACCGGGGTCGAACGCGTAGCGCTTGCCGACCTCGAGCGCTGTCGCTGGTGAACAGTCGGCGGCCGTGGCTAAGCCGCCCGAGGCGGCGAACGCTCCGGTCGCGGACACGACCGCACCCGCAGCCACGCCAACCGCCAGTCGAAGCTTCATCCGCACGCCGCCTTCCCTGCCCTGGGAGGGAGCGTCGTATCACGTTCCCGAGCGACAAGCAATGACCGGAACTGCCGAGAAGAGCCTCGGAGCCTCGCTGATAGCGTCGGAGGGTTCCGATGGAGCACGTCGACCCTCCCGATCTCGCCCTCTGGCCGACCCTGCGCCGGCTCTTCCCGCTCTGGTGGGAGCAGCGCCGCCTGGTCGGCCTCGGCCTGACGTTCGCGCTCGCCTTCACGTTCCTGTCGATCTCGATCCCGATCCTGATCCAGCGGGTCGTCGACGAGGCGATCGTCGGCTCGCAGGACGACCGGCTGCTGCCCTACCTCGCCGCGATCGTCGTCCTCGCGACGCTGCGCTTCTTCGTCAACTTCTGCCGGCGGTTCGCAACGGCCCGGGTCGGGATCGCCGTCGAGGCGCGGCTGCGCGGGATGCTCTACCACGCCTACCTCACCTATCCGCGCGCCTTCTTCGACCGGCATGCGACGGGCGAGGTGATCTCGCGCGCGACGAACGACATCTATCCCGTCCGCTACTTCATCGGCTGGGGCGTCGTCCAGGGCGTCCAGAGCGCGATGATGATCACGGGAGCGGCGATCGTCCTCACCGCCGTGAACGCCCGCCTCGCGCTCTACGCCGCGCTGGCGATGCCGCCGATCGCGATCCTGACGTTCATCTTCGCCCACAGGCTCTTCCCGATCTCGAAGCTGGTGCAGGCGCGGAAGGGCAACCTCGCTGAGGCGACCGACGAGGCGGTCGTCGGCATCGAGATGGTGCAGGCGTTCGGCCGCGAGAACGACGTGCGGACGCGCTTCCTCGGGCGTGCCGAAGCGGTCCGGCACGAGACGATGCGGGCGGCATCGGTCGAGGCGTACTTCCTCCCCGGCCTGCTCTTCCTGCCCTCGCTCGGAATCGCTGCCGTGCTTCTCTTCGGCGGCCGAGACGTGATCTCGGGCGAGCTGACGATCGGCGAGTTCATGCTCTTCATCTCGCTCCTGCTCATGCTCGTCTGGCCGCTGGAGGCGCTCGGCTGGATCATCAACCTCGGGCAGCGCGCGGTCGCGTCGGCCGGACGCAGCTTCGCGTGGCTGGACGGAATCGAGCCGCTGTCAGAGCCGGCCGAGCCGAAGCCGCTCCCGGAGGGGCCGCTGCGCGTCGGCTTCGAGGCTGTCCACTTCAACTACGGCACCGAGGCCGAGGTGCTGCGCGGCGTCGACCTCGCCGTCGAGCCGGGGGAGATCGTCGCCGTCTGCGGCCCGACCGGAGCCGGCAAGACGACCTTGCTCAACCTGCTGCCGCGCTTCTACGACCCGACCGGCGGCCGCGTGCTCGTCGGCGGCGTCGACACGCGCGACGTCCCGGTGCGGGAGCTGCGCGCTGCGGTCGCGCTCGTGACCCAGAAGCCGGTGCTCTTCTCCGTCCTCCTGCGCGAGAACCTGCTCTCCGCCCGGCCCGACGCCGACTGGACCGACGTGCTCGCCGCCTGCGACGCCGCCGGAGTCTCCGCGTTCGTCGACGACCTCCCGGAGGGCTACGACACCCTGATCGGCGAGCGTGGCGTCAATCTCTCCGGCGGGCAACGCCAGCGCGTCGCGCTCGCGCGGGCGCTGCTCGCGGGCGCACGCGTGCTCGTCCTCGACGACCCGATGTCGGCCGTCGACACCGAGACCGAGCGGCTCCTGGTCGAGAACCTCCGCCCTGCGGTTGCGGGCCGGACCGTGCTCGTCGCGACGCAGCGGCTCTCGACGATCGGCGTCGCCGACCGGGCCGTCGTCCTCGACGAGGGGCGGATCGTCGAACAGGGCCGGCCCGCGGCGTTGCTCGCCGCCGGCGGCCTCTTCACCGCGCTCTTCGGAGACGAGTCAGTTGCGGCATAAGCATCACACTGGGCTCTCGCGCCTGCTTCCCTACGCCGCCGAGCGCAAGGGTCAGATGGCGCTGATTGCGCTCCTCGCCGCCCTCTCCGCCGCCGCGCCCGTCGCCGGCTGGCTCCTGGTCGAGGACGCGACGAACAACGGCATCCGCGCCGGTGACGACGACCGGCTCGTGCTCGCGGTGCTCGCGTACGTCGGCGTCAACGCCGCAGCGTGGGTGCTCGGGACCCTGACTTGGCTCGGGCTCGCGAGCGTCGGCCAGCGGATCGTGCTCGAACTGCGGCGCGACCTCTTCCAGCACCTGACGTCCCTCTCGCTCCGCTACTTCTCACAGCAGAAGGCGGGCTGGATCATCTCGCGCCTGAACAGCGACGTCGACGCGCTCTCCGACGTCCTCAACCAGGGGCTGACGACGCTCGTCGTCGCCGGCGCGGATGCCGTTGTTGGTCGCGTCCTCGACGAGCAGCCAGCCGGCGACCGGCGCGGCGGCGGAGAGCGCGGCGAGGATCGCGATCAGGATCATCTGCCCCTTGCGCTCGGCGGCGTAGGGAAGCAGGCGCGACAGGCCGGTGTGGTGCTTATGCGGCAACGGACTCGTCCCCGAAGAGGGCGGTGAAGAGGCCGCCGGCCGCGAGCAGCGCCGCGGGCCGCCCCTGCTCGACGATCCTGCCGTTGTCGAGCACGACCGCGCGGTCCGCGACGCCGATGGTGGAGAGCCGCTGCGTCGCGACGAGGACGGTCCGGCCGGCGACCGCAGGGCGGAGGTTCTCG
>DATMEO010000093.1:0-14943 GCA_035556515.1 Gaiellaceae bacterium
TCGAAGGGGCGCTGCTCGACGCGCTCGAGATCTACGTCGGCATCCTCGCCGCGACGATCCTCTTCATCGCCACCAACGCCGGTGTCATCGGCGCCTCCCGGATCACCTATGCGATGGCGACGTACCGGCAGATCCCGGAAATTTTCCGGCGGCTGCACCCGCGTTTCAAGACGCCATGGCTCTCGATCGCGCTCTTCGCGGGCGTGGCGCCGATCGCGGTGATCCTGCCCGGCGACGTCAACTTCGTCGGGACGCTGTACTCGTTCGGCGCAACTCTTTCGTTCACGATCGCGCATGCGTCGCTCGTGCGGATTCGGATGACCTCGCCGAAGGAGGAGTTGCTCTACCGCGCCCGGCCCAACCTCCGCATCGGCGCCGTCGACTGGCCGCTCTTCGCCCTCTTCGGCGGGATCGCGACCGGTGTCTCGTTCGCGGTGATCGTCGTCCAGAACCCGACGACACGCTGGGCAGGCCTCGGCTGGATCGCGGCGGGCCTCGTCTTCTACGTCGTCTACCGGCGCCGGTTCGTGCACGCGCCGGTGACGGACACGGTGAAGGCGCCGCCCGCCTACGGCCCCGCGCTGGCGCTCGAATACCGGCGGCTGCTCGTGCCGGTGCTGGCCGGCCGCGCGTCGGACGAGGCGCTCGACATCGCTGCGGGCCTCGCGGCCGAGCGCGGCGCCCAGATCACGGCCGTCTACGTCGTCGAGATCCCGCTCGATCTGCCCCTGTCCGCCGACATGCCCGCCGAGGAGGAGCTCGCGAACCGCGAGCTCGACGAGGCCCGCGCGATCGGCGAGTCGTACGGCGTCACCGTGATCCCCCGGCTCGTGCGCGCACGCAACGCCGGCGCCGCGATCGTGCGGGAGGCGGAGCGGCGTGCCTCCGAGATCATCGTCGTCGGCGCGCCGCGCAAGGATCTGCCCAGCCGCAAGCGCGCGATCTTCGGCCGCACCGTGGACTACGTGCTCAAGAACGCGACCTGCCGCGTGCTCGTGACCGCGGTCAAGGGAGCGGCGCCGTGACCGTGTACCGCGTCGCGATCGCCGTGCTCGCGGTCACCTTCATCGGCATCGGCGTCGCGATGCTCGCGGTCACCGCCGCCCACGGCGGCGGCGTGCTCGGCTTCGTCCTCGGCGGCCTCTTCATCGCGCTCGGCGTCGGCCGGCTGACGCTCCTCGTTCGGGGCGGAAAGTAGGTGGCGCGCAAGCTCAGCGGCTTCCAGCGCGTGCTCGACGCGCCCGCGCTCTTCTCGGTCGCCTACGGCGAGATCGCCTCGTCGCTCTACTTCGCGCTCGGGATCGTCGCCGCCTATGCGCTCGGGTTCACGCCGATCGTCCTCCTCGGCGCCGGGATCTTCTTCCTCATCGTCTCGCTCTCCTACGCCGAGGGCACGGCGGCGCTGCCCGAGACGGGCGGCGCGGCGACCTTTGTCCGGCGCGCGTACAACGACGTCTTCGGCTTCCTTACCGGCTGGGCGCTCTTCCTCGACTACCTGATCGTGATCGCGCTCTCGACGCTGTTCATGCCGCACTACCTCGGCACCGCGCTCGGGATCGAGGAGCTCCGCGAATCGCCGTGGGACATCGTCGTCGCGGTCACCGTCATCCTTGTGATCGCGGCGATCCGGCTGACGCGCCGCTCACAGCTTCACGCCGCCGGCCTGGTCGTGGCCGGCCTCGATCTCGCGACCCAGCTCCTGCTCGTCTTCCTCGGCCTCGCCCTGCTCGTCTCCCCGGATGCGCTCACGCAAGGGACCGACCTCGGCGTGTCTCCGACCTGGGACGACCTCGCGTTCGCGCTGCCGCTGGCCATGCTCGCCTACACCGGGCTCGAGACCGTGGCCAACCTCGCCGAGGAGACGCGCGAGCCGGGCCGTACGCTGCCGCGCAGCCTCTTCTCGGCGATCGGGCTCGTCGTCCTGATCACGGCTGCCGTCGCGGCCGTCGGACTCGCCGCCTTCCCGGTCGAGAACGGCCGGACGGCGCTCGGCGAGGAGTGGCTGAAGGCGCCGATCGCGGGCATCGTCGAGGCGCTCAAGGGACACGTCCCCGACGTGCTCGGCGATGCGCTCGTCGTCTACGTCGGCCTGACGGGTGCGCTTGTCCTGCTCGCCGCCGCGACAACGTCGATCTCGGGCTTCACGCGGCTGGCGCACTCGCTCGGGGGCCACCGGCAGCTGCCGCCGAGCTTTGGGCGCCTGAACCGGCGCACGCTCGTCTCGCCGCAGGCGATCGTCGCAGTGACGGCGATCTCGATCGGACTCGTGATCGGCACCGGCCTGATCGGCGACGACGTCGAGTTCCTCGCAAGCCTCTACTCCTTCGGCGTCCTGCTCGCCTTCGCCGCGGCGCAGCTCGCGGTGATCCGCCTGCGCATCACCGAGCCGGACCTGCCGCGGCCGTTCCGGGCGCCGCTGCTGGCGCCGCTGCTCGGCGCTCCGCTGGCGATCGCGTTCTGGCTCGTCGCGATGGTGACGCACCCGGCCGCGCGCTACGCGGGGCCGATCTGGCTGGCGCTCGGGCTCGCTCTCTACCTCGTCGTCCGCCGCCGCGCGCACATCGGCCTCCTGGCCGAGGTCGAGACGGTGCAGCGGCTGCCCGCCGGGGCCGAGTTCAAGCGCGTGCTCGTGCCGATGAAGCTCGGGCCGATCGGGGAGGAGATGGTTGCGACGGCGGTCGCCCTGGCGAAGGAGCGCGAGGCCCGGGTCGACGCGCTCTTCGTGATCGTCGTCCCGCTCGACCACGAGCTGGACGCGCCGCTCATCGAGCTCGAGGAGCAGGCGGCCGCGTCGCTGGCGGAGTCCGTCCTGCTCGGGGAGGAGAACGGCGTCCGCGTCGAGCCCGTCACCGTGCGGGCACGCTCGCTCGGCCGTGCGATCGTCGATCAGGCCGTCGAGCGCGGCTCCGACCTGATCGTCGTCGGCTCGTCGCCGCGCTGGCGCCGCCAGTCCGCCTTCTTCTCGCCGACGGTCGACTACGTGCTCCGCAACGCGCCGTGCGAGGTGCTCGTCGTCGCCTTTCCGCAAGGTGTCCTCGAGGGCGTACGCTGACGGGGTGAAGCTCATTGTGATCGGCTGCGGCAGGGTCGGCTCGGCCGTCGCGCGCGACCTGGCCGAGGACGGCTGGGACGTGACCGCCGTCGACGAGCAGGAAGAGGCGCTCGCGCGGTTGGGCGCGCGCTGGGCCGGCGGCTTCATCGTCGGGCACGGGATGGACGCCGAGATCCTCCGCCGGGCGGGCGTTCCCGACGCCGATGCCGTTGTCGTCGCGACGAGCGGCGACAACACGAACCTCGTCATCGGCCAGGTGGTCGAGAAGCGCTGGGCGGTGCCGTGCGTCGTCGTCCGAGTGCTCGATCCCGCCCGTGCCGACTTCTACGCCGCGCGCGGGATGCGGACGGTCTGCCCGACGCAGACGGCGATCTCCGCGTTGAGCGCGGCGGTGCGCAAGGAATCGAAGCAGGCGCAGGAGGCACAGGTCTGATGTACGCGATCGTCGCCGGAGGCGGCAAGGTCGGCGCCAACGTCGCCCGCTCGCTGCTGAAGATGGGGCACGAGGTGACGCTGATCGAGCAGCGCCCGTACCGCTTCGACCAGCTCCAGGACGAGTTCGAGCACCAGGTCCTGCTCGGCGACGCGACCGAGCTGCACGTCCTCGAGCGCGCCGGGATCGGCCGTCCGCCCGAGCTCGTGCTCGGAGTCACGGGCGACGACGAGGACAACCTGATCATCTGCCAGCTCGCGACCGAGGGCTATCGCGTGCCGAAGGTGATCGCGCGCGTCAACGACCCGCGCAACCAGGAGCACTTCGACCTGCTCGGGATCAGTCAGACGGTCTGCGCAACCGCGAATGTGCTCGGTCTCGTCGAGCACGAGGTGCCCGAGCACGGGATCGTCCACCTGCTCGAGCTGCGCAAGGAGAACCTCGAGATCGTCGAGCTCCAGATCGAGCGCAACTCACCGGCCGCCGGGAAGCGCGTCGCCGGCCTGCGACTGCCCGAGGGGACGCGGCTGATCTCGGTGATGCGCCAGGGCCGCTCCGAGCTCGCGGAGGACTCGACCGTGATCCGTCCGGGCGACCAGGTGCTCGCCGTGCTCGAGCCCGGCAAGGAGGACGAGCTCCGCAAGTTGCTCCTCGCGACCTAGACCTAGGCGTTACGCCAGTAATGGCGCGAGACGAGGACCACGATCGGGACGATCTCGAGACGGCCCATCCACATCAGGCCGGTCATCAGGATCGTCGAGAAGTCGCTGAAGGGCTCGAACGAGCCGAGCGGGCCGCCGACGCCGAACGCCGGCCCGACGTTCGCGAGCATGCTCGCGGAGACGGAGACGGCGTCGAACGGCGACAGCTCGAGCCCGGTTCGCGCCGCATCGATCGCGAGCGCGGCTGCGCCGATGATGAAGATGCCGATGTAGAGCAGGACGAACGACGAGACCGCGCGGAGCGTCCGCTCGTCGACGACGCGGCGGTTCAGTCGCACGGGCAGGACGATCTCGGGGTGCAGGGTCTGGTCGATCTCGCGGCGGAGGATCTTGCCGAGCAAGAGGTGGCGCACCACCTTGACCGAGCCGGTGGTCGACCCGGCCGAGCCGCCGACGAACATCAACCCGACGATCGTCATCATCGCGAGCGTCGGCCAGGTGTTGTAGTCGGCGACGGAGAAGCCGGTCGTCGTCATCGTCGAGACGGCCGTGAAGATGCCGGCACGGAAGGCGTCGGCGCCGGCGAGGACGTCCTCGGTCAGGATCTCGCCGACGACGATCGCCGACCCGAGCACAAGCAGCGCCACGTACAGCCGAGCCTCGCCGTCGCGGACGAGCGCGCTGGCCTGGCGCCGCACGAGCGTGCGATACATGAGCGCGAAGTTGAACCCGCCCAGGACCATGAAGAGGACGATGACCCACTGCGTCGCCGGCGCGAAGCTCTCGATCGAGTCGGCCTTGGTCGAGAAACCCGCCGTCGGGATCGTCGTCAGGGCGTGTGCGACCGCGTGGAAGGGCGACATCCGCTCGTCGACTCCCGTCGCCCAGAGTCCGAGCAGGATTGCGAACAGCGCCGCTGTGAGCGCGATGTAGAGCACCCAGACGCGGCGTGCAGTGTCGCGGATGCGCGTGCTCAGGGTTTCGATCTCCGGGCCCGGCATCTCGTGCTCGAGCAGCTGCCTGCCCCCGACGCGCAGGCGCGGCAGGACCGCGAGCGCGAGGACGATGATCCCGATCCCGCCGAGCCACTGGGTGAACTGACGCCAGATCGCGAGGCTCCGCGGGAGCTCCTCGACCTGCGCGACGATGCTGCCGCCGGTGGTGCTGAAGCCGGACATCCCCTCGAAGAACGCGTCCACGGGCCGATCGAGCTGCGGGTCGCCGGAGAGGACGTACGGCAGCGCGCCGAGCGCCGCTGCGGCGAGCCAGGTCAGCGCGACGACGAGGAAGCCTTCGCGGATGCCCAACCGGTGGTCGCCGCGCGTCGCGAAGGCGACCGCCACCGCGATGCCGCCGGTGATCGCACCCGCGGCGAGAAAGGGCCAGACCTGCTCGTCGTAGCCGATCGCCACGGCTGCGGGGATCAGGACGGAGAGGCTCAGGTAGGCGAGCAGCGTCCCGACGACGTGCAGCGCGCCGACGACGTCGACCGCGAGCAGTGGCACGCGGCGCGCACCTCGGCCGACCTCGGTCGGGCTCACAGCGCCTTCTCGACCTCCGGTACCCGCCGCGACTCGGTGAAGATGATCGCCCGGTCGCCGGCGCGGAGAACGTCGTCGCCGCGTGGGAAGACCGCCTTGCCGTCGCGCACGATCGCGCCGATCAGGGCGCCGCGGATCGGCATGTCCTTGAAGCGCATGCCGGCGTACTCGCTCCCCGGCCGCGTGGTGATGTCGAGCACCTCGAACCGGTCGCCCTCGAGCATCACGACCTGCTGCGTGCGCGGGTCGTGCGCGAAGCGGACGATCTCCTCGGCCGTGATCTGACGCGGGTTGACGGTGACGTCGATGCCTGCGTGCTCGAAGACCTCCACCGACGTGGAGTCGTGCACGATCGCGACTGCGAAGCGCGCCCCGTGCACCTTCGCGAGCGCAGCAGCGAAGTGGTTCTTCATGTCGTCGCGCATGGCGAAGATCGCGACCTGAGTGTCGGCGATCCGCTCGCGCTCGAGGAAGTCGGGGTCGAAGCCGGTGGCGTGGTAGACGCGCGCATTCGGCAGCTCCGCTGCCACCAGCCGCGCCCGTTCGCTCGACGCCTCGATGAGCCGCACCCCGATCCCCTGCTCGAGCAGGAGGCGCGCGATCGCGGTGCCCGCGCGGCCGGCGCCGAAGATGGCGACATCGGTGACCTTGCGCGTGCCGGGCGCGATCAGCTCGCTCCACGCCTGCGCCGCCTGCGGCGAGCCGATCACGACGATCCGGTCACCCGTCTGGATCGTCTCGTCGCCGCGGGGGATCACCACCTGGTCGCCCCGGATGATCGCCGCGACGCGGGCGTCGGGCGGAAGCTTCGCGTCGCGCAGTGGCACGTCGAGCAGGCCCGGATCGGCCTTGCCGGTGACGTCGAACTCGACCAGCTGCACCTGTCCGTCCGCGAAGACGTCCGTCTGGCGCGCCGTCGGGACGCCGATCGTGCGTGAGATCGCGTAGGCCGTCTCGACCTCGGAGGAGACGATGAAGTCGACGTCGAGCTGGCCCTCCCGCCAGACCTCGAGGTACTCCGGGTTCGTGGTTCTGACGACGGTCGTCGTCCGATTCGAGCACGCCTTCGAGATCATCGCCGCGACGATGTTCGACTCGTCGCGGGACGTGCACGCGATCAGAAGGTCGGCCTCGGTGATGCCTGCTGCCGAGAGGACGCGCCTGCTGGCCCCGTTCCCCTCGATCGTGGCGACGTCGTAGCGCTGCGAGACCGCTGCCAGCCGTTCCTCGTCGAGGTCGATCACGGTCAGCTCGTGCTCGTCGTGGAGCGCTTCGACGATCGTGGCGCCGACTTGTCCCGCACCGATGATGAAGATCTTCACCGGGGGAGGTTACTGCGGCGACGGCGCGGGTCCTGTGGCTATCGTGCGCGCCAGTGAGGTCGCTGCTCGCACTCGCCTGCGTCGCCGCCCTCGGGGCAGCGTGCGCGGCCGGAGCTTCGCCCCAGGAGGTCGACCGCAACACGTTCACGCCGCGGCCGCTCGCGAGTGGCTTCTCGCAGCCCGTCTTCGTCACCGGCGCGAAGGGCGAGCCCGGGCGGCTCTACGTCGTCGAGCAGGGCGGCCGGATCCTCGTGCTGCAGAACGGGAAGCGGCGCACGACGCCGCTGCTCGACATCCGCCGTCTCGTCACGGCCGGCGGCGAGCAGGGACTGCTCGGGCTCGCGTTCCATCCGTCCTATCCGAAGGTGCGCAGGCTCTACGTCCAGTACACGGCCCGCGACGGTTCGACGAAGCTCGTCGAGTACCGCACGAACGGGAGCCGCGCGACCTCGCCGCGGCAGCTCTTCTCCAGCAGCGACCCGTACGGAAACCACAACGGCGGCATGCTCGCGTTCGCTCCCAACGGCCGCCTTTTCTTCACGATGGGCGACGGCGGCGCCGGCGGCGATCCCGAAGACCGCTCCCAGAACATTCGCTCGCTCTTCGGCAAGCTGCTCTCGATCAACGTCGCCACGAAGGGCCTCAGGATCGAGGCGCTCGGGCTTCGCAACGCGTGGCGCTTCTCGTTCGACCGCGCCAACGGCGACCTCTACATCGGCGACGTCGGCCAGGGAGAGCTGGAGGAGATCTCGTACTCGCCGGCCTCGAGCTCGGGACTCGAGAACTACGGCTGGGACGTCTACGAGGGCCGTTCGCGCTTCGAGGACAAGCCGCTCGGGCCGGGCAAGCTCGTCCAGCCGGTCGCCCAGTACTCGCACGCCAACGGCTGCTCGGTCACCGGTGGGTACGTCTACCGCGGCTCGAACGTGGCGCTGCGCGGCCGCTACATCTACGGCGACTACTGCAGCGGCATCGTCTGGAGCTTCAAGCTCTCCGGCGGCAAGGCGACCGGTCTCCGCCGCGAGCGCTTCAAGATCGAGAGCGTCACCTCGTTCGGCCAAGACATCGCCGGCGAGCTCTACGGCGTCTCGCACGGCGGCACGATCTACCGCCTGACGCCCTGAGCAACCTCGCCAAGTAACAGACTGTTACTTGGCGACGTTGGCACGGTTTCGTGTGCGTGCTGTGACAGCTCGTTGGCGACAGTGGTGGAATGCCGGCTGCCGCGCCCCGGATCGGAGTCATGCTGCTCGCTGCGATCGAGCGTCTCGACGACGAGACGGTGCCGATTGCGGAGGTTCATCGGCGCGTGGCCACGCTGGCAGGCGAAATCGGTCTCTCTCGTCCGAGCTACGAGCAGGTCCGCACGCTCGTCCACGAGCATCGACATCAGGGTTTGGCGCCGACGGCAGGCCGGATCGTGCTCGACGTCGCACTCAAGAAGAGGCCTCCACGCGCCTTGCTCGATCTGCTCGAACCGCCCGAAGATCCCAAGTAACAGTCTGTTACTTGGCGCGCCTGACGCGCGGGCTCTGGCCGAGCGCGGCGTAGGCGAGTGCGTTCAGCGACTCGTTCAGGTTCCGCAGCTCGCGAGCCATCAGCTGAAAGCCCTCGGCGTTCTCGGCGTGACGGTTCAGCCGCGCGAGCTCGTCCGCGATCCGGTCGAGCCGCTCCAGCACTGCCTCGAACTGGCGGTCCGGCATCTCCTTCGCGTCCATTGCCAGAATCTACCGCGTGCGCCTCGACTGGGAGCTCGCCCGCCGCGGCTACCGCCGCTACGCCGCGTACCCGGGGGCGACCGCCGCCGGCCTCTTCACCAACGTCTTCTTCGGCCTCCTGATCGCGTACATCCTGCTCGCGGTCTACGACCAGCGCACCGACGTCGGCGGCTACGACGTCGGCGACGCGCTCGCATACGTCTGGCTGGCGCAAGGGCTGCTCGCGGTCGTGGCCAGCTACGGGCCGAGCTGGTCCGAGCTGGCGCTCCGCGTGCGCACCGGCGACGTCGCCACCGACCTGTACCGCCCCGTCGACCTGCAGCGCGCGCTGTTCGCACAGGACGTCGGTCGCGCCGGCTATCAAGCGCTCTGGCGCGCGGCGCCGCAGTTCCTGCTCGGTGCAGCCCTGTTCGACATCACCGTTCCCACCGATGTGCTGCGGTGGCTCGCGTTCGGCGTCAGCGTCTGCATCGCGATCGCCGTCAGCTTCGCCATCCGCTTCCTCGTCAACCTGACCGCTTTCTGGCTGCTCGACTACCGCGGCCCGATGATGCTCGCGCTCACGGTGACGCACCTGTTCTCGGGGCTGATCGTGCCGCTCGCGTTCTTCCCCGAGCCGTTCGGCGACCTTTTGCGCGCGCTGCCGTTCGCGGCGATGCTGCAGACGCCGATCGACATCTGGGTCGGCGAGCCGCTCGGCGGCAGCACCGCCGGTGCGCTCGTCCTGCAGGCGGCGTGGGCGCTGGCGCTCGTGCTGGCCGGACGCCTGGCGCTCGCCGCCGGCACGCGGAAACTCGTGGTGCAGGGTGGCTGAGCTCGGACGGATCTACCTGCGCCTGATCGGGGCCCGCGCCCGCAGCCAGCTGGAGTACCGCGCGTCGCTGGCGCTCCAGATCGTCGGGTCGGCGCTGCTGACGCTGCTCGACTTCGTGATGATCCTCGTCCTCTTCGAGAACGTCCCCGAGCTGGACGGGTGGTCGGTGCAGGAGGTGGCGCTGCTCTACGGGATCGCGGGGATCTCCTTCGCGCTCACCGATCTCATCGTGGGGCATCTCGACCTCTTCCCGCAGATGATCCGCGACGGCACGTTCGACCAGATCCTCGTGCGCCCACTGCCGTCGCTGCTGCAGGTGATCGCCTCGGACTTCTCGCTGCGCCGGATCGGCAAGGTGCTGCAAGGGGTCGCCGTCCTGACGGTCGCGCTGGCCGCGGCGGACATCGATTGGACGCTCGGCCGGGCCGTGATGGTCCCGCTCGCGATCGTCAGCGGCGTCCTGATCTACACCGGCGTCTGGATCGCGCTCGCCACGATCGCGTTCTGGATCGTCGACGCGATCGAGTTCGTCAACGCGTTCACCTACGGCGGCAACTTCCTCTCCGCCTATCCGATCACGATCTTCGGCCGCTGGCTGCGCAATCTCGTCCTCTTCGTCATCCCGATCGCGTTCGTCGCCTACTTTCCGGCGCTCTACATCCTCGACCGGCCGGACGAGCTCGGGCTGCCCGACGGGCTCCGCTACGCCTCACCGTTCGTCGCCGTGCTTACCGTGCTCGTGGCACGCGTCGTCTGGGAGAACGCGGTGCGGCACTACCGGAGCGCCGGTGGCTGAGCCGGTGATCCAGGTCGAGGGGGTTGAGAAGCGCTTCGTCGTGCGCGTGAAGCGCGGCCTCCTGCGCCGCGAGCGCCGCGAGGTCGCGGCCGTCGACGGAATCGGCTTCGAGATCGAGCGCGGCACGATCGTCGGCTACCTCGGCCCGAACGGCGCCGGCAAGTCGACGACGGTGAAGATGCTGACCGGCATCCTCGTGCCGAGCGGCGGCCGGATCCGCGTCGCCGGCCTCGACCCCTCGCGCCGGCGCGTCGAGCTTGCGCGGAGGATCGGCGTCGTCTTCGGCCAGCGCTCGCAGCTTTGGTGGGACCTGCCGCTGCGTGACTCGTTCGACCTGCTACGGCACATCTACCGCGTCCCGGCGGCCCGCCACCGCGAGAATCTCGACCGCTTCACCGACGTGCTCGCGCTGGCGCCGTTTCTCGACACGCCGGTGCGCCAGCTCTCGCTCGGTCAGCGGATGCGCGGCGAGCTGACGGCGGCGCTGCTGCACGATCCCGAGATCGTCTTCCTCGACGAGCCCACGATCGGGCTCGACGTGGTCGCGAAGGCGGCGGTGCGCGACTTCCTGGGGGAGGTCAATCGCGAGCGCGGCGTCACGGTGCTGCTGACGACGCACGATCTCGCCGACATCGAGCGGCTCTGCTCGCGGCTGCTGATCATCGACCACGGCCACCTGATCTGGGACGGCGGCCTCGACGAGCTGCGGCGGCAGCACGGGCCGGAGCGAACGCTCGTCGTCGATCTCGAGGAAGCAGCCCCGCCGCTCGAGCTCCCCGGCGCGCGGGTCGTGAAGGTCGAGGGACCGCGCCAGTGGCTCGCCTTCCGCCGCGACGAGACGAGCGCGGCGGAGCTGATCGCCGCCGTCGCCGCGCAGGCGCGGCTGCTGGACGTCGCGATCGAGGAGACCGAGATCGAAGAGATCGTCAGGCGGATCTACGCAGCCGGAGTAGCTCCGCGCGCGACCTGACCACGACGTCCGCGTCGACCGGCCCGCTTCCCACCTCGACGCGCTCGACCCTGCGCGTTGCCCCGAGCTGGGCGAGGGCGATCCGGGCGAGCTCGAGCGGTGCGTCGGTGAAGACGACGAGCTGCTCGCCGTCGGCGTGGAGCGCTCGCAGCGTCGCGCTCACCTCCGCCGCGGGACGGAGGTAGACAGGAGCGCGATCCTCGGCGAAGCGCTCGAGCAGCGTCCGCCAGTTGCCGGCGCCGCGGGCGTCCAGCTCCGCCGCCGCCGCGACGCGGTCCTCCGGCAGGCCGTCGACCTCGAGCACCCGCGCGGCGTCGGCGAGCCAGTCGCGCCAGAGCGGCCGCGTGTCGCCGAGGACGTCGAGCTCGATCGCGACCGTCATCGCCCGTACCGCCGCCAGAGCAGGACGCCGAGCGCGACGCCGACCGAGTCGATCAGGACGTCGACCGGCGAGCCGACGCGTCCCGGGACGAAATGCTGGTGCACCTCGTCCGAGATCGCGTAGGCGATCCCCGCAGCCAGTGCTGCGCGCTCGTCGCGGAGCGCACGCAACAACAGGCCGCCGAGCACGGCGAACTCGCAGGCATGGGCGATCTTCCGGAGCACGAGATCCCACGTCCCGAGCCCCGTGCCGAGGTCGGACACGGCCGAGAAGGCGAAGATGACGGCGGCCCAGAGGACGACCGGCGCCCACAGGCGCAGCGCGGCGGAGGTCGGCACGGGAGCATGGTAGGCTCCCGCCCCACACATACGGAGCGCGGTGAGGGAACCCGGTGCAAGTCCGGGACGGTCCCGCCGCTGTGAGGGGAGACGCCCGACGCGGAAGTGCCACTGGCCGAGAGGCCGGGAAGGCCGCGGAGGGGGAGCCCCGAGTCAGAAGACCCGCCGTCGCTCCCAGATCCGAACCCCTCGCGGAAGGAGGATTCGTGCTTCGCAGACTCTTCGCTCTCTCGGTGCTTCTCCTGGTCGCGCTCGCACCGGCTGCGGTCGCCGCCAACGTCAAGATCCGCGTCGAAGGCAAGACGACGACGATCTTCGGCCCCGCACAGCCCCGCGTGACCGCCGACAACGCGCTCCAGGCCCTCGACGCCGCCAGCACGGTCGGCGAGTTCTACTACGGGATGACGACGGCGACCTTCGGCGACTACGTCAGCCAGATCGGCAAATACCCGGCCTCGGCCAGCACGGGTTGGGTCTTCAAGGTGAACGGCGTCTCGCCGCCCGTGGGCGCGGACAAGGTGACGCTGAAGGACGGCGACGTCGTCCTCTGGTACTACGCCACCTTCGGCCCCGCCGGCGGCCCGCCGACGCTCGAGTTGCAGCGGCTCCCGGCCAACTGCTACGTCGTCCAGTCGGTCACCGACGCCGGCAAGCGGACGCGCTCGGCCACCGCGACGCTGACCGCGGACGGCAAGCGCTTCAGGACGCGGAACGGCCGCGCCTGCATCGGCAAGCACGTGGGGCTCGTCCGGGCGACCGCGCCCGGCGCGATCCGGTCGAACGCCCAGCTGTGATCCGGCGCGCGCTCGCCGCGCTCGTCGTCCTCGTCCTCCTCGCCGGCTGTGGTGGTGCCGGCGAGGAGGAGGGGACGGCGACGCTGTGGGTCACGCGCGACCGTGGCGCAGAGTTGCTCCTCGACGTGAAGGTCGACGCCGGTCAGACGCTGATGCGCGCCCTCGGCTCGAAGGTCGAGCTCGAGACGCGCTACGGCGGGCGCTTCGTGCAGTCGATCGACGGGCTCGCGGGCAGCCTCGACGATCAGCGCGACTGGTTCTGGTTCGTCAACGGCTATGAGGGCGACCGGAGCGCGTCTGCGTACCGACTGCGCGACGGCGACGTCGCGTGGTTCGACTATCGCGGCTGGGAGCGGGAGGGAGAGGCGCGCGTCGTCGTCGGCGCGTTCCCGGAGCCGTTCCTGCACGGGTACGGCGGGAAGACACGCGCCGCCGTCGTTCGCTTCGAGGGCTCGCGAACGCGTGCGACACGCCTTGCCCGCAGCATCGGCGCCGCGTCGATCGAGCCGCTCGGAACGCCGGCTCCCGGCGATGCGAACGTGCTCGAGCTCCGCATCGGACCGGATCGCGCGACCGCCCAGCTGCTCGGCGAGACCGCCGGCGACCCGGTCAAGCTCTCACTCAGCGGCGATCCCGCCCTCGTGCGCAGGTACGAGGTGCGATGAGCCCGGTCCCCGCAGCCGCCCTGCTCGCCGCCGCCGGCACCGCCGCGTTGCTGACCGACCGCCTCTGGGCCGTCGCCACGCTGACCGCCGTCCTGCTCGCGGTCTGCCTGCGCGCACCCGCCGAGCGCCGCGGCGTCTACCTGTTCGGGGTGCTCTCGAGCAGCCTCGGCGTGCTCCTGCTCTCGCCGTTTCTCTGGTCGGCACCCGACGGGACGCTCCTCTGGGAGGGGCCGACCCTGCCGGTGCTCGGACCGCTCGACGTGACCACGACTGAGCTCGTCGAGGCGGCGCTGAACGCGCTGCGGCTCGCGGCGCTCGGGCTCGCTTTCGCCGCGTATGCGCTGTTGCTCGATCACGACCGGCTCGTCGCGGCGGCGGGCGGGGCGCGGCGGTCGGCGCTCGCGGTGGCGCTGGCGACCCGACTCGTGCCGTCGCTGGAGCGGGACGCGGTCGGGCTGGCCGAGTCGGTGCGGGGGAGAGGCGTGCGGCTGGAAGGGGTCAGCGGCTACGCGACGCTGCTGTCGCCGCTCGTGGCCGGCTCGCTCGAACGCGCGACCGGCCTGGCCGAGGCGATGGAGGCTCGCGGCTTCGGCCGGCCGGGCACGACCCGCGCGCCACGGCCGCCGTGGAGCACTCGCGACCGGCTCGCGCTCGTTGCGGCGGCTCTGCTCGTGATGGTGGCGGCGCTGTGGCTCTAGCCTCGGTCGTCGATCTGTCCTTCGCGTACCCCGCGGCCCCGCCGGCGCTGCGGGACGTCTCGCTCGAGCTCGATCCCGGCGAGGTCGTCGCCCTGCTCGGCCCTTCCGGCTCCGGCAAGTCGACCCTGTTGCGGGCGCTCGCCGGGCTCGTGCCGCACTTCCACGGCGGCCGCTTCACCGGCCGGGTCGTCGTCGCGGGCCTCGACACGCGCACGGCTCGCCCGGCCGCGCTCGCCGGCACGGTCGCGACGGTCTTCCAGGATCCGGAGGACCAGGTCGTGATGACGATTGTCGCGAACGAGGTCGCGTTCGGGCTCGAGAACCTCGGCGTCGCGCCCGCCCAGATCTGGCCGCGCGTCGAGCGCGCGCTCGCATCGGTCGACGCGCTGCACCTCTGGGGCCGGAAGACGGTCGAGCTCTCCGGAGGCGAGCTGCAGCGAGTCTGCCTGGCGTCGGCGCTGGCGCTCGAGCCGCAACTGCTCCTGCTCGACGAGCCGACGTCGCAGCTCGACGCTGTCGGCGCCGAGGTGTTCCTCGATGCCGCCAAGGAGCTCGGTGCCACGGTGGTGCTGTCGGAGCAGCGCGTCGCGCGTGCGATCGCGTTCGCCGACCGCGTGCTCTACCTGGACCGTGGGCGGCTTCTGCTCGACGCGCCGTGCGCCGAGGCGCTGGAGTGGCTCGCCGCCGAGCGTCCGGCGTTTCTCGAGGACATGCCCGTTGTCGACAGTGGCAACGAGCCGTCCGGCGCGGTCGCCACA
>DATMEO010000094.1:0-21625 GCA_035556515.1 Gaiellaceae bacterium
GTGACCACTGCGTCTGCCGGCCCCTTCCTGGTCGCCGCAATGGGCTTTGCGACGTTGCTCATGGCTGCTGGCCTGCTGACACTGCGCAGCGGAGTCTTTCCGCGCTGGGCCGCCGTCGTCGCACTGCTCGGGGCGATTTCCTTCCTCGTCACGTTTCTGACACTCATCGCCGGCACCGGCGAAGACAGCGCCGTTGGCTTCGGGTTCTTTTCTGGCGTCCTTGCGCACGTGATCTGGTCGATCGCTACGAGCATCGCTCGATATCGCGAGGTCGCGAACACTGCCGGCGCGTCGGTCGAGGCAGCCGCTGGTCGCGGCTGAGTCGACTGAGACAGGGCACGGCAGCCGCTCGGTCGCCCTACCCGAGTGTTTGCCGCTTTGCGGCCGGGTGTAGAAGCGTCTCGATGTTCCGGCTCCGCACCGTGGTGATCCTTTGGCTTGGCCGGAAGCTGTGGTCAGTGCTTTGGCCCGCGCTGCAACGGCGGCTGCGAGACCGAAAGCCGAAGACGCCGAAGACCACGTAGGAGATGGCCCGTGAGCCGAAACGTCCTCGTCGTTAGCACGGTCGACCACGCAGAAGACGTGCTGCGAGCCCAGGTTGGCGCGGCGGACACGATCAAGGTCGTGGTGCCGGTGGTTCGGCAAGGCGTGCTCGATTGGCTCGCAAACGACGAGAAAGCCTTCAGCGAGGCCGAGGCTACCGCCCAACGCACGGCCCAAGACCTACCCGGGGAGACCGTCGACGCTGTGGCCGGCGAAGCAAATATCGAGCTCGCCATCCGTGATGCTCTCGCGACGTTTCCAGCGGACGAGATCATCGTCGCGGTACGTCCGCCGCAAGCTCGCGGGACCGTCGAGGCAGCTGCAACCGACAAGGCGCCTCAGCGCGCCGAATTCGAAGGCGTGCCGCTCCGATACATGGTCATAGCCGACTAGAGAGACCCGGGTCAGGTCGTGCTTCGCAGCATCCGGACATGTCCCATCGCACGAGAACAAGACCTGACCCCCGGTCAGTCGTCGGTCTCGCCTAGCCGGCCGACTTCGACGTCCAGAAGATGTACTCCGTGGTGTACGGGACGGCGATCGTGTCGCCGGGCGTGCACGTTCCGGCCGGAGCGACGCCGCCGGAGGTGTTCAGCCGCTGGACCCACGTTGTCTTGACCAGGCGGTCCCCGTCGGAACCGGCGGTCGTCACCACAGCCTCCAGGAGCAGCGCCGGGATGTTCCCAGCGCCGGCGGGCGCCGACGCCTTCCGCGCAGCCTCGACGGTGCTGCCGTCCTGGAGCTCCCACACGGGGCGGCCCGTGGCGAAGTTCAGGTAGTGGCTGCCGGTCGGCTTCCGCGCGCCGTCCTTGTAGAGAGCGGCAACCGGGTCCGTGAACAGCCAGGCGCCGTTCGCCTGGCAGGCGTACTTCTGAACGCCGGTCGCATCGACGGCGAGGAACGGCTTGCTCTCCGGAGCGTACGTCCGCGGATCGAGCGGATCTCCCGGCTCGGTCTGCGGCGCAGCCGGCGGCCCCGCGTGCGCGGACGCAGCCGCGCCGAGGCCACACACCGCCAGGACGAGCACGCAGGCGAGGATCAGGCGTGTCGGGCTTGTCGTCATCGAAGTCCTCCTTGGTTTGTCAGCGGGTCGCGGAGGACGCTAAGACGGCGCCGTCCGAGCGTCATCGGTGCCGGCTACCTGTCTTCTCCGGCGCGTGTACCTACGTAGGCGCCGCGGCTCGTCGCTTACGATCCTCCCGTGGCCGGCGATGAGACGTTCGACGACGTGCTGGCCGCCAACGAGGCCTATGCGCACGGCTTCCGGCTCGAAGGGCTCGAGCCGGTCGCGGCGCGCGGGCTCGCCGTCCTCACCTGCATGGACTCGCGGATCGAGCCGCTGACGATGCTCGGCCTCGATCCCGGCGACGCGAAGATCCTCCGGAACGCCGGCGCCCGCGTCACCGATGACGTCCTCCGCACACTCGTGCTCGCGTCGTACCTGCTCGGCGTCGACCGCGCGATGATCGTCGCCCACACGAAATGCCGGATGGCGGCCGGCGAGGAGGAAGACGTCCACGAGGCCGTCGCCGACGCCGGCGGGCCGGACACCCGCAGCCTCGCCTTCCTCGTCACGAGCGACCAGGAGCAGACCGTCCGCGACGACGTGCAGCGGGTGCGATCGTGGCCGTACCTGACGCAACTCCGCGTCGGCGGCTTCCTGTACGACGTCGACACCGGGCGGCTCACGCGGCTCTGCTAGAGACTCAGGCGTAGGATTGGCGGCGTGACGGTGACGCCGGAGACGGGACGGTGGGAGGCTCTCGCCGCGACGCGGACGCGCGGCGATGTCGGCGAGGGAATCGCCTCCGTCCTAGCGCTTCTCGGCATGCCCGACGTGATCTCCTTCGCCGGCGGCTTCCCCGACCCGGAGACCTTCCCGCGCGAGCGCGTCTCCACCCTGCTCCAGGAGTTCGTCGCCGCGGGCGAGCTGAGCGCCTTCCAGTACGCGCCGACGCGTGGGCTGGCCGGGCCGCTGGACGCTTTCGCCGACCGGCTCGAGACGCTGCAGGGCCGCCGACCTGCCGAGGACGAGCTGCTGGTCACGAGCGGCGCAATCGAGGCGCTCGAGCTGCTCGGGAAGTCGCTCCTCGACCCGGGCGACCTCGTCGTCGTCGAGGGCCCGACGTATCTCGGCGCGATCCAGGCGTTTCGAAGCTTCGAGGCGAAGCTCGTCGCCGTCCCGCTCGACGAGCAGGGGCTGCAGGTCGACGAGCTGGAGCGGCAGCTAGCAGGCGGGCTGCGGCCCAAGCTCGTCTACACGATTCCCGACCACCAGAACCCGGCGGGCGTGAGCCTCGCAGCCGAGCGGCGCACGCCCCTGGTCGAGCTGGCACGCCGATACGGATTCCTGATCGTCGAGGACGTCGCCTACCGCGAGCTCGGCTTCAGCAACGAGATGCTCCCGAGCCTCTGGGGCCTCGCCCCGGACGTCGTCGTCCAGGCGGGCACGACGTCGAAGACGTTCTGTCCGGGTGTCCGGCTCGGATGGGCGGTCGGACCGGCGGAGATCGCCGCGCGCCTCGTCTCCGCCAAGCAGCTCACCGACCAGTGCGCGGGCGCCCTCGGCCAGCGGCTCTTCGAGGAGTCGGCCCGGCGCGGCTGGATCGACGAGCAGCTCGTGCTGTCGCGGGCGCTCTACCGGCGCAAGGGCGAGCGCCTGCTGGCGGCGCTCGAGCGCTCGCTGCCGGCGGGGGCGCGCTGGACGACGCCGCATGGCGGCTTCTTCTCGTGGCTGACGCTCCCTGGCGCCGACTCGGTCGGCCTGGCGCGGCGAGCGGTCGAGCAGGGCGTCGGGATCGTGCCGGGCACGTTGTTCTTCCCCGACGGCCGCGGCGCCGACACGGTGCGGCTCTCGTTCAGCCTCGTCGACGAAGCGCAGATCGACGAGGGGATCGAGCGGCTCGGGTCGCTCCTGTGAGCACTCCCCGCGCGACGCGCTACCGCTGGGACGAGCTGCCGAAGGAGCCGCTGAAGCCGGACCTGGCGCGCCGGCTGATCTCGACTGAGCGGATGATGCTGGCGCAGGTCTTCCTCGAGCAGGGCTGCGTCGTTCCGCAGCACTCGCATGAGAACGAGCAGCTGACCTACATCCTCGAGGGCAAGCTGCGCTTCTGGCTGGGTGAGGACGGGTCCGAGGTCGTCGACGTCGCCGCGGGCGAGGTGCTTCACCTCCCCTCCTGGCTGCCGCACAAGGCCGAGGCCCTGGAGACGACGCTGGATGTCGACATCTTCTGCCCGCCGCGGCAGGATTGGCTCGACGGCTCCGACGCCTACCTCCGCCAGAAGTGAAGCTCGGGCTCGAAGGACGCCGCGCGCTCGTCACCGGAGGGTCGAAGGGTCTCGGCGCCGCGATCGCGCAGGAGCTCACCGGCGAGGGCGTACGCGTCGCGATCTGCTCCAGGAACGAAGAGGAGGTCCTCGCCGCGGCCGAGCTGGTGGGTGCCGTCCATGCGCAGGCGGCCGACGTCACCGATCCCGAGCAGGTGCGTGACTTCGTCGCGCGCTCGGCCGAGACGCTCGGCGGGATCGACTTCCTCGTCAACAATGCCGGCGGCGCGCATCCGGGCAACTTCGAAGCGCTCAACGACGAGAACTGGGCCGCCGACTACGACGTGAAGGTCTTCTCGCTGATCCGGTGCTGCCGTGAGGTGCTCCCGCACATGCGCGCGGCCGGCGGCGGGCGCATCGTCAACATCGGCGCCGTCTACTCGCGCTACCCCGACCCCACCTTCTTCGCGACCTCCGTGAACCGGGCCGCCGGCAACTCGTTCACGAAGACGCTCGCGCTCGAGGTGGCGAAGGACAACATCCTCGTCAACGGCGTCAACATCGGCTTCGTGATCACGCCGCAGTGGGACAACATCCACCGGAGGCGAGCCCCGGAGCAGCCACGCGACGAGTTCTTCGACACGTTCGCCAAGCAGGAGGTCCCGCTCGGGCGCTTCGGGATGCCGGACGAGGTCTCGGGCCTGGTTGCGTTCCTGCTCAGCGAGCGGGCGAGCTACATCACAGGCGCCTCGATCGACGTCGCCGGCGGCATGGGCCGCTACGTCTGACCGTACGGCTGGCCGCACCGCCAGACGCCTGTAGGCCGCGTTGTACCACCGCCCGCCGGCTGCGAGCCTCGGTGCATGACATCGAGTCCCCACGCCCTCCCCGCGCCCGTCGTCCGCGAGTCGATCGTCGCGCGCGCCACCCGGTTCGCCAGGACCGAGCGCGGCGTCGCCACGGTCGCCCTCGGTGCCATTGCCCTCCATGTCGCGGACGACAACTTCCTCCAGCCCGAGCCCGGCACCTCGCCGCTCGACCATCTCGTCAGCGGGTTCGTGCCGATCGGCATCCTCGCCGTCGTCGCCGCGCTTTACCTCCGTGTGCGCGCCGGCCTACGCGCAGCGCTCGCGCTTACCTTCGGCACCCTCGGGATCGCGTTCGGGATTCCAAGCGCCTACTGGCTCGCCCAGGGCGAGGCGTCCGGCGATCACTACACGACAGGCCCACTCACGATCGCCGCCGGCGTCGTGCTCGCCGCCACCGGGCTCGTCGTGCTTTGGAAATCCCGCCGCTCCTACGGATCCCGCCGCCGCACCGTGCTCCGCCGCGGGCTGACGCTGGTCGCGTCCGTCCCGATCGCGCTGGCCGTCTTCACGATGGTGGTCTTCCCCGTCGGCTTTGCCTACACCTACACGCACACGGGCCGCGGCGTCGTCGAGCCCGATCTTCGCGTCCCGTACGAGACCGTCACCGTCACCACGAGCGACTCGCTCGAGCTGACCGGCTCGTACGTCCCCTCCAAGAACCGCGCCGCGGTGGTCCTCTTCCCCGGCGCGACCCGATCGGCCGAAGCCCGGATGCTGATCCGGCACGGCTACGGCGTCCTGCTCCTGAACCCGCGCGGCCAGGGCACGAGCGAGGGCGACACCGTCCGCTGGGCGGGCGACCGCGACCTGATTGCGGGCGCCGAGTACCTGAAGACCCGCGCGGACGTCGACGACAACCGCATCGGCGGCTTCGGATTCTCCGTCGGCGGCGAGATCCTGATCGAGGCGGCTGCCCAGTCGACCGATTTCAAGGCGATCGTCTCCGAAGGCGCCGGCTTCCCGGCAGGCGAGGTCGACCTGACGGGTGCGGATCGCGCGTTCGAGCCCGTCTGGGCCACACTCGGCACCGCGGTCGCCGTCTTCTCGAACCAGGGCCCACCGCCGCCGATCGTCGAGCGGATCGCCGAGATCGCCCCGCGCTCGGTCTTCCTGATCTGGGCCGACCCGGGTATGGGCGGCGAGGACATCAGGCAGCCGAAGTACTACGCGGCCGCCGGCCAGCCGAAGCAGATCTGGAAGGTGCCGGGCGCGGAGCACACCGGTGGCCTGAAAGCGCAGCCGGCCGAGTACGAGCGCCGCGTCGTCGCCTTCTACGACCGCGCTTTGCTCGACAGGTAAGCGGTTCTCAGCTCGAGCGGGCGAGCTCCTCCATGTCGGCGGAGTAGCGGCCCGCGACCGCGGCGCTGTTGCACCGCGCCCGCAGCGCCAGGAACGACTGCCCCGCCTCGACGTTGTCCGCCGACCCTCCCCACGCCTTCAGCGCGGGCGCCTGCAGCGCGCGGCCGTAGGAGAAGGAGAGGACCCAGGGCTGCGGCCCGAGCGAGTTGATCGCGTTCAGGTTCTCGCTCGCCTGCTCGTCGGCCTGGCCACCGGAGAGGAAGACGATCCCCGGCACCGCCGCCGGCACGGTCTCGCGGAAGCAGCGGATCGTCCACTCGGCCACCTCCTGCGCGCTTGCCTGCGCCGGTGAGCCCTTGCCGGAAATGACCATGTTCGGCTTCAGCAGCATCCCCGCGAGGTCGACGCGCTGGTGGTAGAGCTCGTCGAAGGTCTTGTGGAGCGTCCGCTTCGTCGCCCGGTAGCAGGCCTCGATGTCGTTGTCGGCATCCATCAGGACCTCGGGCTCGACGATCGGGACGAGCCCCTGCTCCTGGCAGAGCGCCGCGTACCGGGCGAGGGCGTGCGCGTTCGCCTCGATGCAGTACGCCGTCGGGATCCCCTGACCGATCGTGATCACGGCGCGCCACTTGGCGAAGCGCGCGCCGAGGCTCTTGTACTCCTGCAGCCGCTCGCGGAGGCCGTCGAGGCCCTCCGTCACCTTCTCGCCCGGCGCGCCGGCCAGGTCCTTTGCGCCGGTGTCGACCTTGATCCCGGGGATGATCCCCTTGTCGGCGAGCAGCTTCGCGAACGGCGTCCCGTCGGCCGAGCTCTGCCGCAGCGTCTCGTCGAAGAGAATGACGCCGCTGACCGAGTCCTCGAGCCCCGGCGTCGTGAAGAGCATGTCGCGGTAAGCGCGCCGGTTCTCCTCGGTCGACTCGAGCGCGATCGAGTCGAAGCGCTTCTCGATCGTCCCCGAACTCTCGTCGGCGGCGAGGATCCCCTTGTCGTCGGCCACGAGGGCCTTTGCGACCTCGTGCAGTTCATTGGCGCCCATCGCGTTCTCCTTTCATCAAGCGTCGGACTTTCTCGGAAGGGTGATAGGCGGCGATCCGCCGCACGGTGCCGGAGCGGGAGCGCATCACGATCGACTCGGTCTCGACCCCCTGGCCGCTGACGCGGACGCCCCGGAGCAGCGCGCCGCTCGTGACGCCGGTGGCGGCGACGAAGACGTCCTCGCCGGAGACGAGGTCGTCGGTGGTCAGCACCCGGTCGATGTCGTAGCCGGTGTCGAGCAGCTTCTGCCGCTCCTCGTCGTTGCGTGGCCAGAGCTTGCCCTGGATCGAGCCGCCCATGCACTTGATCGCGGCGGCAGCGATGACGCCCTCGGGCGTGCCGCCGATCCCCATCAGCATGTCGACGCCGGTGAAGGCCTGCGAGGCGGCGATCGAGGGCGCAACGTCGCCGTCGCGGATCAGGTTCACGCGCGCGCCGGACTCGCGCAGCTTGCGGATCAGGTCCTCGTGGCGGTCGCGCTCGAGCACGACGACGGTGACCTCGCTGACGTCGAGCCCCTTCGCCTTCGCGACGGCGCGCACGTTCTCGCTCGGCGAGGCGTTGATGTCGATCGCGCCGGCCGCCTCCGGCCCGACGGCGATCTTGTCCATGTAGAGCGCGGCGCCTGGGTCGAACATCGTTCCGCGCTCGGCGACGGCGATCACCGCGATCGCGTTCGGCTGGCCGAGCGCGGTCAGGCGCGTCCCTTCGAGCGGGTCGACCGCGACGTCGACCGCGGGGCCGCTGCCGTCGCCGACCTCCTCGCCGTTGTAGAGCATCGGCGCCTCGTCCTTCTCTCCCTCGCCAATCACGACCGTTCCGTTCATCCGCACGGTGTCGAGCACGAGCCGCATCGCGTCGACGGCGGCGCCGTCGGCCTTCTCCTTCTCGCCGCGACCGACCCAGCCTGACGCCGCGAGAGCGGCCGCTTCGGTGACGCGGACGAGCTCGAGGGCGAGGTTGCGGTCGGGGGCTTCGGCGCTCACGCGCCGCGAATCCTATGCTCGCGGCACTGCGACCGACGTCACCAAGGAGGCCGAAGGATGGACTTCAAGCTCGAGCTCGTGCTGATCCCCGTCACGGATGTCGACCGCGCCAAGGAGTTCTATGTCGGGACGTGCGGCTTCGAGCTGGACGTCGACCATCAGCCGAACGACGAGTTCCGCGTCGTCCAGGTCACCCCGCCCGGCTCGGCGTGCTCGGTCACGTTCGGGATCGGGATCACCGAGGCCGCCCCCGGCTCCTACCGTGGCACCCACCTCGTCGTCACCGACATCGAGGCCGCGCGCGCCGAGCTGGTCGGACGCAGCGTCGAGGTCAGTGAGATCCGGCACATGACGCCTGACGGCTGGCAGCCGGGAGTCGACCCCGGGCACAGCGACTACAACTCGTTCGCGGACTTCAGCGACCCCGACGGCAACACCTGGGTGCTGCAGGAGTCCAACCGCTATCCGAGCTGACCGCTACATTCGCTCGGGCGCCTCGACCCCGATCAGGTCGAGCGAGCGCGCGATCACGGCCTTCGTCGCCGTGATCAGGCCGAGCCGGAAGGGCTCGGCGTCCGAGCCGAGCACCTTGTGCCGTGTGTAGAAGCGGTGGAAGTCGTCGGCGACGCGGATCGCGTAGTTCGGGATCGCGTGCGGGCCGCGCCGCTCGGTCGCCTCGGCGACGACGGCCGGGAACTCGGCGAGCCGCTTGACGAGGTCGCGCTCCTCGGCGGCGAGCTCGGCCGGCGGCTCGGCCGACGGCGTCCCGCCCTCGGCGTTGCGGAGGATTCCCGCGATCCGGGCATGCGCGTACTGGACATAGAAGACCGGGTTCTTCGCGGTCTTCTCGGCCGCGAGGTCGACGTCGATCTCGATCGTCTGGTCGGGGCCGCGCGAGACGAGGTACCAGCGGGCCGCGTCGACGCCGACCTCGTCCAGAAGCTCGTCGAGGAAGACGACATCGCCGCGCCGCTTCGACATCTTCGCCGCCTCCCCACCCCTGGTCAGGTGGACGAGCTGGTACAGGAGCACCTCGACCCGGTCCGGGTCGTACCCGAGCATTCGCGCGACGGCCGCGTACCAGTTGCGCGTCCCGTGATGGTCGGCGCCGAGGACGTACAGCGCCCGCGCGAAGCCGCGATCGAGCTTGTCGGCGAGGTAAACGACGTCGGCGGCGCGGTAGGTCGACGCGCCCGTCTCGGACCGGATCAGCACCCGGTCGTCGTCGTCCCCGTAGAAAGACGAGCGGGCCCAGACGGCGCCATCCTTCTCGTAGGTGTCGAGGCGTGGCAGATACTCGGAGAGACGCTGCTCGAGCTCGCTCTGGAGCCCCCAGGAGTCGAAGTGGATCCGGAAGCGCTCCATCGTCGCCTCGATCCTCTTCAGCATCTGAGGGACCGGGTCGTCGGGTAGCTGCGCCAGCTCGGCGACGTAGTCGCCGTGGTAGCCGTCCTCCGGCGGCTCCTCCCCGCGCCGCCGCGCTTCGACCGACGCCCGGAACCGGTCCATCTGGGCGCCGGCGTCGTTGTAGTAGTACTCGCGCTCGACCTCGTGGCCGGCGAAGGCGAGCAGCCGCGCGACCGAGTCTCCGTAGGCGCCGTTCCTGGCCGAGGCGACCGTGATCGGGCCGGTCGGGTTCGCCGAGACCATCTCGACCTGAATCCGCTCCTTCGCCGCCGCCGAGCCGCCGCCATATGCGTCGCCGGCCGCCAGCATCTCCGCGAGCGCGTCCCGGTACCACTCCCGCGCCAGCCAGAGGTTGACGAAACCGGGGCCTGCGACCTCGGCGCGCTCCACCTGCGGCAGCGCGACAACCTGCTCGACGAGCCCCTCCGCAATCGCGCGCGGGGCCTGCCGGCGCGCGCCGGCGAGCTGCATCGCCACGTTCGTCGCGTAGTCACCGTGCGCGGCGTCGTTCGGCCGCTCGAGCGCGACCTCGGTTCCCGCCGCCTCGCCGAGCGCAGCCTCGAGCCGCTCGATCGCCTCAGCCGCCATGCGTCTCCAGGGTCGTCTCCACGCCGTTACTGTACGGGCGTGGAAGAGGACGACCCCGGCCAGGAGCGGCAGCTCAACATCCAGATCGACGAGAAGCACCTCGCCGGCACGTACGCGAACTTCGCGAACATCTCCTTCTCCGAGTACGAGTTCACGGTCACGTTCGCGCGGATCGATCACGAGGTCTCCGAGGGCGACGTCCCCGGGATCGTCGTCTCCCGGGTCAACATGTCGACGAAGTTCGCGAAGGAGCTGCTCGACGCGCTCCAGGACTCCTGGTCGAAGTACGCCACCGTGCGCGGAATCCAGGATCTGCCCGAAGCGCCTCCCCGCAACTCGTAGCGCTCGGTGCGGATCGCGGTTCTCTCCGATGTCCACTCGAACCTGCACGCGCTCGATGCGGTGCTGGGCGAGGTCGACGCAGGCCGTTTCGACGCGATCTGGTTCCTCGGCGACCTCGTCGGCTACGGCCCGAAACCGAACGAGTGCGCAGCGCTGCTGCAGGAGCGCGCCGCGATCTGCCTGGCGGGCAACCACGACCTGGTCGTGCTCGGGAAGATTCCGATCGACGCGTTCGCCGGCGAGGCTGCGGCGGCCGCCCGCTGGACGCAGACCGTTCTCGACGAGCCTGCGCGGGGGTTTCTCGGCACGCTGCAACCGCGGGCTGCGGCGCCGGGAGCGGAGCTCTTCCACGGCAGTCCGCGCGATCCGGTGTGGGACTACGTGCTCTCCGACGAGAGCGCCGCGAGCGCGTTCGCGCTGACCGAGGCTCCGCTCGTACTCGTCGGCCACAGTCATGTTGCGCTCGAGATCTCGGACGGCGGCGACCTGCGCGGTGAGCCGGCCCCGGCCGGGACGCGGCTCGAGCTCGGCACGCTGCGGCGCCTCCTCAACCCGGGCTCGGTCGGCCAGCCGCGCGACGGCGACCCGCGGGCGGCGTGGCTCGAGATTGACTTTGAGACAGGCTGGGCAACCTTCCGGCGTACCGAATATCCGGTCGAGCAGACGCAAGGCGAGCTGCGCGAGCTGGGTCTCCCCGAGGCTCTGGCGGCGCGGCTCGAGTACGGCATCTAGCCCGACCCCGACACGGAACGGAGCAATATGGCGGAACTGACGAACATGGAGACCAAGCTCGGCGAGGTGATCGGCCTCGCGATGGCCGCACAGGCCGCGACCGAGCGGGTGGAGAAGCTGACCAAGGACGCAAAGCTGCGCAAGCAGCTGAAGACGATGCGCCAGGAGGCCGCGAAGGCCGAGAAGGACGGCACCGCCGTCGCCGCGAGCATCAACGGCAAGAAGAGCAAGATCCTCGCCGAGGCCCGCACGGTGAAGACCAAGGGCGCGAACATGATGAAGACCTACCTCGAGCGCGGCTCCGACGACCTGGACGGGTTCGAGTTCCTGACGATGGCCGAGGCCGGCGAGGTCGGCCACTGGGGTGTCCTCCAGGAGCTGAACAAGCAGGCCAAGCATCCGGGCGTGCGCGACCTCGTCAAGGTGCAGCTGCCGATCCAGAAGCGGCACCTGAAGGACGTGATGGCCGCCAGCCTGCAGCTCGCGGCGAAGGAAGACGCCAACGCCGCTGCGTAGCACGCTTGTCCTGGGTTTCGCGCTCCTCGCCGCCGGCTGCGGCGGGGAGCCGAGCCTCCTCGGGCAGCCGCGTGCCGACGCGCTCGCGTCACGCGCCGATTCAGCCGCAGGGCACCTCGAGCGCGAGGACTTCTGCGCCGGGCGAAGGGCCGCGGCCGCACTCCAGCGCCAGTCGATCGCGGCGATCAACGAGGGCGCAGTGCCGGCCGACCTGCAGGAGGAGCTGCTCGGCTCCGTCAACGCGCTGGTCGAGGGGATCTCCTGCACGCCGCCCGATGCGGACGACGGGGCAGCGGAAGCCGCGCGGGAGCTCGCCGACTGGCTGCGCGAGCAGTCCGACTAGACGAGCGCGGGCTCGGCCGGCTGCTCGCCGGTCGTGCCGAAGGTGATGCCCTCGCGGGCGAGCGCGAGCTGGACTTCCTCGCGCGCCTTGTAGATCCGCCACTTGACGGTCGCGAGCGTCACCTCGAGCGAATCGGCGATCTCCGTGTACGAGAGCCCGACGACGTCGCGGAGCAGGAGCGCCATCTTCAGGTCGACGCTGAGGTTCTCGACCGCGCGCCAGACGGCGTCGATCGCCTCGACCCGCTCGAACGGCGCGTCGACGACCTCGAGCGGCGGGATGTCCTCGAGGTTGACGACCGCGCGTGGCCGCCGCTCGAGCGCGCGCAGCTCGTCGAGGACGCGGTTCTTCGTCACCTGGAAGAGCCAGGTCGTGAAGCGGCAGCGAAGCGAGAAGTTCGGCAGCCCCTGGTAGACACGGATGAAGACCTCCTGCGTCAAATCCTCCGCCAGCGATCGATCGCCGACGAGCCTCAGCACGTAGTTGAAGACAGGAAGCTCATACGCACGGACGATGAGCGAGAAGGCTCGCTCATCTCCTCGCTGGGCCTTCCGCAGGACGCCGAGATCAGGCTGGGGCAGCGACAAGTGGGCCGGAGTATAGCGCCGGAATCGGAAATTGGAAGCTCGCGCTTACGACGATGCGCACAAACTGCCTCCCGTCATCTCGGACGGTGTGTCCAAGCCCAGAAGCCGCAGGGCTGTAGGCGCTAGATCGGAGAGTTCTCCCCTCGACTTTAGCGTCACCTCACTCAAGGTGAGGATGAGTGGAACCGGATTCGTCGTGTGGGCGGTGTGCGGGCTGACGCCGTCCGGCTCCAGCATCTGCTCCGCGTTGCCGTGATCGGCGGTAACGAGGCAGACGCCGCCGACGGCGTGCGTTGCGTCGACCACGACGCCGAGGCACTCGTCTGCAACCTCGACCGCGGCGGTGACGGCTGGAATTGAGCCCGTGTGCCCGACCATGTCCGGGTTCGCGAAGTTGATCACCGCGAATCGGTAACCGTTCCCGATCTCGCCGGCGAAGCGCGCCGCAACCTCGCGCGCTGACATCTCCGGCTTGTGGTCGTAGCTCGGTACGTCACGAGGGCTCGGGACGAGGATCCGCGTCTCTCCTGGCCACTCCTGCTCGACGCCGCCGTTGAAGAAGTAGGTGACGTGGGCGTACTTCTCCGTCTCCGCCATGTGCAGCTGGCGCGCGCCCGCGCCGCTCAGCGTCTGGGCAAGCGTGTCCTCGACGACCTGCTCGCCGAACGCGACCGGAACGTCGAGCTCGCCCGAGTAGCGCGTCATCGTCGTCAGGTCGTGGCCCGCCTCGACGAGCTTCTGCGCCAGCTGGCGGCCACGGTCGGGGCGAAAGTTGAAGAAGATCGCCGCGTCGCCGGGACGGATCCCGGGCGTGTCGCCGACGCAGATCGGCTCCAAGAACTCGTCCGTGACGCCCGCGTCATAGTTGCGTTGCACTTCCGTTGCGACCGACGACGGTGATGTAGGTGTACACCTGCGCAGGAGCAGCGCATCGAGCGCGCGCTGCGTCCGTTCCCAGCGCCGGTCGCGGTCCATCGCGTAGTAGCGGCCGACCACGGTCGCGAGCCGTTCGGGCGGCAGCTCGGCGAGATCAGACACGGCCGCATGCGGCGAGACATCCCGGCCGTCGGTGAACGCGTGGACCCAGGTTCGCTCCTCCATCCCTTGCCGGCGGGCGAGCTCGAGCAGCGCCTGCAGGTGGTCGAGGTGCGAGTGGACGCCGCCCTTCGAGACGAGGCCGAGCAGGTGGACGGCGCCGCCGCGCTCCCGGGCCCGCTCGAACGCGGCTAGAAGCGCTGCGTTCTCGAACAGAGACCCATCCCGAATCGCCTGGTTCACGCGCATCAGATCCTGGAAGAGGATCCGGCCGGAGCCGATCGTCAGGTGGCCGACCTCCGAGTTGCCCATCTGACCCTCGGGAAGCCCGACCGCCTCGCCGGAAGCCTTCAGCGTCGTGTGCGGATACTCGCCCCAGAGCCGGTCGAACACCGGCGTCGTCGCGAGATCAACGGCGTTGCCCGGCCCGGCCGGCGCGCAGCCCCAGCCGTCGAGGACGACGAGCGTTACGAGGTCGACGCGGCGCGGCAAATCGCTGCGAAGGAGTCGGGCTCGAGCGAGGCGCCGCCGACGAGGGCGCCGTCGATCGACGGCTGCGAAAGGAGCTCGGCTGCGTTCTCGGGCTTGACCGAGCCGCCGTAGAGCACCGGTCTGTCGAACAGGCCCTTGATGAAGCCGTGCGCCTCCTCGGCGAGCGCGGGCGTCGCGGTCTTGCCCGTGCCGATCGCCCACACCGGCTCGTAGGCGATGAGGAGCCGCTTGTGCTCTCCGGCCGCGAACGCGATCGCCTCGACCTGGATCTTGAGCACGAGCTCCGTGTCCCCCGACTCGCGCTGCTCGAGCGTCTCGCCGACGCACGCGATCACGCCCAGCCCGGCTTCGAGAGCGGCGCGAGCGCGGCGCGCGACCATCTCGTCGCTCTCGCCGAACAGCTGCCGCCGTTCCGAGTGGCCGACCAGCGCGCCGTCGACGCCGAGCTCGAGCAGCATCGTCGGCGAGACCTCGCCCGTGTAGGCGCCGCTCTCCTCCCAGTGAACGTTCTGGGCGTACGTGGTCCGGCCGCTCTCCACCGCGGCGGCGAGTGACACGAACGGCGGGCAGAAGACGACGTCGACGCCGGCCGGGGCGTCGAAGTCGTCGAAGAACGCCTGCGCGTCGCCCGGCCCCTTGAACATCTTCCAGTTGCCGGCGATGAGCATGGACGCGGATCTTAGTCCGACGGCCCGCCTGCTTCAGAGCTGGCGTCGGTCGATGACCTCACAATCGTAGGCCGAGACCCGATCGACCCTGTCGGCGAGGACGAAGTCGCGACCTTCCCGGCAACGGACGACGTCGACTCTCCCATCCAAGGCGAAGATGCGATCCGCGCCGTCACCGGCGTCGACGATGTCGGTACCCGTCCCGCGGCGTGCGTCGAGAACGTCGGCGCCAGCGTTCCCGAAGAGGAAGTCTGCACCGTCGCCACCGACTACGACGTCGTCGCCTGGACCGCCGTAGAGCGCGTCGCGACCGGAGCCGCCGAAGAGGAAGTCGCGGCCGAGCGACCCGTCGGCCCAGTCGTTTCCCGCGCCCGCGGCGAGTCGGTCGGCGCCAGGTCCCGCGTAGAGCAGGTCGTTGCCGGTGCCGCCGATAAGACGGTCCACCCCCTCGCCTCCATGCAGTCCGTCGCGCCCCGCACCCCCCTCCAGCCGATCGTCACCTGCAAGGCCGTGGAGCACGTCGGAGCGTGCCGACCCGCGCAGATCGTCGCCGGCGCGGGTGCCAACCACTCGCGCTGCGTCGGCGGCCCCGACGACGAGCGCGGCGACGAGGACGGTCACGAAAATGCGCCCCATGCACCGTCTACGGACGGCGGCGCGTCCCAGGTCCGTCAGGCGGCCGGAATGGCCGCGACGCCCGGGAGCTCCTTGCCCTCGAGCAGCTCCAGCGAGGCGCCACCACCGGTCGAGACCCAGGAGACGTGGTCGTCGAGCCCCAGCTCATTGACCGCGCGGACCGAGTCGCCCCCTCCGACGACGGTGTAGCCGTCGACCGCGGCCACCGCCTCCGCCACCGCCTTCGTCCCGCCCGCGAACGGCTGCCACTCGAAGACCCCCATCGGCCCGTTCCAGAAGACCGTCTTCGCCGCGCGGATCCGCTGCGCAAAGTCGTCTCGCGAGTCCGGCCCGATGTCGAGCCCGAGCCAGCCGCCCGGGAGTGCGTCGAACGGCGCCACCCGCGTCTCGGCGTCCTCGGCGAACTCGCTCGCTGCGACGACGTCTGTCGGCAACACGACCGGAAACGAGAGCGGATTGTCCTCGCGTAGCTCCTCGGCCATCTTCCCGCCGACGAGCACCGCGTCCGCGCGGCCGCCGAGGTTCTTCAACACGCCGAGCTTGTCCTCGACCTTGGCGCCCCCGGTGACGAGCAGGAACGGCCGCTCGACGTCGCCGAGCAGTCGGCCGAGATGCTCCAGCTCCGCCAGCAGCAGCAGGCCGGCGTAGGCGGGGAGCAGCTCGGCGACGCCGACAGTGGAGGCATGGGCGCGGTGCGCCGAACCGAATGCGTCGTTGACGAAGAGGTCGCAGCTGTCGGCGAGCTTCCCCGCGAAGCCCGGGTCGTTCGCCGTCTCGCCGGGATCGAAACGGGTGTTCTCGAGCACCTCGATCCGCTCGTCCGGGAGCAGCGAGCGCAGGCGCTCGCGCACGGGCTCGATCCGGTAGGCCGGGTCATCGCCCTTCGGCCGGCCGAGATGGGAGCAGACACGGACGCGCGCGCCCCCTCGCTCGAGCAGGAGCTCGAGGGTCGGCAGCGCCGCGCGGATGCGCGTGTCGTCGGCGACCCTCCCGTCCTCGAGCGGAACGTTCAGGTCGGCTCGGACGAGGACGGACTTGCCGTCGACATCGGCATCGTGAACCGAGCGCGGCAGGCGCACGGCCTAGAGCAGCTTGCCGATCAGGTCGACCAGCCGACACGAGTAGCCCCACTCGTTGTCGTACCAGCCGAAGACCTTGACCATGCTCCCGTTCACCATCGTCAACTCGCTGTCGAAGATGCACGAGTATGGGGAGCGCTGGATGTCGCTCGACACGATCTGATCCTCGGTGTACTGGAGGTAGGCCGCCAGCGGGCCGGCCGCCGCGGCACGGAACGCGTCCTTGACCTCGTCCGCGCTCGTCTCTCGGCTGACGCGTACGACGAGATCGGTGACCGAGCCCGTCGGCACCGGCGCACGCATCGACATCCCGTCGACCTTGCCCTGCAGCTCCGGCAGCACGAGCCCGATCGCGCGCGCGGCGCCGGTGGAGGTCGGGATCAGGTTGATTGCCGCGGCGCGGGCACGACGAAGGTCGTCGTGCGGCATGTCCTGCAGCCGCTGGTCGGCGGTGTACGCGTGGATCGTCGTCATGAATCCCTGCTCGATCGTGAATGCGTCGTGGAGCACCTTCGCCATCGGCGCAACGCAGTTGGTCGTGCAGGAGGCGTTCGAGACGATGTGGTGCGCGTTCCCGTCGTAGGTGTCGTCGTTGACGCCGAGCACGATCGTGATGTCGGGATCGGTGGCGGGCGCCGAGATGACGACCTTCTTTGCGCCGGCGTCGAGGTGCTTCTGGGCGCCCTCGCGCTTGGTGAAGAAACCGGTCGACTCGAGCACCACGTCGACGCCGAGGTCGCCCCACGGGATCGCGCCGGGATCGCGCTCGGAGAGCAGCTTGATCTCCTCGCCGCCGGCCCGGATGACCCCGCCCTTCACCTCGACGTCGCCGTCGAGCGGCCCCAGCGTCGAGTCGTACTTGAGCAGGTGCGCCATCGTCTGCTCATCGCCGAGGTCGTTCGCCGCGACGATCTCGATGTCCGCCTTGCGCTCGAGCTGCGCGCGGAAGAAGTTCCGCCCGATCCGGCCGAAGCCGTTGATCCCTACGCGAATCGCCATTCGGTCTTCTCTCCCGTGTCGTTTGCCGCGGCGGAGTTTAAGCCGCGAGCGGGTACTTGCCGCGCAGATAGCGCAGGTACGGCTCGGGGTCGAGGCCGCCGCCGGTGCTCCGCTCGATCAGCTCCCGCGGCATGAACTTGCGCCCGTGGCGCCAGAGATTCTCCTGCAGCCAGCCGGCGAGCGCGCCGAACTCGCCCTGCTCGAACTGGTCGTGCAGGTCGGGGATCTCGGCGGTCAGCTTCTCCCACAGCTGCCCGGAGATCACGTTCCCGAGCGCGTAGGTGGAGAAGTAGCCGATCGCGCCGACCGCCCAGTGCATGTCCTGGAGCACGCCGAGGGCATCGTTCGGCGGTTCGACGCCGAGATAGTCCTGCATTCGCTGATTCCAGATCTCCGGCAGCTCCTCCAGCTCGATCGAGTCGGCCAGCAGCTCCTGCTCGAGCTCGAAGCGGAGGATGATGTGCAGGTTGTAGGTGGCCTCGTCCGCCTCGACGCGGATCAGCGATGGGGCGACCCAGTTGACGGAGCGGTACCAGTCGTCGAGCGACGCGCCCGAGAGCGCCTCGGGGAACGTCGCCTGCAGCTGCGGGAAGAAGTGGCGCCAGAAGGGAAGGCTGCGCCCGACCATGTTCTCCCACATTCGGCTCTGCGACTCGTGGAAGCCGAGCGAGGCGCCGTGCGCGAGCGGCGTCCGCTCGAGCTCGCGGGAGACACCGTGCTCGTAGAGACCGTGACCCGTCTCGTGCATCGTCCCGAACAGGCCGTCCAGGTTGTCGTCGAAGTAGCGCGTCGTCAGCCGGATGTCGCCGATCGCGATCGAGGCCGCGAACGGATGCACCGCCGTGTCGAGCCGCCATTCCGACGGGTCGTAGCCGAATCGCTCGATCACCTTCAGCTCGAACGCCTTCTGGCTCTCGAGCGGGAACGTGACCCCACGCACGGGACGATCGCCCTCCTCGCGGGCGGCGGCGACGAGCGGCACCTGCTCCTCCTTCAGCCGGTCGAAGACGGCCCGCACCTCGGCGGTCTTCATCCCCGGCTCGAAATCGTCGAGGAGGACGTCGTATGGCTCGTCGTAGTCGTCGAAGCACTCGACGTAGCGTCGGCGCAGCTCGAAGTTCGAGCGCAGGGCAGGGAGGAACTGCGAGAAGTCGGACTCCTGGCGCGCCTTCACCCAGACGGGCATCGCGAGCGAGGCGGCGCGGGTCATCTCGGCGCGCAGCTCGGACGGGACGCGGCGCGCTTTCTCCCACTCGCGGCGGACGAGCCGGATCAGGCTCGCCTCGTTCGAGTCGTAGTCGAGCGAATCCTCCTGCGTCGCGAGCTTGTCGAGGAGTCGGCCGATCTCGTCGGACGTGAGCGCCTCGTGCGCCACCCGCTCGAGCGTCGCGAGCTGCTCCGCCCGCACCCCGGCTCCGCCGGGCGGCATCTTCACCTGCTGATCCCAGCCGAGCAGCGAGGAGGTGCGGTCGAGATCGTGGATCTCGCCGATGCGCTCCTTGAGGCTTGCGAGGGCCGTCTCCATCGCCTCGCAACCTACCGTTCCGCGTCCGGCGGCGTCGCATCGTTGTCTCTGATGAGAACGGATGTGAGATGACGCACGAGAGGCAATGTCGTAGTCTTGAGACGGCGGGTTCGTACTCGTCCGTCGTCGAATTCAGACCCCGTTCGGCGGCGGCACCGGAGTTCGGCAAGCGGAGGGGGAGGTCGTCCTCGGAGCTCCCCCTCCGGCCCGCCTTTCCTTAAATTCAGGGCGCAATCAAAACCGGGATCCCCGAGTGGGGATCCCGGTTCGCGCCAAGACCCCTAAAGGGTCGCTTCGCTCCCGAAAATCAGCGTCGAGACGAGGCGAGGTCCTGCAGCTTTCTCAGCCGTCGGTGCACAGATGCCTTCGTGCTCGGGGGATCGCACTTTGCAGCCAGCTCTCGCAGCGGCAGCTGGGGATAGCGAAGCCGCAGGCGGGCGACCTCGTGCAGGCGGTCCGGCAGCTGCTCGAGCGTTCCCTCTCGCTGCAGAACGTGCACGGCCTCGAGCTGCTGCTGCGCCGCGCGGCTCGTCCGGACGAGGTTGGCGTGATCGGCGTTCGCGAGCCGGTTCGCCTCACCGCGGGCGGCCGCGACGATCGAACGTTCCTCGAAGGCGAGCACGGTGTCAGTCGCGCCCGCGCGGGTGAGCACGGACTCGATCGCATCGAGCCCCTTCGCGTAGGCGACGGCGTGGCGGCCCCGGTCGAGCACGCCGAGGCGCACGTCGTCGGCCGAGGCGACGGACCTGAGGAACTCGGCGCCCTCGAGCGAGGTCGTCCTCAGCTCCAGATGCGGCGAGCGCGGACCCGAGAGCGAGCCGCCGCCCAGCAGCGCTCCCCGCAGGTACGCGCCACGGCAGCACGAACGGCCGACGACGCGCTTTGGCGGCCGCTCCAGCGGGGCGTGGCGCGGGTCGAGGACGCCCGCCTCGACGAGCGTGGCGAGCGCCGCGTCGTCGCCGCTGACGTGCAGCTGGTAGCGGGTCGCACGATCGAACGAGTGGCGGCGGTACGTGCGGATCTCGGAGCGGATTCCGAGCTGTCGCAGCAGCGAGAAGGCCCGGCGGGCAACTCCCGAAGTGGCGACGTCGAGATGGAGCGCGACCCGGCCGCGACCGCGCAGGTGGACGCTGCCAGCCGAGTGGAAGAGCGCCGAGACCTCGGCGAGGCGGCAGCAACCGCGATCGGGCGCGATCGCGGCCAGCTCGGAGCGGAGCTCGTCAGAGAGCGCCATCGAACCTCGTGCCCTCGAGCGCGAGCAGGCGTCGCTTGTACTCGACTCCGAGCGAGCCGTAGCCGCCGATGCCGCCGACGGAGACGACGCGGTGGCAGGGGACGAAGAGGGAGAAGCGGTTTTCGGCGCAGAAGGTGCCCGCTGCCCGCGCTGCGCGGGAGCGGCCGGCAAGGGTGGAGAGCTCGCCGTAGCTGACGATCTCGCCCCAGGGAACGCTCCGCAGCGCGGCGGCGAGGGCGGCTTGGAACGGGGTCGTCCAGTCCTCGTCGAGCGGAACGTCGGCGAACGAAACCCGCTCGCCGGCGAAGTAGCTGTGGAGACGTTGGAGCAGATCCGGCACGAATCCGTTGCTCTCGCGCGACGATTTCCTCGATAGCGTTTCAGTAGGGACACCCGGGGTGCCCCTGGGGGACGTTACGGCGGTCGTTTGGCGTACCGCCCCCACGAAGCTGACGCCCGGCGTCGGCGGGTCGTGGGCGACGACGACATCGCCGTCGCCGATCCAGAGCTCCCCCACTCCCCAGCCGGCGATCTCGTAGGGATGCCGCGTCACGCGCATCGATGCCGACTCTACAATCGGCCCGTGAGCTTGCTCGCGTTCCTGGGACGTCGCTCGCGCGCCGCGAGCGGCGTCAGCCTGCCGCGGAGCCCGGCTCCGCCGGGCGGGAGCGGAAAGCGGCCGGGGACGTGAGCGCCCCCGGCATCTTCCGCCCTCCTGCGCCGGTCAACGAGCCGGTCAAGACCTACGCGCCCGGCACCCCCGAGCGCGAGGAGCTGCGCGTCCGCCTGACCCAGATGGAGCGCGAGCGGATCGCGATCCCGATGGTGATCGGCGGCCAGGAGGTCGAGACGAAGGAGACGACCCAGGCGGTGATGCCGCACCGCAAGGAGCACGTCCTCGCCGACGTCGCCAAGGGCGGCCCCGAGCACGTCCAGCAGGCGATCGCCGCCGCCCGCGAGGCGCACTCGGACTGGTCGCGTCTCTCCTGGGAGGAGCGTGCGTCCGTCTTTCTCCGCGCGGCCGAGCTGCTCGCCGGCCCGTGGCGCTCGACGCTCGTGGCGGCGACGATGCTGAACCAGTCGAAGACCGCCCACCAGGCGGAGATCGACGCGGCCGCCGAGCTGATCGACTTCTGGCGCTACAACGTCGAGTTCATGCTCCGGATCTACTCGGAGCAGCCGGTCTCCTCGGCCGGGGTCTGGAACCGGATGGAGTACCGGCCGCTCGAGGGCTTCGTCTTCGCGGTCAGCCCGTTCAACTTCACCGCGATCGGCGGCAATCTCAGCGGCTCGGCGGCACTGATGGGCAACACCGTCATCTGGAAGCCGGCATCGACGGCCGCGCTCTCGGCCCACTACACGCTGCAGATCCTGCGCGAGGCGGGGCTGCCGGACGGCGTCATCAACATCGTCTACGGCTCCGGCGCCACGATCGGCGAC
>DATMEO010000095.1:0-12685 GCA_035556515.1 Gaiellaceae bacterium
GAGGGTGCCGTCGTTGTCGTAGGGGACGTTGACGGTGGTGGCGCTGACGCCGTTGGCCTTGATCATCAGACCGCCCACCTGGTTGTGCAGCTGCGGATCGAGACCAGCGCCGGTCCAACGGAAGACCGAGTTACCGTCGGCAAGCTGGAAGCGGCCGCTGTTGTTGATCCGCACCGGCGTCGAGGCAAAGCCGAGCCTGATGTGGCCGCTGACCCAGTCGAGCGTGCCCTCGTTGTCGAGCTGACGGCCATCCTCGAGGAAGACCGAGTTGCCGCCGCCAGAATCGATCACGGCGCTACCACCCACCGCGATCACCGTCCGCCCCGCATCCACCTGGAAACCACCCGTCCACCGCAACACACCCTCCACCCGCAACACCCCCGCCCCCGCCAACGTCCCGCCCGACTGCGTGAAGTCCGCGACCCTCGAATCGTTGCCGGTGTCCGTCAGGGCGAGTGTCCCGGACGACAGGGTCAACCGACCGGCGCTCTGGATCGTGAGGACGGACGAGCTCCCGGTGCTGTGCACGACCGTGGCCCCGGCGGGAATGCAGACGTGATCGGTGGCGGCCGGGACTCCGTCGGGGCTCCAATTGGCGGCTGTGCTCCAGACGGTCGTGCCGGCGCCGCCGTCCCAGGTGCGCGTGCAGGCGGGCGCGGCGGCCGGGGCGGAGACGAGCCCGAACGCGAAGGCGGCCGCCAGCCCAAGCGTGGCTGTCGCGCCGCCGGCGTTCGAGATGCGGGCGCGGCGAGCCCGGTCTCCCTCAGATGACCATCGCCGTCTCCAGCCGGTCAACCCCATCACGCCTCTCGCCGCAGGACGACCATTGATGACACCGCTCACGCGGGAAATCAAGAGCGCCGCCCTCGAGCGGCGACAGACGATGTCTTAGGACGACGACCCGGATCGAAGCTGCAACGCCTCGAACGCCGTCGCGAACGCGGTCTCGACGTCGACGTCGTGTCCCGTGGCCCACTCGGCACCGAACGTCTCGCCGAGTCCTGCCTCGACGGCGGCGGAGATGTCCGCTCTGACGCGATCCTCCACCGGCTCCGAGCGTGCGGCGATCGCATCCATGATCGCGGCCTCGGCGCCAAGCAGCCTCGCCGCCGTCGACCAGTCGGCGCGGGCCGCCGCAATCGCAGCTGCACCGAGCAGGCAGTACGCCGCGTTCTGGTCGCGCTCGCCGAGTTCGCGCGCCAGCCGGAGCGCCTCTTCGAGAAGGCCGGCAGCGACGTCGTGCTCGTCCCGTAGAAGCGCCGCGAACGCGAGGTTCTGGAGTGCCCAGAACTCGCCGCTGCGATCACCGGTCCGGCGCAACCCTGCGAGACACTCATCGAGCCGTGCGCGCGCTGCGCCGTGATCGCCGCGCTGAAGCGCGCGGTACCCGAGATTGCCGTGGACATACGCAACGCGCTCCGCGTCACCGAGGCCGGCGAAGATCAGGAGCGCCTCTTCGAAGACTGCATCTGCACGGGAGTCGTCGAGCACCACGACGCCGAGCTGCATCAGCGAGCGCCCGATCAGGTCGGGATCGTCGAGCTCCCGGGCAAGCGTCAGAGCCTCCTCAGCCGCCGCGAGCGCCATTTCCACATCGCCGTGGAACCACGCGAACACGCTCTCGCGACGGAGCGCCTTCGCGCGGAGGGTCACAGTCTGGGACCCGCGCTGCGCGAGTGCTTCCTCGAGCCAGCGTCGGCCCTCGGCCGCGTGCCCGCTGTGTCGCCAGAAGCCCCACAGCGCGCACGCCAGGCGCAGCCCGATGTCAGGGTCGTTCCCGGCCAGCGAGCGGCTGAGTGCGGCGCGCATGTTGTCGTGCTCCGTTTCGAGCCGGGACGCCCAGGATCGATCGTGGGCCGCCCGCACCTCCGGCTCGGCGAGCTCGGCAAGGGTCAGGAAGTACTCGGTGTGTCGGCGCTCGAGCTCCTCGGTCTCACCGTTCTCCGCCAGGCGCTCTTCCGCGTACTCGTGAATCGTGTTCAACATCGCGAAGCGAAGCTCTCCGCTCGGGACGGGCGCGCTGCGAAGCAGGCTCTTGTCCACAAGCGACTGGAGCGTGTCGACGTCTGCTCGGCAGACGGCTTCGGCAGCTTCGAGCGTGCAGCCGCCGGCGAAAGCCGACAGCCCTGCGAAGAGCGCCCGCTCGTCATCGCCGAGAAGGTCGTAACTCCATTCGATCGTCGCGCGGAGCGTCCGCTGACGCGCCTCCGCATCGCGTCGTCCGCTCGTCAGCAATGCGAGCCCTCGATCGAGGCGTCCGAGGATTGCGCCGGGCGAGAGCACGGCGATTCGGGCGGCGGCCAATTCGATGGCGAGCGGGAGGCCGTCGAGGCGGGTGCAGATGTCCATCACCGCGCCGGCGTTCAGGTCGTCGAGCTCGAAGTCAACGCCTGCCTCGCGCGCACGTTCGACGAAGAGCGCGACGGCATCGTTGTCGAGCGCGCCGCCCGGGTCACGCCGAGCTCCCCTCCCCGGCGCCGGCAGCGGAGCGACCGCGAGCACGTGCTCGCCCACGATGCGCAGCCGCTCACGGCTCGTCACGAGCACGGACGTTGCCGGAGCCGCGGCGAGCACACCCGCGAGCTGACCTGCAGCGTCACCGACGTGCTCGAAGTTGTCGAGCAGGAGCAGCCTCTCCCCGGCTGCCAGGTGTTCGGCAAGCAACTCGTCGACGGTGTGACCAGGCCGCTCGCGCACCCCGAGCGTCTGCGCCACAGTGGCCACGACGAGCGCGGGATCGCGGACGGACGCGAGCGGGACGAAGTAGACGCCGCCGTCGAACGAGTCGATCAGCTCGGCCGCCGCGTGCAAGGCCAGCCGCGTCTTGCCCGTGCCGCCTGGCCCCGTGAGCGTGAGCACGCGATGCTCTCTCATGCGCACCCGATCCGTGATCTCGGCCAGCTCGGCCCCCCGTCCGATCAAGCGGTTGGCCTCAACCGGGAGGTTGGTCGGCCGGTTCACGAGCGTCGTCAGCGGCGGGAACCGATCGGGCAATCCCTCGATCACCGCTCCGTAGAGGCGCTGCGGCGCGGACAGATCCTTGAGCCGGTGCTCGCCGAGATCCGCGATGCCGGTTCGGTCGGGAAGCTCGCCCTCGACGAGGTCGGCTGTCCGTGCCGTCATCAGCACCTGTCCCCCGTGACCCGCGCTCATGACTCGCGCGGCCCTATGGACGTCGAGACCGGCGTAGAGCCCGTCGGCCTGCATCGGCTCGCCCGTGTGGAGGCCGATGCGCACCTTGATCGGCTCCGACTCCCAGGAGTGCCCGGCGAGCGCGCGCTGACCGGCAACCGCTGCGGCGACTGCGTCGCGGGCATACCGGAAGGCAAAGTGGAAGCTGTCTCCTTGCATCTCCACTTCGACGCCACCGTGGCTGGTGAAGGCGTGCCGCAACAGCTGCCGGTGCTCGGTCAGCGCGCGGACGTACGTGTCTCGCCCGAGTTCCTGCAGCATTCGGGTCGAGCCTTCGATGTCCGTGAAGAGGAGGGTGACCGTGCCAGTGGGGAGCTCAGCGGGCACGTCGCAGCTCGACTGTGCCGCAGCTCTCGTGCGCAAATGAGATCAGCCGCCGCACGTCGCCCTCCGGAACTCCTGCCACGAGTCCCACCGCATGCCGCGACTATGTCACCTCCCCGACGTTTCTTCTACGCCGCCGAGTCCCAGACCTTGACCTCGCGATACAGCGTGTCTCGCTGCACCGGTGTCTTGCCGAGCGCCCGGATCAGGTGCACGAGCTCCTCGGTCGACGTGCGATGGGTGGTGCCGGCGGCAGAGACGACGTTCTCCTCGATCATCACCGAGCCCATGTCGTCGGCGCCGAAGCCGAGCGCGACCTGGCCGATCTTCAACCCCTGCGTCACCCACGAGCTCTGGATGTGGTCGACGTTGTCGAGGTAGATCCGCGAGACGGCCTGCGTGAGCAGGTAGTCGAACGAGGTCGGCATCTGCTCGTCCGAGACCTTGTCCGAGAGCCGGTTGCCGTCGCGCTGGAACGTCCAGGAGATGAAGGCGCGGAAGCCGCGCGTCTCGTCCTGCACCTCCCGCACCCGGCGCATGTGCTCGACCCGCTCCTCGAGCGTCTCGACGTGGCCGTACATCATCGTCGCCGTCGTCGACATGCCCAGCTTGTGCGCGTGCCGCATCACGTCGAGCCACTCCGTCGACTTCGTCTTCTTCGGCGCGATGATCTCGCGGACGCGGTCGACGAGCACTTCGCCGCCGCCGCCCGGGATCGAGTCGAGGCCGGAGTCGCGCAGCCGCGAAAGCGTCTCCCACACGGTCAGCCTCGAGCGCCGCGCGATGTGCTGGATCTCCGGCGGCGAGAGAGCGTGCAGGTGGATCTTGTAGCGCTGCTTGATCGAGCTGAAGAGATCCTCGTAGTAGTCGATCCCGAGGTCGGGATGATGGCCACCCTGCATCAGCACGCCGGTGCCGCCGATCGCGAGCGTCTCCTCGATCTTCTTGAAGATGACGGGCTTCGGCAGCAGGTAGCCCTCGGTCGTGTCGCCGGGCCGCCGGTAGAAGGCGCAGAAGTCGCAGTCGGTGACGCAGATGTTCGTGTAGTTCAGGTTTCGGTCGACGATGAAGGTGATCTTGTCCGGATCGGTCTTCCGGTTCCGGAGCTCGTCGGCGACGCGGCCGATCGGGACGAGCTCGCGCGAGCGCAGCAGCGCCGCGGCCTCCTCGTCCGCGATCCGCTCGCCGTCGAGCGCCTTGGCGAGGATCTCCTCGACGGTGCGGGTCTCGGTGACGGTCACGCTTCCACCGTCTGCGGCCGCTGGACGAAGCGCAGCTCGGGCAGGTGCTCGAGCTCGCCGACGTCGCGGGCCATCTCGAGGAAGGTGTAGAGGCCGGCGCGCTCGCGAGGGCCGAACGAATAGCGCAGCTTCTCGAAGTAGCGAGCGAGGTAGCCGGCGGGGTAGCCGTAGCGCTCGCTCGCCTCGAAGGCCAGCACGTCGGGCTCGGCGCGCGCAAGCCGCACCGAGGCGACCAGCGAATGCTCGAGCTCCGCGACGCCGTCGGCAACCGGCTCCGGCGCCGCCCAGACCGCGAAGACCATCGGCAGGCCGGTCTTGTCGAGCCACAGCTTGCCGAGGTCGTAGTGCGGCGTCGGATCCTCGAACGCGCTCCGCAGCGCCGCGTCGCCGATCAGCAACTTCGCGTCGGCCTCCTCGCCGAGCGGGACGTGCGTCGCATGCGGGAGCAGTACTTTCGCCAGCACGACCGAGGTCGCGCTCTCGGGCGTGACCGCGATCGAGCGGATCTGCGGGAACGGCGTTCGCGAGACGAGCTGGATCGAGTCGACGGCGCCCTCGGAGGAGACGCACATCCGCGGCAGGATCCGCAGGCTCGACGCGTGCCGCGCGTACTCGATCGAGGAGATCGGCGCCAGGTCGAGCTGCCCGTCGAGGAGCATGCCGTTCAGCTCGGTCGGCACGCCCTGCACTTCCTCCACCTCCGAGTTCAGCCGGTGGAAGACCGGGGCCATGTTGACGTACGAGATGCGACCTAGACGGACCATCGACGGATCTCCTGGTAGAGCGTGTCGCGCTGAACCGGGATCCTGCCGGCGTCGCGCACGAAGCGGACGAGCTCCTCGACCTTCTGCTCCGTCGCGGTCGTCGCGCCGGCGGCGTGGAAGATCTGCTCGCGCATGACCGTGCCCTGGACGTCGTTGGCGCCGAAGTGGAGCGCGACGGCCGCGAGCGGCATGCCCATCATGATCCAGTAGGCCTTGATGTTCGCGACGTTGTCGAGCAGGAGCCGCGAGACGGCGAGCATCTTCAGATCGTCGGATCCGGTCGTGTGGCGCCAGCCGCGCCGCTCGAAGACGGTGTTCTCGGGATGGAAGGCGAGCGGGATGAAGGCAAGGAAGCCGCCCGTCTCGTCCTGCTGCGCGCGCAGCCGCAGCAGGTGGTCGACCCGCTCCTCGTAGGTCTCGACGTGGCCGTACAGCATCGTGCAGTGCGTCGGGATGCCCAGCCGGTGCGCCGCGTCGTGGGTGCGGAACCAGTAGTCGGGATGCTCCTTGCCCGGCGCGATCAGCTTGCGGACGCGCTCGGCGAACACCTCGGCGCCGCCGCCCGGCAGCGAGCCGAGCCCCGCGGCCTTCAGCTCGGCCAGCACCTCTTCGTGCGAGAGGCCCGAGAGCTTCGTCATGTGGTGGATCTCGGACGCCGTGTACATCTTCAGGTGCACGTCCGGAAGCGCCTGCTTCAACGAGCGCACGGCGTCGAGGTAGAACTCGAAATCGACGTGCGGGTTCTCGCCGTTGACCATGTGGATCTCGGTGAACCCGGTCAGACGGTGCTGCTCGACCGCGTCCTCGACCATCTCGCCGGTCGAGATCGTGTAGGCGTGCTCCTGCTTCTGCGTCGCGGCAAAGGCGCAGAACTTGCACTTCACCCGGCAGACGTTCGTCTGGTTCAAGTAGAGGTTCTGGACGAAGTAGACCTCGTCGGTGCCGCCGCGCAGGCGTCGAGCGCGATCGGCGAGCTCGCCGAGCCCGAGCAGGTCGTCGGTCTCGAGCAACGCCAGCCCGTCCTCGAAGTCGAGCCGCTCGCCGGCCTCGACCTTCTCCCAGATCGGCTCGAGCGTTGCGGTGCGGGCGAGCGTGGCCATTTACTTCTTCCTGTTGACGACTGCGTCGGCGAGGGAGGTGAGCTCCTCCCGGTGCGCCTCACCGTTTAGGCTCACTCGGGCTCTCTCAGCGTAGTCGAGGGCGACAGCCCTGGAACGTTCGAGCGCACCGGTCGCGGCAACGCGGACGAGCGCGCCTTCAACCGACCCGCCGGCGAGCGCCGCCCGGACGACGTCGTCCTCCTGCGCCGCGAGCAGCAGCGGCAGCGTCGGCGTTCCCTCGCGCAGATCGGTGCCGGCGACCTTGCCGGTCTCGATCGTGTCGCCCGAGCAGTCGAGGATGTCGTCCGCGATCTGGAACGCGATCCCGAGGTTGAGGCCGAAGCGGGCGAGCGTCCCGCCCGACCCTAGCGAACATGCAGCCTCGAAGAGCTTCCCCGTCTTCAGCGAGCAGCGCTCGAGATACGCGTCGATGGTCGTGTCCGGGTCGTGCAGCTGGCGGCGCTGCATCGCCTCGCCGCGGGCGAGACAGAGGCACGCGTCCGCCAGCACCGCGACTGCGCCGATGTCGCCCTCGGCCGCGAGCTCGGCGAAGGCGCGGGCGAAGAGATAGTCGCCGGTCGCGCGCGCGGCTCCGGCGCCGTGCGCAGCCCAGGCGGCAGCCTTGCCGCGCCGGACCTTGGCGCCGTCGATCAGGTCGTCGTGGACGAGGGTCGCCATGTGCACGAGCTCGACGGCGACGCCCGGCGCGACGGGCGGGGCGGCGTCCGGCGGCGCGCAGAGAAACGCGAGCAGCGGCCGCAGCCGCTTGCCACCCGCGGCGAGCGCGTCCGCGCCCACGTCGGCGACGCGGCCGCCGTGCGAGCCGACCGCAGCCGCGAGCCGCTCCTCGACCTCCTCCAAGTACGCGTCGAGACCCGGCAGCGCGCGAACCTCCTCGAGCGTCGTCACGCTGCCTCCCTCGCGCGGCGTGACTTCGTCACGCCGCCGTCCCCGTGTGCAGCGCGACGATGCCGCCGCCGAGGCGGCGATACGTGACCTCGCCGAAGCCGTGGCCGCGCATCAGCTCGGCCAGCTCGTCCGGGCCGGGGAAGCGGCGCACGCTCGCCGGTAGGTACGTGTAGGCCTTGCCACCCGGGAGGATCTTGCCCGCGAGCGGGATCAGCACGTCGAACCAGAGCCGGTAGAAGAGCTTCAGCGGCCCGCTCGGCTTCGTGATCTCGAGGATGCCGACGCGTCCGCCCGGCTTCAGGATCCGACGCAGCTCGTCGAGCCCGCGGTCGAGGTCGGCGACGTTGCGGACCCCGAAGCCGACCGTCGCCGCGTCGAACGAGCCGTCCTCGAACGGCAGCTCGAGCAGGTCGCCCTGGATCCACTCGATTGCCGGCTGCTTCCGCCGTGCGCGCTCGAGCATCCGGGACGAGAAGTCGAGGCCGACCACCTCGCCGGCGCCCACCTTCCGGGCCGCGACGGCCAAGTCGCCCGTGCCGCAGCAGCCGTCGAGCACGCGGTCGCCGGCCGAGACGACCTCGCGCACGGTCAGGCGGCGCCAGCGCTGGTCGAGCCCGACGGTCATGACGCGGTTCATCAGGTCGTAGACCGGCGCGATCCGGTCGAACATCGTGCGGACGCCCTCGGCCGGCAGCGTTCCAGACTTGTGGCTCATTGCCCCCACCTCGCCGCAAGGGTGTTGTCGAGCCCGAGCTGGTCGAGGATCCGGGCGACGATGAAGTCGACGAGGTCGTCGATCGTCTCGGCGCCGTGGTAGAAGCCCGGCGCCGCGAAGAGGATCACCGCGCCGGCCTGCTGCAGCGTCGCCAGCCCCTGCAGGTGGATGAACGAGAGCGGCGTCTCGCGCGGGACGAGCACGAGCTTGCGCCCCTCCTTCAGCGCGACCGACGCGGCGCGATGGATCAGATTTGCCATCGCGCCGGTCGCGAGCGTGCCGACGGTGGACATCGAGCAGGGGCAGACGACGTAGGCGTCGACCTTCGCCGAGCCGGAGGCGTAAGGGCTCTTGTAGTCGTTGATCCCGTAGACGGTGACGTTCGCGGCGCCGCCCGTGAACCGTTCGAGCACCTCGTCGCGCGGCAGAGTCGCGTCGCCGTAGAGCTCCGTCGCGATCACCTCGACGCCGGCCGCGGACGCAGCGAGGCCGACCTCGCAGCCTGCGTCCGCGAGTGCGCGCAGCAGCCTGACGGCGTACGGCGCGCCCGACGCGCCGGTGACGCCGAGGAAGACACGCATGTCCTAACCCTTCGGGCCCTTGGAGGCGTCGAGGAAGGCGCCGAGCTTGGCGAGGTTCTCCTCGCCGAGGCCTGCGTAGGGCGGCATGACGTTGTTCCCGAACTGGGCCGGGTTGGCGACGTAACCCGCGAAGAACTCGGGACCGCGGTTGCTGGCGCCGACGTCCGAGAGGTCGGGAGCGCCGAGGTTGGTCGAGCCCGTGCCCAGGTACTGGTGGCACTGGCCGCACCCGACCTGGGCGAAGATCTCCGCCCCCGCAACGGCGTCCTCGTCGTCGGCGAAGCCCTGCTGCTCGGCCCACTCCGGCACCGCCAGGACGAGCTGCGTGCCGAGCGCCTCCTCGGCCGTGGCGCCCTTGTAGGTCAGCGTGCCCATCGCGAGGACGACGATGACCGCGGTGACGATCGCGACCGGCCGCCGCGAGAGGCGCCGTTCGCGGCGGAGGTCGATGAACGGCAGCGCGATCAGGATCGCGAGCAGGATGTTCGGGATGCCGACGGTGCCGAGCACGACCGTGTCGGGCCACTTGAAGATCCGGAGCAGGTAGAAGAGGAAGTAGAAGAACCAGTCCGGCCGCGGGATGAAGTCGGTCGTGCCCGGGTCGGCCTTCTCGGTGTAGTGCGGGCCGAGCCAGCCCGGGTCGTCGGAGCCTTCGGCGGTGAAGTACCAGACGCAGGCGAGGCCGATGATGACGACGACGACGACGAGACTCATCACCGTGTCGTGGAACATCGCGTGCGGGAAGAACGGCTTCCCGTCGCGCTCGACGTCCTCCTTGTAGCGCTTGTGCTGGGCTTTGCGCTCCTCGATCCGCCTACTGGCCATTCGTACTCCTGCGACCCGGCCGCATCAGCCCGCGGCGGCCGCCCTTCGGCGCGGCCGGCTCACCACGATCGCGTCCGGCCGCTTCGTCCGACCAGGGCGGCGAGGTGACGCCGAGGCGGATCACCAGGTAGAGGTGCAGGAGGATCAGCCCGATGATCGCGCCGGGGATCACGAGCATGTGCAGCGAGTAGAACTTGCTCAGCGTGTCCGAGCCGATCTCTGCCCCGCCCGAGAGGAACTGGGCGAGGAACGGGCCGAGCACCGGCGCCGTCCCGTTCAGGTTGATCCCGACGACCGTTGCCCAGTACGCGGTCTGGTCCCAGGGGAGCAGATAGCCGGTGAAGCCCTCGAGCATGCCCATCGCGAGCAGGAGCACGCCGATGATCCAGTTCAGCTCGCGCGGGTACTTGTAGGCGCCGAACAGGAACACGCGCGCCATGTGGAAGAACATCAGGATGATGAAGACGCTGGCGCCCCACTTGTGCATCCCGCGCACGAGCCAGCCGAGGGTGAGATCGTTCGTGATGAACTGAATCGACTGGTAGGCCGAGTCCGGATCCGGCTTGTAGTAGAACGCGAGCACGACACCGGTGATCGCCTGGACGAGGAAGGCGGTCAGCGTCGCCGAGCCGAGCGTGTGAAACCAGCTCGTGTCACGGGGAACCTTGCGGAAGAGGAAGTAGTTGACCGCGCCGACAAGCCCGGAGCGCTCCTCCAGCCAGGTGAGCGGATAGAGGGCGACGTGCTTGAGTTGCTCGCCGCGGGTGGGCGCCGTAGCTATTGCGGTACCTCGATCGGATAGAGCCACGCCGACGGGCCGTCGACGTGCACGCCCGGCACCTGCCGGCCGTAGGAGTAGATCCGGGCCCGAGCGCCTGCGCCGTCGACCTCGGCAACCGAGAAGAACTTGCCGAGAACGAGGTTGCCGTCGCGGATCGAGAACTCGGCGCGGTCGAGCGCACGCACGGGCGGGCCTGCCGTGCGGTTGCCCTCGGTGTCGTACTGGCCGCCGTGACACGGGCAGCCGAAGCCGGTGGCGAGGACGGGGATCAGCCTCGTGTTCTGCGGCCCGATCATCTTCGCGCCTTCCTCGTCGATGAGCCCGTTCGGCTGCACCGGGCAGCCGAGGTGCGCGCAGCGCGAGTAGAGCATCGTGAAGGACGGCTCGCCTGCCTCGGTCCGCCCGTTGTTGCGGATGAACATCGTCCGCCGTGACACCTCGCCGACCTCGGGGTTCTCGAGATACGTTGCGATCACGAACTCACCCTCGGGGAACTCGTCGATCGGGCCGAGCTCGACGTCCTGCTCCTCCTGGTTCGTAAACGACGGGAGCACGGCGAAGCCGAGCACCGGCACCGTGATCAAGCCCCCGATGACGGCGCCGAGGCCGAGCGTCGCCGCGGAGAGGAAGGTGCTCCGCGGGTACGCCTCCGGCTCGTCGTCCCCGGCCGGCGTGATCGCGACGTACGTCTCGCGCTGCTCGGGCTCGATCGACGGAGCGGGGGTACGAACGGGCTTCGTGACGTCGCGGAGCCAGAGGAAGCCGAAGACGATCGCGATGACGGCGCCGACGACGGCGACGATCGTGCTGACGACGATGCCGGTGAGGACGCACGCGATGCCGACGGCGAAGCCGATCGGCCACAGGCTCGGGGGCGGCAGGTGCGGCTGGTCGTGGTCGCTCAAGTCTCTGGATTCAACCCCTGCGCCAGGCGCGCTGTCAACGACGTATCAGCTGCCGCAACCCGCGGCGAGAGCCATTCTGTACCGAAACGGCATCGGCATGCGTCGGTATCCCGTACTCGGCCCAGCGGCGGTCGACGAGCTCGCGGATCTCCTCGCTCATCGCGATCTCCTCCGGCCACTTCCGCGCCCCCTCCTCCGGCAGCTTCGCGGTGGCGTCGATCCCGAGCTTGCCGCCGACGAACTGCTGCGTGGGCGCATGGTCGAGGTGGTCGAGCGGGCCCTCGGCGATGACGACGTCGCGCTTCGGGTCGACGTTCGCGCCGACGTAGAAGAAGACCTCCTCGTAGTCGTGGACGTTCACGTGGGCGTCGACGACGACGACCGACTTCGAGAGGCTGAGCATCCCGAGCCCCCAGATCGCGTGCATCACCTTGTGCGCGTGGCCGGGGAACGCCTTCTTGATCGAGACGATCACGCAGTTGTGGAAGGCGCCGGAGACGGGCAGGTCGTAGTCGACGATCTCCGGCACGGTCATCTTGATCGCGGGCAGGAAGATTCGCTCTGTCGCCTTCCCGAGCCAGGCGTCCTCCTGCACGGGCTTGCCGACGACGATCGAGGGATAGATCGCATCTCGCCGCATCGTGATCGCCGAGAGCCGAAAGACCGGGAACGGCTCGGCAGCGGTGTAGTAGCCCGTGTGATCGCCGAACGGCCCCTCGAGCCCGACCTCGCCCTTCTCGATCGTCCCCTCGAGGATGATCTCGGCGTTCGCGGGCACGTCGAGATCGACGGTCTTCGCCTTGACCAGCTCGACCGGCTCGCCCCTGAGGAAGCCGGCGAGCATGAACTCGTCGATGTGCTTCGGCAGCGGCGCGCTCGCGGAGTAGGCGGTGACCGGGTCGAGCCCGAGTGCGACCGCGACCGGGATCTTCCCGTCGGTGGCGAGGTAGTCGGCGCGGCCGTCCTTGTGGATCTGCCAGTGCATGTAGGTCGAGCGCGCGTCGATCTTCTGCATTCGGTACATGCCGACGTTGCGGACGCCGGTGTGCGGGTCCTTCGTGATCACGGCCGGGAGGGTGATGAACGGAGACGGGTCGCCGGGCCAGCAGCGCTGGATCGGGAGCAGGCCGAGATCGACGTCGTCGCCGGTGAGCACGATCTCCTGGCTCGGGCCGCGCGAGACCGACTTCGGCAGCGAGTCGGCGATCGACTTCAGCTTCTTCAGGCCGCGCACCTTGTCGACGAGCCCCTGCGGCGGCTGCATCTCGAGCACGTCCTCGAGCTTGCCGGCGACGTCGTCGAGCCGCTCGACCCCGAACGCCAGGCACATCCGCCGCTCCGTCCCGAA
>DATMEO010000096.1:0-9787 GCA_035556515.1 Gaiellaceae bacterium
GGCCTTCATCCCGCACGCGGCGTTGCTGCGTCAGGCTTTCGCCCATTGCGCAAGATTCCCCACTGCTGCCTCCCGTAGGAGTCTGGGCCGTGTCTCAGTCCCAGTGTGGCTGATCGTCCTCTCAGACCAGCTACCCGTCGACGCCTTGGTGGGCCGTTACCCCACCAACTAGCTGATAGGCCGCGAGGCTCTCCCGGAGCGGAATCCATTTCCTCACCAAACCATGCGGTTCAGTGAAGACATCCAGTATTAGCGGTGGTTTCCCACCGTTGTCCTGGTCTTCGGGGCAGGTTTCTCACGTGTTCCTCACCCGTTCGCCACTTTCCACCGGAGCAAGCTCCGGCTTCACGTTCGACTTGCATGTGTTAAGCGCGCCGCCAGCGTTCGTCCTGAGCCAGGATCAAACTCTCCGTGAAGTAGTGTTTGCCGGACAAGCCGGCAAGCTTTCTCCTTCGAGCTTGAGCTCAAAGTGTCTCCCTCCGAAGAGGGTGACGAGGTTAGAGCCTCATACGACTCGCAAGACAGTCTTCGAAAAGGCTGTGCCCGCGAGACCATGAGGTCTCGACGTAAACGCACGCTGTTGAGTTTTCAAAGACCAGTGCCACGTTCGAGGTGGCGGCGTAAAAAAGCCTCCGACTCGCGCCAGAGGCCTCCAAAGCTTGCGGTGCTGATCGTATCCGATCGAGGCCTGGAGACGCTCCGGTTGTGTCGAGGACGGGGACTTTGCTACGCCGACCCTTTCGGGCGGCCGAGGAACAGTAGCAAAGACGCCCGTGCTGTCAACCGGTTTCGCGCAGTCTGGCGAAGCGGCGCTTCCCCGCCTGCAGGGTCGCGTCGACCAGCGAGCCGCGTGGGAGATCGAGCTCGGCGACGACGGATCCGTCCAGTTTGACGCCGCCCTGGGCGATCAACCGGCGCGCCTCGCTCGTCGAGAGGCCGAACGCGGAGGCGAGCAGCGCGGGGAGATGAACCGGATCGCCGTGCGGCAGCTCCGCGTCGGGGAGCTCGTCGGGGACCTGTCCTTCCCGGACGACGCGCGTGAAGTGCTCGGCTGCGGCGGTCGCGGCCTCCTCCCCGTGCGAGCGCGCGGCGATCGCGCGTGCGAGCGCGAGCTTCGCCTCCATCGGCTCTCCGGCCGGCACTTCGCGCTCGAGCACGAGCCGGTACCACTCCTCGAGCTGGGGGTCGGGGATCCGCATCGTTCTCCCGAACTGCTCCTCCGCCGGCGCAGTCAGCGGGATGTTGTTGCCCACGGACGAGCTCATCTTCTCGCCGTCCCAGGAGAGGAGCAGCGGCGTTGTCAGCACGACCTGCGGCTCGAGCCCGTACGCCTCCATCACCATCCGGCCGGCGAGCAGGTTGTAGAGCTGGTCGGTGCCGCCGAGCTCGACGTCGGCCTCGATCGCAACCGAGTCGTAGGCCTGCATCAGCGGGTAGAGCAGCTCGGAGACCGAGATCGGCTCGCGTGCGCCCATCCGCTTCGAGAAGTCGTCCCGCTCGAGGATCTGCGCGACGGTGGTCGTCCGCGTCAGCCGGATCACGTCGGCGAAGTCGAGAGCGGCGAGCCACTCGCTGTTGAACCGCACCTCCGTTTTCTCCGGGTCGACGATCGTGAAGGCCTGGTCGACGTAGGTCTTCGCGTTGGCGTCGATTTCCTCGGGCGACAGGATCGGCCGCTCTGCGGAGCGGCCGGACGGGTCGCCGATCCTCGTCGTGTAGTCGCCGACGATGAAGACGCCGAGGTGGCCGGCGTCCTGGAAGGCGCGCATCCGCTGCAGCGGGATACCGCGGCCGACGTGGAGGTCGGGCGAGGTGACGTCGATGCCGAGCTTGACCCGCAGCGGCCGCCCCAGCTTCAGCTTTGCCTCCAGCCCGCCGGCGGGCAGGACGTCGACGGCGTTGCGGGTGAGGGTCTCGATCACGGGTCGCCGATTCTACGGACGTGCGCTTCGCCGACGGCCTCGGGCGAGGCGCATCCGCAGAGCGCGAGGGCGAGCTCGATCTCGTCGTGGAGGAGCTGGAGCACGCGCCGCGCGCCCGCCTCCCCGTCGCACGCGAGCCCCCAGAGCGGCGCACGTCCGGCGAGGACGGCACGAGCTCCGAGCGCGAGCGCCTTGACGACGTCGGAGCCGCGGCGGATCCCGCCGTCGACATAGACCTCCATCCGGCCGGCGACGGCCTCGACGATCTCGGGCAGAAGCGCGGCGGTGGGAGCCACCGCGTCGAGCTGACGGCCGCCGTGATTGGAGACGACGATTGCCTCGGCGCCGTGCTCGACCGCGAGCAAGGCGTCCTCCGCGGTCTGGATCCCCTTGAGAACGAGCGGTAGCGGCGCCAGCGCCCGCAGCTCCGCCAGGTCGTCCCAGGAGAGCGAGGGATCGATCGCGCCGAGCAGCTCCAGCGGCGTCGCCCCCTCCCAGTCTCCGATGGCGGCCATGCTCGGGACGACGATCTCTTCCGGAATCCGAAAGCCTGTGCGCAGGTCACGCTCGCGGCGACCGAGCCACGGCGCGTCGACGGTGAGGACGATCGCGGCGTAGCCGTGCTCGACCGCTTGCTCGACGAACGAGCGCGTGACGCCGCGGTCGCGAAAGACGTAGAGCTGGAACCAGCGCGGCGCGTCCGGCGCCGCCGCCGCGACCTCGGCCGGAGTCGACGTCGCCAGGGTCGAGAGGCACATGACCGTTCCGGCTGCCGCCGCCGCACGCGCCATGCCCGGCTCGCCGTCCGCGTGGGCCAGCTTCTGGATCGCCGTCGGCGCGACCAGCAGCGGCATCGAGACCGGCGTACCGAGCACCGTCGTCGCCGCGCTGACCTCCGAGACGTCGACGAGGACGCGCGGACGAAGCTTCAGCGACCGCCACGCCTCGACGTTGCCGGAGAGCGCCACCTCGTCCCCGGCGCCTCCGGCGTAGTAGCCGAAGGCGCCGGGCTCGAGCCGTTCTTCCGCCAGGCGTTCGAAATCGGCGACGCAGACGGGGTCCACGCGGCCGAATCTATCCGGCCTGGGCCGAGAGCCTCCTCGCCGACGGCGCATTCGCGAGGTACGCCGCGTCGAGTCGCCGCACCTTCGCGCGGTACGCCGCCGCGGCGTCGGTGTTGCCGAGGCACTGCTCGATCAGGCTGTGGTGGTAGAGCCCGTCGACGTCGAGCGTCCCGAGCCGGAGCGAACGGAGCGAGACGGAACGCGCTTCGAGGCACTTGCCGTTCTTGTAGAGCGCCCAGGCGAGGACGTGGTCTCCCTCGACGCTGGGCCGTTCCGTCCGGCCGCGGCGTGCACGGTCGAGCGCGGAGCGGAGGTTGCGGTCGTGGTTGAGGTCGAACTCGGCCGTCTCGAGGAGGTTGCGGCCACCGTTCGCCGCGAAGAGCCGCTCCAGCTCGTCGGCCTGCAACCAGGCACGCTCGGCCTCGGCGTGCCTGCCGAGCTGATCGAGCGTGTCGCCCAGTGCTGCGGCGAACTCCGGCACGGGCGCGCCGCCGGCGGCCCGCCGGTAGAGCGCGGCCGCGCGGTCGAGATCTCCCTCGCGCGAAGCGATCTCGGCTAGGCCGGCGAGTGCTGCCGGGTACGCCGGAACGAAGGCCAGCGCTTCGCGGAAGCGGACATCCGCCTCTGCGACGCGCTGCTGCGAGAGCAGAAGGTTCGCGAGCAGCGTCCGCGACCAGGCAGACGGCTCGGCGACGCCGATCGAGGCGTCGATCGCGAGCTCCATCGCCCCGATTGCGCCATCGACGTCTCCCAGAAGCTCGCGCGCATAGGAGACGCGGGCATAGGCAGACGCGGTCGGCTTCAGCCGGGACATCCGGTCGAAGGCGGCGAACGCCTTGCGGTAGCGCCCGAGCTCGAGGTTCGCGTCGCCGATCAGGCCGTAGACGGACGCGACCTGCGGCTCGAGTGCCCGTGCACGCTCGGCGAAAACGAGCGACTCGGCGAAACGGTGACGGGACGCGGCGAGAGCGGCGAGACCGCGGAGTGCGAGCGCGCTCCGAGGCTCGAGTTCGAGCGCTGCGCGAAGCTCGCGCTCGACGCGTGGGTACAGAGCCGGATTCCCGGTCGCGCGGGCCTGTTGCTGGAGTTGCAGGCCGCGCGTCGCGAGACGCTCGGCTTCACCAGGGCTGGCGGCCCGGCCTTCCTGGAGCGCGCCCCCGAGGAGCGCGGCGCTCGCCGCGGCCAGCACGAGCGCAATGAAGCCGATCATCTTCACGTCGATCTCCTTTGGTCTGCTCGGAAGCGGGGCCCCGTCGCACGGGGCCCCGCAGCGAGCCGTTTACGGGCGGGGCTCGCCCTTGCCGTTGGCGAATCCGGAGGCGGGGTTCGCCTCGTACGGGAACGTGGGCAGGTTCGGCACGTCGCCGGCGTTGACGCCGTCGCCGAGCTCGACCTTGTTCCCCTTCAGGAAGCCGGCCATGACGCGCTCGGCTGCGTCGACCACGTCGTCGCCGAGCCGGCGGCCGTTCGGGAAGCCGCCGTTGTCGCCGCCGATCACGCCGAGGCGGTTGACCTTTTCGGATGGCGTCACCGGGATCGAGTAGTTGAGCCGCAGCATGTCGGCGACGGTGTCGCCGGTGTAGTTGAGGCCCTTGACGCCGGTGCCGAAGACGGCGACGAGGTCGTCGCGGTTCGTCTCGGGCGCGTTGACCTTGTAGAGGTCGTTCATCAGCTTGGCCAGGATCGGGGTCAGCACCGGGCCGGCGTACTGCTTGTCGTTCACCGGGGCGGAGCGGTTCCACTGGTCCTTCGCGGCGGTCGGGACGACGACCTCGTTGACGAGCGGGTTGCCGAGGCGAGACACCTGCGTCCAGCCGCGCGTGAGCTTCCCGTTCACGGTCACGTTCTGCCGCTCGGTCGAGGCCCAGACGCCGATCGTCGAGTTCTTCGCCTTCAGCTCGGCGATCGGGATCTGCACGGCGATGGCGTGCACGGCGTAGCCGGCGAAGAAGTCCTTGCCGCCGCCGTTCGCCCCGGTTCCCTTGCGGAACGCGAGCAGGTCGAAGATCGCCCCGATGTCACCGAAGAACGCGTCGTCGCGCTGGCCGGCGAAGACCGAGAGCCCGCCCTTGTTCACGATCGACTTCGAGACGAGGCTCGGGTAGTTCGGCGTTGAGCGCGGGCCGATGTTGTTCGGCGGCGTCTTGCCGCGGGCGAACAGCTTCTTGTTGCGCCACATCGACCAGTTCTGGACGGTGTTGCCGAGGAACGCAGGCCCGGCGGTGCGACCGAAGCGGAACTCGTAGACGATGTCCGGCCGCGCGTCGCCCGTCCGGTCGATGTTGATCTTGTACTTCGCGGACGGCGAGAACGTGTAGTAGTTCGGGCCCGCCGCGGGATCCTCACCGGGGATCCAGTTGGAGACGATCGTGACCGTGTTCGGCTTGTCCGGGCTCCGGAACGCGTACAGGTCGGTGTTATCGGCGCTCGGATCCTCTGCGATCAACGGCGCCTCGCGGTGACTGGAGGCGGTGCCGGCGCTCGGGCCGGAGCCGACGACCGCAGCGGCCAGCGCTGTGATCGTGATTGCTCCGAGAGCGGCGGCCGCCAGTGCTGCCTTCTTCATGGTCCCACACTCCTGCTTGGTGGTTGGTGGACAGCCCTCGTTCGGCCGAGTGCGGGGACCGGTTCGATCGCGATGTCGGGCGAACCGAAACCGGCTCGCCGTCGAACTGGGGGTGTGCTCGCTATAGCTTCAACCGTGCCGATGCGCAGTCGCGACCTCGCTCACCTCTCCGACGAGGCGCTCGTCGCGCTCGTCGCGCGCTCCGACGAGTCGGCGCTGGCAGAGCTCTACGACCGCGTCGGCGGCACGGCCTACGGACTCGCCTACCGCGTCCTCCGCGACGAGGCGCTCGCCGAGGACGCCGTCCAGGAGGCCTTTCTCGGCCTCTGGCGCAGCGCCGGCTCGTTCATACCCGAGCGCGCGAAGGCGTCGACCTGGATCCTGACCCTCGTCCACCGGCGCGCCGTCGACCTCGTCAGGCGCGAGCAGCGCCGGCGCACAGAGCCGATCGAGGGCGCCCCCGAGCCCGCGGTCGGATCGGCCGAGGAGGCCGCGTGGCTGCGGCTCGATCGGGAGCGGGTCCAGGGCGCGCTGGCGCAGCTGCCCGACCAGCAGCGCGAGGCGATCGAGCTGGCGTACTACGGCGGCTACACGCAGTCCGAGCTCGCCGAGCGGCTCGGTCAGCCGCTCGGCACGATCAAGAGCCGGATGTTCTCGGGGCTCACGCGCCTGCGCGAGCTCCTCAGCAGCGACATCGACGACGGCGGCACGGAGAGGACGACATGGACCTACACGACCTGACCGCGGGCTACGCACTCGACGCGCTCGACCCGGACGAGCGGGCACGCTACGAGGAGCACCTCGCCTCGTGCGAGAGCTGCCGCGAGGAGCTGCAGGACTTCTGGCAGGTCGCGGGCGCGCTCGGCCGCGCGGCCGGCGGCCCGACGCCGCCGGCGTCGCTCCGTGAGCGCATCCTCGAGCAGGCACGCGACGAGCGGCCGAACGTCGTGCCGCTGCGACGCCGCGTCGCGGCGCCCGTCCTCACCTCGGCCGCCGCGGTAGCCGCCGTGGTCGCGGTCGGGCTCGGGATCTGGTCGTTCGGCCTCTCCCGCGACCTCGACGACGCGAACAGCGTGCTGGAGGTGCTGAGCGACCCCAACGCCCGCGTCCACGAGACCGCCGACGGCGAGGCGAACCTCGTCGTCACCCCGACGGGCCGCGCCGCGCTCGTCGTGCGGCGGCTCGCGCCGGCGCCGCGGGGCAAGGACTACGAGATCTGGGTCTTCGAGAACGGCGTCCCGCAGCGGGCGGGCCTGTTCGAGCGGCCCGGCGTCGCGATGCTCTCGCGGCGGGTTGCCCGCGGGCAGACGGTGGCGGTGACGCTCGAGCCGGACGGCGGCGTCGATGCGCCCACCGGCGATCCGCTGTTCACCGCAGCCGCCTAGTAGGAGGGTTTTACGAAATTGGCGCCCTAGGGAGGCGGCGTTGAACGGGAGCCGCCCCCGCGTTACCCTGAGCGGGAGATGTTCCGCGCGCTGTACCGGCAGATCGCGAGATTCCTCAACTGGGTCAACGGCACTGGCTCCGGGTCTCAAGTGCATCCCGGACCACCAGGGGAACCCGGGAACCACCGCGTCGAGGATCGCGCGGGCAGCAGCGGCTGGGACAGCTAGGAGGGATTGGCGAAATAGGAATTCCGTGTTCGCCTCCGCGCCGACCGTGATGCTCGGACGACTCAGCCTCGCGCTCGCGCGGTCACGGGCCATGCCTTCCCCCGCGTAGCGGCGGGAACCCGTCCCGGCTTCAGCTCGACTCCGCAATGCTCCACATCGCGTCCAACCACAGCACCAGGGTGATGGCAGCTACGACGAAGGATGCAACGGCGATGGCGAAGGGGAGGCGCGATGGGGCAACAAGCAGCGCCAACGCCGAGGCGATCAACGCGGCGACGACGGTGGCGAGAGTGACACCGGCTGCAGAGTCCGGAACGTCATAGAACGTCCACAGAATGTGGGTCACGAGTGCGGCAGCCGTCAGTAGCGGGGCTACGGCAACGAGAACCCACGAAGCAGGATGCTCGCGCTTCCGTTCCACCTGAACGCGTTGTACCCGTATGGCCGCATCTACGCCGCGGCCATTTCGCCAATCCCTCCTAGCTACTGATTCGTGACGCATCCGTGACGGATGCGTTCCGACCGCGTCCGTACAGTTGGCTCGTGAGCGAGCTGAAGCCCGCACTGACACGGCTGTTCGGATTCGCGGATTTCCGCCCCGGCCAGGAGCAGGTCGTCCGCGCCGCCGTCGACGGCCGTGACACGCTCGCACTGATGCCGACGGGCTCGGGCAAGTCGCTCACCTACCAGCTGGCGGCGATGCTCCGCCCGACGCCGACGCTCGTCCTCTCGCCCCTGATCGCGCTGATGAAGGACCAGGTCGACAAGCTTCCTGCCGAGGTCGCGGCGCAGGCGACGCTGATCAACTCGTCGCTCGACCCGGACGAGGCTGCGGCGCGGCTTCGCGCGGCGGCCGAGGGTCGCTACCGGCTCCTCTACGTCGCCCCGGAACGGCTCCGGCAGCGTCACTTCCTCGACGCGATCGCGGGGATCGACATCGGCCTCGTCGTGATCGACGAGGTGCACTGCGTCAGCATGTGGGGGCACGACTTCCGGCCGGACTACCTCTTCATCCGCCGCGCCCTCGACGCTCTGGGGCGGCCGGCGATCCTGGGCATGACCGCCACGGCGACGCCCACGACGGAGCGCGAGATCGCGGCTGCGCTCGGTCGGGAGCCCGAGATCGTGCGCACGAGCGTCGTCCGGCCGAACCTGCGCTACGACGTCGAGATCGTCGACGGCGAGGAGGACAGGCTGCGCACGCTCGTGCGGCGGCTGCACGAGCTTCGCGGCGCCTCGGCGATCGTCTATGCGCGCTCGCGGCGGAGCTGCGAGAACCTGGCGCGCACGCTCCGCGTCCACGATCTCGCCGCAGTCCACTATCACGCCGGGCTCGAGCCGCAGGAGCGCTCGGCGGCGCAGGAGGCATTCATCGAGGGCCGGATCCAGACCGTCGTCGCGACGACTGCGTTCGGGATGGGGATCGACAAGCCCGACATCCGGCTGGTGGCGCTCTACAACTACCCCGAATCGCTCGAGAGCTACGTCCAGATGGTCGGCCGCGCCGGCCGCGACGGCCGCGCGTCGGACACGCTCCTGCTCGCGAGCCGTTCCGACGCGAGCCAGCTGCGGCGGTTCGCACGCTCGGACATTCCGACCGTCGCCGATCTCCGCTCGGTCTACGCCCGGCTGCGCGGCCGCCGCGAGGTGCTGCCGGAGGAACTGGGTGACGAGCCGGATCCGCGCGTCCTCGTCGGGATGCTGGAGCAGGTCGGGCTCGTCGAGCGCGGCTTCGACGCCGGGCGGGCGATGCAGATCGAGGTGCCCGATCCGCCCGCCGACTCCGCGGAGCGGATCGACGGCCTGCTCGCCCGCTACGAGCAGGAGGCCTTGACGCGCGCCGACCGGCTCGTCCGCTTCGCCGAGTCGCGCGCCTGCCGACACCGACAGGTAGCGGAGCACTTCGGCGAGACCCTCGAGGAGGACTGCGGCATGTGCGACGTGTGCTCGCCGCTCGCAGCGCCCGCCGACGCGCCCGTCGCGACCACGCCCCTGCCGGAGGACATCGGCGGCGCCATTCATCGCGCCGCGCTCGAGCTGCGCTGGCCGCTCGGGCGCACCGGGCTCACGGCGATGCTGCGCGGCTCGATGAGCGCGCCGCGCTCCGCCCAGCGCTCGCCCAACTTCGGGCTGCTCTCGGCGGCGAGCCAGGCGGACGTCAAGCGCTGGATCCAGCTGCTCGAGCTCTCCGGCGCGCTGGAATCGTTCGAGAGCGACGACGGCTTCCGCCTGCTGCGCGCGATACCCGGCGCCGAGTTGCCGCGGATCGGTGCTGCGGCACCGGCCGGCCCGGCCGACGCGGGTCTCTTCGAGCGGCTGCGCGAGTGGCGGCTCGAGCGTGCGCGCGAGGACGAGGTGCCCGCCTATGTCGTCCTGCACGACGCAACGCTGCGCGAGCTCGCGTCCGCGAAGCCCGCAAACGAGCGCGATCTCGCCGCGGTCAAGGGCTTCGGCCCGACCAAGCTCGAGCGCTACGGAGATGACGTCCTCGCGGTGATCGCCGCCGCCTGAGCGGTTTTTTCGAAGCTAGACTGAATCCCTTGCGGTTGTTCAGCAAGAAAAAAGGCGCGCGTCCGCGTCGCCGGATCCGCAAGCTTCGCCTCCTTGCGCTCCTCACCGTCC
>DATMEO010000097.1:0-8816 GCA_035556515.1 Gaiellaceae bacterium
CGACGTGCCGCAACTGGTCGAGTCGGCGCAGACCGAGCTCACGCTCGCGCTCGAGGAGATCCGCGAGCTGGTCCGCGGCCTGCATCCGCGGCTGCTCAGCGACCGCGGCCTCGAGCCCGCTCTCTCCGGCCTTGCCGAGCGTGCGCTGCTTCCGGTCGAGATCGCCGAGACCCCGTCCGAGCGGCTGCCCCCCGCGGTCGAGGCCGCCGCCTACTACCTCGTCGCCGAGGCGCTGGCGAACGCGGGGAAGCACAGCGAGGCGTCACAGGTGCGCGTGCGCGTGACCACCGACGGGGCCTGCACCGCCGTCGAGATCCTTGACGACGGCGTCGGCGGAGCCGACCCCGAGACCGGTTCCGGCCTGCGCGGTCTTGCCGACCGGGTGGCGGCGCTCGGGGGCGAGCTCGACGTCGTCAGCGAGCCAGGACGGGGTACGGCACTGCGGGCGACGCTGCCGCACGATTTTGACGGCGCAGGCTGAGCATCCGCGGAAGCGGATGCTCAGCGCGCGAAGACCCCTGAAGGGGCCGCTTCGCGGCCCAAGAACTCAACCAATGGTCGTGTGGCGGCGAACAACGCAGGAAACGCGCACGTTGCGCGGAATGCTGCCCAGCCATTCTCCCCGGAGGTAGACATGGATCGGACACTCGTCCAGAACGTCGCCCGGTTGGTGGGAATCGTCTTCCTACTCGTCGGCATCGCCGGCTTCATCCCCGGCGTGACCACGAATCTCTACGACGGCCTCGAGTTCGCCGGCAACGACGGCAACGCGGAGCTGCTCGGCCTCTTCCAGGTGAGTGTCCTGCACAACATCGTGCACGGCCTCTTCGGCCTCGCCGGGCTCGCGCTGGCGGCGACCGCGAGCGGCGCCCGGACGTACCTGATCGGAGGAGGCGCGATCTATCTCGTCCTCTTCCTGCTCGGCATCGTCGGCGGCGCCGACTGGATCCCGTCCAACAGCGCCGACAACTGGCTGCATCTCCTGCTCGGCGCCGGAATGATCGGACTTGGCGTCCTGACGACGCGCGAGAGCAGGGTTCCCTCGACCGCCTGAGGAGGACCCGGATCGGTCACGCTCGAAGGGCGGCCCTCACGGCCGCCCTTCACATTTTTCTTACTTACAAGCGTTACTAAATCACCCAGGCGGGTGGTGATCCCCCAGGTGCCGGCTGCCGATTTACACGACAGACGTCACCCGAACAGGGAGTTCACTCCATGCGCCTTCGCCTTGCCGTTTTGCTCGCCGTCATCACCGCCGTCGCCGTGCCGGGCACCGCGTCGGCCTCGGAGATCATCGACCGCAATGCCAACGACGTCTCCCTGAAGGTGGCGCAGAACGGCCAGGCGCTCGTCAGCTACACGGCCCGCGGCAAGCGCTGGAACGTGCTCGCCTGGGGCGCGATCAACGCGCTGCACCCGACGCCGGGCCGCAAGCAGGTCGAGTTCAAGCTGGACTACTCCGGCGGCTACGGCACGTACAAGCGTGACGTCTGGAAGACCTTCAAGGACGCCTGCCGCCCCTACGACGGCCCCGAGCTACAGTGGTTCATCGCCGGCTGCAAGGCGGCGGACGGCTCCTACTGGGCGCTCCAGTCCTGGCAGCGGGCGCTGCCGAACTACGGCCTCAAGGCGACGCCCAAGCAGTCGGTCTGGGAACTGCGCCTGTCGCACTTCCGCGGCGCGCTGCCCGTGCTGACCGTCCAGCTGAACTGGGCCTACCGCAAGTTCCACCACATCTTCGGCTCGTTCACCTATCTCGGCCGGCCGGTCCACGGCTTCAAGTCGACGCCCGCGGGCGTCCCGCTGGACACGTTCGGCCGCAACCTCTACCTCGACACGTTCGACTCGGCCTACGGCAAGGGCTGGCTGCGCGAGAACAGCTTCCTGATGCACAAGGGCACCGGCAAGTTCTGTTACGGCTTCTACAGCCACGGGGCCAGGCCCGAGGGCGACGGCACCAAGTACCGCGCCACGATCATCGGCCCCGGCGTCCTGCCGGACATCTACTGGGAGGCGGACGCGCTGGGCGCGTACGACAAGGCCTTCGACCTGCAGATGCACGAGACGCAGAAGCAGTTCCTGGCCGGCGATCCGCTCTGCAAGGCCGTCTGATCCCGCGCAGGCTGAGCATCCGCAGAAGCGGATGCTCAGCGCGCGAAAACCCCTACTAAGAGCGCGTTTCGAAATGAAGCCTTGAGCCCGGGGCCGCGCCGGGCGGCGCGATCGCGGCGTCCTCAGTCGCCCCGATAGCTCGACTATCGGGGCTCCCTGCGTCCTTGCGCTCGCACCACCCAGCACGTCCCGCCGGCGAAGCGTCATTCCGAAACGCGCTCTAAGGGCCGAGGCCGCAAGCGGCCCAGCCCCGACGTTCTCCATCAGCGCCCGTAACATCGGCGCCGTGTCGAGCGGCGAGCAGTCGAGAGCGGTGCTGCGGCGGTATCCCGTCGGCGTCTCCGTGGCCACGGTCGAGGTCGATGGCACCCGCCTCGGCCTGACGCTCTCGTCGCTCGTCTCGCTCGCGCTCGAACCACCGTTCGTCGGGATCTCAGTCGCGCGCCAGGCCGCGTTCCACGAGCTCCTGCGCGAGGCGGGCGGCTTCGCCGTCTCGCTGCTCGCGGGAGACCAGCTCGAGCTGGCGCAGCACTTCGCCCGCGGAGTCCCGCCGATCGCGATGTGGCACGGGCTCGCCGTTCGGGAGAGCAGCCGCGGCCCGCTCCTCGACGGCGCGGTCGGGTGGCTCGAATGTGCGCTCGGGGGCGAGCTCGCCGCCGGCGACCACACCTTCTTCCTCGGACGCGTCGAGCGGGTCGAGGCCGGCTCCGACAAGCCGCCGCTGCTGCGTCTCGGCGGCGGCTACCGGCCGGCATGATCGACGTCGTCATCTTCGACATGGACGGCGTCATCGTCGATTCCGAGCAGGTCTGGGACGACGTTCGCGAGCAGCTCGCGAAGGAGCGAGGCGGCCGCTGGCACGAGGGCGCGCAGGCGGCGATGATGGGGATGAGCTCGCCGGAGTGGTCGGCGTACATGCACGACGAGATCGGCCTGACCCAGTCGCCGGAGGAGATCAACGCCGAGGTCGTCGCCCGGATGCTCGAGCGCTACCGCGAGCGGCTGCCGCTGATCGACGGCGCGGTCGAGGCGGTTCGGCGACTGGCGCCGGAGTTCCGGCTCGGTGTTGCCTCGTCCTCGAACCAGCCGCTGATCGCCGCCGTGCTCGAGCGCGCCGGAATCGCAGAGCTGTTCGACGCGGTCGTCTCCTCGGAGGAGGTCGCGAGCGGCAAGCCGGCGCCGGACGTCTACGTCGAGGCGATGCGGCGCCTTAGCGCCGAACTCGGCCGCACGGCAGCGATCGAGGACTCCTCGAACGGGGTCCGCGCCGCCCACGCCGCCGGGATGCGCGTGATCGCGCTCCCGAACGTGCACTATCCGCCCGCCGCGGACGCGCTGGCCCTCGCGGACGCGGTGATCGCATCTCCCGCCGAGTTGACGCCGGCGCTCGTTCGCGGCTAGATGGTTGTAGCCGCGCTCAAGTTCGGTCTGCTCCCGAACGATCACCCCTGGAATGGACGATCGCCTGTATGCCCAGCGCTACCGGCAGCTGGTGGAGCGCCTGCCCGGCGTCGTCTACCGCGCCTCGATCCGGTCGGGGGACTGGCACTACGTCAGCCCGGCGATCGAGCGAGTGCTCGGCTGGACGCCCGAGGAGTGGCGGACGCACCAGGCACCCTGGGGGACGAGTCTGCACGAGGACGATTGCGAAGGGGCGCTCCGGCAGGAGGAGCTGGCGCTCGAGATCGGATTTCTGCGCTCGGAGTACCGCATGCGCCGCAAGGACGGCGGCATCGTCTGGATCCGCGACGAGGCGACGCTGCTCGAGGAGGACGGCGACCCGCAGTGGCACGGGATCCTCACCGACGTCACCGAGCAGCGGACGCTCGAGAACCGCCTCCGCCAGTCGCAGAAGCTCGAGGCCGTCGGCCAGCTCGCAGGCGGGATCGCCCACGACTTCAACAACCTGCTCGTCGCGATCGCCGGCTACGGCGAGCTCGCGCTCGCGCGCGCCGGCGACGACACGGAGCTGCGGTACGAGCTCGCCCAGATCGGCGTCGCCGCCGAGCGGGCCCGCGACCTGACCCAGCGGCTGCTCTCGTTCAGCCGCAAGGAGGCACGCACCCGCGAGACCGTCGACCTGAACGGCGTCGTCGCGTCGGCGCATCCGATGCTCCGGCGCGTGCTCGGCGCGAATCTCGAGCTCGTCACCTTCCCCGCCGACGAGGATTGCGCCGTCTCGGTCGATCCGACCGAGCTCCACCAGTCCCTGCTCAACCTCTGCGTGAACGCGCGCGACGCGATGCCGCACGGCGGCCGCCTCTCGATCTCGACCGGGATCGAGGAGCGCGAGGACGCGACTTACGCCTTCCTGCGTGTCGCCGACACGGGCACGGGGATCGACCCCGACGTGGTGCCGCACGTGTTCGAGCCCTTCTTCACGACGAAGGAGGCAGGGCGCGGCACCGGGCTCGGCCTCGCGATGGTGAGCGACTTCGTCGCCGGCTTCGGCGGGGTCGTCGAGGTCGACACCGCCGTCGGGTCCGGCACATCCATCACCCTCCTCCTCCCTCGCGCCGACGCGCCAACCCTGCCGTCCCTGGAGACGCGCGCGACGACCCCGAGCTCCGGCACCGAGACGATCCTGCTGATCGAGGACGACGACTCGGTCCGCGAGGTCGCCCGGCGCGTGCTCGCGCGGGCCGGCTACACCGTGATCGAGGCCCGCTACGGGTCGGAGGCGCTCGAGCTGGCCGGCGGCAACCCGTCGATCGACGCCGTCCTCAGCGACGTCGTCATGCCGGGGCTCTCAGGCCCCGAGGTCGTCGGCCGGCTGCAGGCGCGTCAGCCGGACCTCGCCGCCGTGTTCATGTCGGGCTACGCGCCCGAGTCGGAGGGCCCGCTCGGCGGCGCCGACCTCGTGCGGAAGCCGTTCACGGCCTCGCAGCTGCTCGACGCGCTCCGGAGAGCGATCGACGCCAGATCGCCGGTTCCGGTCTAGACCCGGCCGAGCAACACGCAGCCGTTGTGGCCGCCGAGGCCCATCGCGTTCGAGAGAGCGACGTCGAGCTCGACCTCGCGGGCCTCGTTCGGGACGTAGTCGAGGTCGCACTCCGGGTCGGGATTGCGGTAGTTGATCGTCGGCGGCAGCAGCTGGTGGTGGAGCGCGAGCGCGCAGATCATCGACTCGATCGCGCCGGCCGCCCCGAAGCAGTGCCCGGTGACGGACTTCGTCGAGGACACGGCGAGCGTGCGGGCGTGGTCGCCGAAGACCTGCTTGATCGCGCGCGTCTCGGCCGCATCGCCGAGCGGCGTCGAGGTGCCATGCGCGTTGATGTAGCCGACCCGCTTCGGCTGGACGTCTGAGCGCTCGAGCGCCGAGCGCATCATCTCGGCGACGCCGATCGACTCCGGATCGGGCTGGGCCATGTGGTGCGCGTCGTTCGAGGCGCCGTAGCCGAGCACCTCGGCGTAGACCGTCGCCCCGCGCGCCTGCGCCGACTCGAGTTCCTCGAGCAGCAGGATGCAGGCCGCCTCCGACATGACGAAACCGGCGCGCGTCGCGTCAAACGGCCGCGACGCCTTCGTCGGATCCTCGTCCTCGGCAACGAGACCCCGCATTGCGCAGAAGCCGGCCAGGATCAGCGGGTGGATGCACGACTCCGTGCCGCCCGCGAGGACCGCGTCGGCGGCGCCGCGGCGGATCAGCTCCGCACCCTCGCCGACCGCATGCGAGCCGGTCGCACAGGCGGAGACCGGCGCGTAGTTGGGGCCGCGCAGGCCGAGCGAGATCGCGATCTGGCCGCTCGCCGAGTCGACGAGCACGCTCGGGATGAAGAACGGCGAGACGCGGTCGGGGCCGCGATCGCGGAGGACGTTCGACTGGTCGACGATCCCGGGCAAGCCACCGATCGCGGAGCCGACGACGATCCCGACGCGGGCCGGATCGACTCCGTTCAGCCCTCCGTCCCGCCACGCCTCCTGCGCGGCGCCGAGTGCGAGCAGGACGTTGCGGTCCATCCGGCGTGCCTCTTTCGCCGGCGCGACCGAGGCGGGGTCGAAGCCCCTCACCTCGCCCGCGATCCGCACCGGGAACTCGCTCGCGTCGAAGGCCTGGATGAAATCGATCCCGCTCTCCCCGGCGACGGCTGCGTTCCAGGTCGAGGGCGCGTCGAGCCCGATCGGCGTGATCGCGCCCAGCCCGGTGACGGCGACCCTTCTCATCGACCAATCCTAGTCAGCCACTGACGCGACGCATCGCAAAGCGGCCGAGCCACCGGCCGCGGTACTGCGCGACCCCGTCCCACCAGCCGTCCTCACCCGGCTCGACCGAGTCGACGAGACCGCGGGTGAGCACGCCGCGGTAGCGAAGCTCGCGCCCGACGACGTCGAACGGCGAGTGCAGCGGCCCGAGCAGCGTCTGGCCGCTCCCGCCCTCGATCTGCTTGTGGACGCCGTAGAGCGGCGGCAGCAGCCCGCTCACGCGTCGCACCTCCCACTCGCCGTCGAGCTCGCCCATCGCAGTAGCCTTGCAGACGTGCCCGGCCCGAACGTCCCCTTCCCGCCGATGGAGGCCGAGCTCGTCCGCGAGCTTCCCGCCGGCGAGGGCTGGCAGTACGAGCCGAAATGGGACGGGTTCCGCGGAGTCCTCGAGAACGACGGCGGCGAGCTTGCGCTCTGGTCGCGCAACGGCCGACCGCTCCTGCGCTACTTCCCGGAGCTGGCCCCGCTCGGCGAACTGCTGCCGCCCCACTCCGCCCTCGACGGCGAGATCGTGATCGCGCGGGACGGCGTGCTCGAGTTCGACTCGATGCAGATGCGCCTCCACCCCGCCGAGAGCCGTGTCCGGAAGCTCTCGGCCGAGATCCCTGCACTCTTCATCGCCTTCGACCTGCTCCTGTGGGACGGCGACCACGTGCACGAGCGTCCGCTCGAGGAGCGGCGCGCCGAGCTGCTGCGGCGCGGCGACGGGTTCTGGATTTCACCGGCGACGACCTCGCTGGACGCGGCGACAGCGTGGCTCGACCGCTTCGAGGCGGCCGGGCTCGACGGCGTGATCGCAAAGCGCCTCGGGCTCCCGTACATGCCCGGCTCGCGGGAGGCGGTCGTCAAGGTGAAGGAGCACAAGACCGCCGACTGCGTCGTGATCGGCGTCCGTTGGAAGCCTGGGCGCGAGAAGCTGGCGACACTGCTGCTCGGGCTCTACCGCGAGGACGGCGAGGTCGATTACGTCGGCTCGGCCGCGATCGGCGCCCGCAACCACGACGAGATCGCCGCGCGTGTCCTCCCGCTCCTCGACGAGAGCTCGGACCGGCGCTTCTCGGAGCCGAACCGCTGGGGGACCGAAGGGCTCGAGGAGACGCCTCTCCGCCATGAGCTCGTCGCCGAGGTGCGCTACGACAAGGTGCAGGGCAACCGCTTCCGCCACGGCACGAAGCTGATCCGCTTCCGCGACGACAAGGATCCGGCGCAGTGCACGTGGCGCGAGGTGCGGCCGTCGCGGCGGGATGACGACCCGACGGTGGAAGATCTGCTCGAGCGGGCATAGCCGCGGCATGAGCGACTACACGAAGCAGAACCTCAGAGAGGTCGAGAACTCCGCACCCAAGTTCGAGATGCCCGAGGAGATGGAGGCGCGCTTCGCACGCGGGCCGATCGAGGGCGAGACCCTCGGCCCCAGCCTGTTCACGCTCGCGCCGAACTTCCGGATTCCGTTCGGGCACAAGCATCCGAACCAGGAAGAGGTCTACGTCCTCGTCAAAGGCAGCGCCCGCATCAAGATCGAGGACGAGGTCCTGGAGCTGCGGCCCTGGGACGCTGTCCGGATCGGCAAGGACACGATGCGCAACGTCGAGGCTGGCCCCGACGGGGCCGAGTACCTCGCCTTCGGCGCCGGAACCGATCCGAGGGACGCGGAGATGAAGCCGGGCTGGTGGTCGGACTAGCGGCCGCAAAGAAGGCGGCTACGATCGCGGCGTGAACGTCGCCGCACGGAACAACATCTCGCTCTCCGGCCCGGTCGGCGCGCAACCGATGGTGTTTGCACACGGGTTCGGCTGCGACCAGCACATGTGGAAGGACGTCGCGCCCGCGTTCGAGGACCAGTACCGGATCGTTCTCTTCGACCACGTCGGCGCAGGCGGCTCCGACCTCTCCGCCTTCAGCCGCTCGAAATACGGCTCGCTCGAAGGCTACGCCGACGACGTGCTCGAGATCTGCCGCGAGCTGGAGCTCCACGACGTGATCTTCGTCGGCCACTCGGTCAGCGCCGTCATCGGCGTGCTCGCGGCCGCAAAGGAGCCGACGCGCTTTGGCAGTCTCGTCCTGATCGGGCCGTCGCCGCGCTACATCGACGACGATGGCTACACCGGCGGGTTCACGCGTGAAGACATCGAAGGGCTGTTGGACTCACTCGACAGCAACTACCTCGGCTGGGCGCAGGCATTCGCGCCCGTGATCATGGGAAGCGAGCAGCCGCCGGAGCTCCAGGGCGAGCTGACCAACAGCTTCTGCCGCACGGACCCGGAGATCGCGCGCCACTTCGCGCGCGTGACCTTCCTGTCGGACAACCGCGCCGACCTCGAGCGTGTCGCCACGCCGACGCTCATCCTCCAGTGCTCCGACGACGTGATCGCGCCGCAGCCAGTGGGCGACTACGTCCACAGGCAGATCCGCGGCAGCACCCTCGTGCAGATGGAGGCGACGGGACACTGCCCCAATCTGAGCGCGCCGGAGGAGACGATCGCGGCGATCAGGGACTTCCT
>DATMEO010000098.1:0-5031 GCA_035556515.1 Gaiellaceae bacterium
GCCGGCACCGGTCCGATCCCCATCACCCGCGGGTCGACGCCCGCGACCGCGCTCACCACGAACGCGCCGAGCGGCTCGACGCCCAGCGCCCTTGCCCTCTCCTCGGACGCGATCACGAGTGCGGCGGCGCCGTCGTTGAGCCCGCTCGAGTTGCCCGCGGTGACCGTGCCGCCGTCGCGGAACGCCGGCTTCAGCGTCGCGAGCTTCTCGATGCTGGTGGCCGGCCGCGGGTGCTCATCGGCGGCGAGGTCACCCACCGGCACGAGCTCCTCGGAGAAGTCCGCCTCGGCCCACCTGCGCTGCGAGCGAAGTGCGAACGCGTCCTGGTCCTCGCGCGAGATCTCCCAGCGCTCGGCCACGTTCTCGCCCGTCTCGCCCATCGTCTCGAGCGGAAACTGGGCCGCGAGCGCCGGGTTCGGGAAACGCCAGCCGAGCGTCGTGTCGTACATCGTGCGATCGCCCCGCGGAAAGGCCGCGTCGGGTTTCGCCGTCACGAGCGGCGCGCGACTCATCGACTCGACTCCCCCCGCGACGAAGAGGTCGCCGTCGCCGGCGGCGATCGCGTGGCAGGCGCCGACGACCGCGGAGAGCCCCGACGCGCAGAGGCGGTTCACGGTCACGCCTGCCACCGACTCCGGCAGCCCGGCGAGTAGCGCCGCCATCCGGGCGACGTTGCGGTTGTCCTCGCCGGCCTGGTTCGCGCAGCCGAGGTAGACGTCCTCGATCTCAGCCGGCTCGATGCCGGCGCGCTCGACCGCAGCCGCGATTGCGATCGCCGCCAGGTCGTCGGGCCGCACTCCCGCCAGCGCGCCGCCGTAGCGGCCGACCGGCGTCCGCACGGCTGAGATCACAACCGCGCGGCTCACGCCACGTAATCGAGGCGAACCGGGGCCGGAAACGCGCCGATCGCCTCGCCCCGGCGCAACAGCTCCTCGACCGCCCGCCGCCCCTCGTCGCCGTAGTCGCACGTCAGCTCGTTCACGTACATGTCGACGAAGCGCTCGTTCGTGGCCGCGTCGATCCCGCGGCCGAACCGCATCGCGTAGCGCATTGCCTCCCGCCGGTTTGCGAGCCCTGCCTGGATCGACTCGAGCAGGACCGCCGAGAGGTCGGGCACCCGCTCACCGAGGTCGCGGCGGACGAGGTTGACGCCGAGCGGCAGCGGCAGCCCGGTCTCGAGCAGCCACCATTCGCCGAGGTCGAGCACCTTGTGCAGCCCGGATGCCTCGTACGTCAGCTGTCCCTCGTGGATCACCAGCCCCGCATCGGCGCGCCCCGACGAGACCTCTTCGAGGACCCGGTCGAACGGGAGCTCGCGATGACCGAACTCTCCAAGCGCGAGGCGCAGGGTCAGGAACGCCGTTGTCATCCGGCCGGGGACAACGATCTCGGCGAAGCGCAGCTGGTCGAACGAGAGCGGCTCGCGCGCGACCAGGATCGGTCCGTAGCCCGACCCGATGCTGGCGCCGTGCGGCAGCAGCGCGTAGCGATCCTGGACGAACGGGTACGCGTGCAGCGAGGTCGCCGTCACCTCGAGCCGGCCTTCGAGCGCCCACTCGTTCAGGGTCTGGATGTCCTGCAGGACCTGCTCGAAGCTGAATCCGCGCGTGTCGATCGCGCCGGCGGCGATCGCCCAGAACATGAAGGCGTCGTCGGGATCGGGGCTGTGTCCGAGCCGAATCAGCACCGAGCGAGGCTAGCACCGGCCTACACTCCGACTGTGGCGAAGGCCGACCTGAGCGATGCGATCCAGGACTACCTGAAGGAGATCTACAAGCTTGGCACCGAGTCCGAGCGCGTCTCCACCTCGGCGCTCGCGGAGCGCCAGCGGGTCTCGGCGGCGTCGGCGAGCGCGATGGTGAAGAAGCTCGCCGCGCTCGGGCTCGCGGAGCACGCGCCCTACCGCGGCGTCACGCTGACGCACGCCGGTGAGCAGGTCGCGCTCGAGGTGATCCGCCACCACCGCCTGCTCGAGCTCTACCTCGCGGAGACGCTTGGGATCGGCGTCGACGACGTGCACGACGAGGCCGACCGGCTCGAGCACGCCCTGTCGGAGGAGCTCGAGGCGAGGATCGACAAGGCGCTCGGCTTCCCGACGCATGACCCGCACGGCGACCCGATCCCGAACGCGAACCTGGAGTGGCCGAAAGAGGGCTGATTTTCGGCGCAGGAGGAGCATCCGCAGAAGCGGATACTCCTCGCGCAAAGATCCCCTAAAGGGGCCGCTTCGCGGCCAGGCGTCACGACCCTCAGCGTCTGCCGAAGAAGAAGCGCTCCAGGACCGGGAGCACTTCCTTGCGCGTGAACGGCTTGATCCGTTCGGTCGAGCCGTCCTCCTCGAGCACGCGGGCGTCGTCCTCGAGCGCGCCGTTCGCGGCGTCGAGCGCGTCGCCGAGCTCGTGTCCCTCGAAGAGATAGTCGTCGCCGCGAGGCTCGCTGCTCGGCCGGTGCTGCGGATTGACGGCGCGGCCGACCGCCCAGAGCGCGCCCTCCTTGCGCTCGAGCCAGATCACGACCCGCTCCTCGCGGCCTGTGTCGTCGACTCCTTGAAGAGTCCGCTCGGCGCACCTGCCGTCGGAGCTGATCCTGCGCATCGAAAGGAGGATACAATCGCCCGCGATGGCGTTCCGGAACCTCTTCTCGTTCCTCTTCCAGCGCTCGTCGGCCGACGAGCGCGTCGCCGCCTACGTGATCCGCGAGCACGACCGCGGACGCGACCTCGCCGAGATCCTCGAGGACCGGTACGTGCAGAACCGCCTCAGCCCCGACCAGCGCGCGCGGCTGCTCGACCGGCCCGAGGTGATCAAGGCGATCGGCAAGGACACGATTTCCGACGCCCGCCAGGCCGCCGGCCAGACCTAGACGGTCATCCCGGCCCCGCGCTCCCGCGCGCGCCGTACGAGCTCGGCCGCGATCGCGACGTCCCAGGCGGCGAGCCCGTTCGACTTGAAGACGACGACGTCGGCGTCCGACTCGCGGCCCGGCACGTCCCCGGCGACGACCTCCTGCAGCTCGTGCACCTCGAGCCAGTCCAGCAGCCCGCCCTCGACCGGCTCAATCAGGTCGCCGGACTCGAGCCTCGCATTCTCCTTCGAGTCGCAGCAGACGAAGCTCGCGCGCTCGAGCACAACGTTGTCGAGCTCGCGCTTGCGGGGATCGTTCGCGCCGACGGCGCAGACGAGCGTGCCCTCGCGCAGCCACTCTCCGCGCAGGACCGGGTCGCGTGAGGTCGTGATCGTGACGACGACGTCCTGCGCAGCCGCGTCCGCGTGCGACTCCGCGGGCTCGGCGCCGACCTTCGCGCAGAAGGCCTGGAGGCGCTCGGGCGTCCGGCAGTAGGCGACCACCCGTTCGAGGGCCGGCAGCGCGGCACGGATCGCCTCCACCTGCGACTCGGCCTGCCGGCCGCAGCCGATCACGCCGAGCGTGCGGGCGCCGCGCCGGGCGAGGTGCTTGGCGGCGACACCGCTCGCGGCCCCGGTCCGGCGCTGCCCAGCGGTGTCCGCCTCGAGCACCGCAACGAGCTCTCCCGTCGAGAGGTCGAACAGGCAGACGGCGAAGACCGCCCGCCCCGCGACGGCCGTGTAGGCCTTGACGCCCGCGTAACCCAGCTCGCTGTCGACGGCGTACATGACGGCGAAGCTGCCGTCGTCGAGCGCGAGTCGCCGCCGCGTCACGTTCTCGACCGCACCTACCGCCATCCGGAGGAAGCACGCCTCCAGCACGGGCACCGCTTCTCCGGCCGTGATCAGTCCGGCGACGTCAGCCTCGGTCAGGTAGAGCGGCAACCCCGAAAGCCTACGCGTCGCCCTTCTGCAGGAAGCTGATCCGGCCGTTCGTCTCCAGCACGGCCCACCGGACCGAGTCGAGCGACCCGATCCCGTTCTCGCGCGCAGCGGCGGCGAGCTCCTCGAGCGTGATCCGGTTCCGGCGCAGGTTGCGCTCGATCGGCTCGCCGTCCTCGATCACGATCACGGGCTCGCCGTCGAGCACGGGCCGCAGGCGCGGGAGCTTGAAGCTCGTGTAGGACACGCCGACCGTCATCAGCGCGATCGTGGCGCCGACCAGCAGCGCGCCGGTGACCGAGAAGTCGTTCTGGGTCACGCCCTGCTGGACGAGGTCGCCGATCATCACGAGCATGATCAGGTCGAAGGGCTGCATCGAGGAGAGCTCGCGGCGCCCGATCACGCGCGTCAGCAGATAGACGAAGAGGAACGCGACGGCTGCGCGAATGACCAGATCCATCAGGGAAAGATCGTCACCGTGCGGTCGAGGCGGACGAGTGGCGTCTCGCCGTCGAACAGCTCGACATCCTGAGGGCGGCGGCCGACCTCGGTCGGGTTGACCTGGAAGTGGAGGAAGAAGACGTGCTCGGTGCCGGCGCGGACGCGGCCGAGGTCGAACGCGATCCTCCCGTCCCTGTTCGCCTCGCCGACGGGCGCCGGGACGAGCGTGTTCAGCGTGATCCCCTCCAGCCAGCCGGGATCGAGCAGCAGCGTCGCCGCCTCGATCTCCCGTTCGGCGCGGATCGTGAAACGCGACATGAAGAAAAGGCCGCTGCGGACGCGCTCGGGCGAGTAGACCTCGAGCTCGACGCCGTCGGCCGTCGCCGTCTGGGTCTCGGGCCGCTGACCGAAGGCATTCAGGAGACCGAGCAGGCAGAGGAGCCCGAGCGTGGTCAGCGTCGCCCAACGCACGTAGGGCCGGTGCTCACGGCCGCGGAGGTCACGATGGCGGGCGAGCGTGAGCTGATCCGGCGCGGCCGCCATGCCAGCTCGTTTCGCGCGGCGATGAGGATCTCCTGTTATCGACGGCTCTCGGCGGCCGGAGACGATCGCGTTCAGGGCACCGACTGACGGTCTCCACGCGCTCACTCTCGCCCCGCCGGCAGCGCGGACGGGGGTGATCGTCAACACGCTCTTCCTCGACCAGCCCACGGTCGACCCCGGAGGACGTTCTTCGAAGACATCACGTTCATCAACGGCAGCAGCTGAGCCCATGGCGAAACAGAGATCGCCGGCTCTCTCGAGG
>DATMEO010000099.1:0-4771 GCA_035556515.1 Gaiellaceae bacterium
GGCGCCGTTCCGGGCTCGGTCGCGCGCCAGACCTCGTGGTCGAGCGTCGGCACGGAGAAGGTGACGCTGACCGCCGTCCGGCGCGCGGCCTCTGCGAGGACGTCGAGGTCGCGCACGATCAGCGGGCCGCGCGTGATCAGCCCGAACGGCGAGGCCGCCTTCCCGAGCGCCTCGATGCAGGCGCGTGTCAGCCGGTAGCGCCCTTCGGCCGGCTGATAGGGATCGGTGGCGGCGCCGATCGTGATCAGCTCCTTCGCCCACGACCGCCGGCCCAGTTCGCGCGCGAGCACCTCGGCGACGTTCACCTTGACGCGGATCGAGCGGCCGTAGCGGTCGTCCGACGGCCGGTCCGCCCGCTGCTCGAACGCGCGGACGTAGCAGAAGGTGCAGCGATGGACGCAGCCGCCGTAGGGGTTCAGCGACCAGGCGAAGGGCATCCCCTTGACCCGGTTCAGCGCGCTTCGGCACTCCTCCTCGCGGTATTCGACCCGCATCTCCCGAGCATAGAACATATGTTCGAGCTAGCGGGAGCGAAGCGACCCTTTAGGGGTCTTGGCGCGTTCGGAATCTGCTTCCGCAGATTCCGAACCTGCGCGAAAAAGTGTTGGATGCGCGGATGGAGCTCCCATTCGGTATCCGCCGGATCACGACACCGCTGCCGACCCGCCCCGGCCACGTCCACTCGTACCTCCTGCCGGGCGAGGACGGCTGGACGCTCGTCGACACCGGGATCGGGCTGCCGAACGCGCAGGAGGTCTGGAGCGAGGCGCTGGACGGCGCCGACGTGGCGCGGATCTTCGTCACCCACTTCCACCCCGACCACGTCGGCGCGGCAGCGGACGTCGCTGAGCTGACCCGGGCGCCCGTGTACCAGGGCGCGCTCGACTACGCGCAGTGCGAGCTCGTCTGGGGCAATCCGAACTGGCCCGAGCGGATCGCGGACTGGTTCCGCGCGCACGGCGTCCCGAGCGAGATCACCGAGGAGCTGATCGGGTCCGGCGACGTCTACAGGCCGTTCATCCGTTTCCAGCGCGACCCGATCCTCGTCGACGACGGCGACCGCCTCGACGGCTGGGAGCTGGTCGCCGCGCCCGGCCATGCCGACGGACAGCTCTGCCTGCTCAAGGAGCGCGTGCTGGTCTCAGCCGACCATCTGCTGGGCCGGATCTCTCCGACCGTCGGGCTCTGGCCGGCGAGTCGGCCCGACCCGCTCGGCGACTTCCTCGAGTCCCTGGAGCGGACGATCGAGCTCGCCCCCGAGATCGCGCTCCCGGGCCACGGCGACCCGATCGTCGATCCCGTCGGCCGCGCGCGCGAGCTGATCGAGCACCACCACGAGCGGCTCGCATTCGCCGAGGCCGCGCTCACCGACGTGCCGCGCAGCGCCTACGAAGTCTCGTTCGACCTCTTCGGCGCGGACCTGAAGCCGGCGTCACGTCGCTTTGCCGTCGCGGAGACGCTCTCCCACCTCGAGCGGCTCGTGCTCGAGGATCGCGCGGAACGGGTCGAGGACGTCGGAATCGTTGCCTATACTGCGCGCCAGCTTGGACGAGCCCTCTAGTACACACGCCCCGGAGAGCGGGGCGTCTCGCGTTCCTGGCCAGCACCACCTCCAGCCGGCGGAGCCGGCCTCCGGCGGCGCTTCGCGCCGCTGCGGGCGCTCCACACGGCGGCCCGTGCTCCGGCACTGTTCCACCGTGCTACGCACCCGCAGCGGCGCGCCAGGAGCGCGAGCCAGATGAGCGACAGCCTCCGCATCCTCGCGATCCTCTTGCTCGTGCTCGGGAACGCGGTTTTCGTCGCGGCCGAATACGCACTCGTGACCGCGCGGCGGGCGCGGCTCGAGCCGGACGCAGTCGCCGGCAGCCGGCGTGCCCGCGCCGCGCTCGACCTGATGGACCATCCGGTCAAGTTCATCGGCACGGTCCAGATCGGGATTACCGTCTTCGGGATCGCGCTCGGTGCCGTCGGCCAGCCGCTCCTGACGGACTACTTCGATGCGCCGCTCTCGCACGGGATCGCCTACCTGCTCGCGTTCCTGATCCTCACCTACCTCAGCGTCGCGCTCGGCGAGCTGGTGCCGAAGGCGCTGGCGCTGCAGCGAGCCGAGCCGATCGCGAAGCTGCTCGCGATCCCGCTCGAGATCCTGCAGGGGATCGTCAAGCCGTTCACCTGGCTCCTGCAAGTCTCGGCCAACGCCGTCGTGCGCCTCTTCGGCGTCAGGCCCGCACCCGCCGGCGAGCTCGCCCACACCGAGGAGGACATCCGTCACATCGTCGCCGGCGCCGAGGACGCGGGCGTGATCGCGACGACCGAGGAGGAGATGCTCTACAAGGTCTTCGACTTTGCGGACAAGGAAGTCCACGAGGTGATGGTGCCGCGCCCGCAGGTGGTTGCGATCTCGATCTCGATGCCGACCGAGGAGGCGCTCGCGGCTCTGCTCGAGTCGCCCTACACCCGCTATCCCGTCTACCGCGAATCGCTCGACGAGATCGCCGGGATCCTGCACGTGCGCGACCTCTTCTCGGCCCTGCACGACCGCGGGATTGCGAACGTCGACCTCGAGCAGCTACTGCGGCCGGTCTACATCGTCCCCGAGACGAAGGACCTCGCCGCGCTGCTGGCGGAGTTCCGCAAGCAGAACCAGCACATGGCGGTGGTCGTCGACGAGTACGGCGCGATGCAGGGGATCGTCACGCTCGAGGACCTGCTCGAGGAGATCGTCGGCGAGATCGAGGACGAGTTCGACCTCCCGGACGAGTCGGTCGAGCGAATCGACGAGACGCACATCCGGATCGACGGCACCTTCCCGATCGACGACTTCAACGAGCAGTTCGGGAAGGAGCTCGAGGTCGAGGACTACCACACCATGGCCGGCACGGTCTTCGGCGCTCTCGGGCGTGCGGCCGAGGTCGGCGACGAGGTCGAGATCGACGGGCTGGCGCTGCGGGTGCTCGAGGTCGAGGGCTCGCGGATCCAACGGCTGGAGGTCGAGTTCAGGGATCCGATCGAGGAGCCCGAGCCGGTCGAGGAGTGACCACTAAGCCCAGAAGGCGTCGAAGGCCGTCGGATCGCTCGGCAGGGCGAGCACCTCGGTGACGAGGCCGTCGCGGATCGTGAAGAGGAGCAGCTGGTCGATGTCGATCGAGCGGCCCTCACGCTTGCCCATCGCGCGATAGAGCCCGGCGCCGCGCTCCTCGCTCGCGAGCGCGTCGATGAAGGTGGAGCGGTAGGTGCCGTTCGTCAGCTTCGGCAGCAGGGCGAGGAAGCGGAAGATCTCGGAGCGGCCGCGGTAGGTGCCCGACATGACGCCGCTGCCGGGTACGTGCCAGACGGCGTCCTCGGCGAAGCACTCCCGGAGCGCGAAGCCCTCCTTGTTCGCGAACGCCTCCATGATCCGGCGCACGAGCGCCGCGTTCTCCGCGATTTGGTTCAGCGACCTTCCTCCCAGCGGTCGATCAGCCCCGCGACGTGACGGCGCTGCGCATCGGTGAAGTCCATCTGGTCGAGCAGGCGTCGCGCCTCGACGGGGTCGTCGTTCGCGACCGCCGCCTCGAGGTGCTCGCGCCACGGCGTCGGCTCGCGCAGCTGCCGGCGCAACCAGCGGAGAAGGCTGACGCTTGCTTGATCCACCATCGAGCAGGCAGGCTACAAGGGTGAAGGAGATTCTCAGCGAGATCGAGCGGTGGCAGGAGGAGGGCGAGGCGGTCGTCGTCGCCACGGTCGTCGCGAACCGACGCTCGGCGCCGCGGCCGGTCGGCTCGAGCCTCGCCGTCTCCGAGAGCGGCAAGCTCTGCGGCTCCGTCTCCGGCGGTTGCGTCGAGGGCGACGTCTTCGAGCAGGCGCAGGAGGTGTTCGCGAGCGGCGAGCCGAAGCTGCTCTCGTACGGGATCAGCGACGAGGAGGCCTGGGCCGTCGGCCTGCCCTGCGGCGGCGAGATCGACGTCTTCGTCGAGCGCCTCACGTGATCGAGCGGCTGCTGCAAATCCAGCGCGACGGCGGCCGCGCGGTCGTCCTCACCGTCGTCGAGGGGGAGGGGCTCGGGTCGAAGCTGCTCGTCGTCGAGGGCGGCGAGACGCACGGCGACGGGCCGACCGAGCTGGCGGAGCACGCCGCGGAGCTGATCCGCGGCGCGCGCAGCCAGATGGTCGAGCTCGAGGGCCGCAAGGTCTTCGCGGAGGTCTACGGGCCGCCGCCGCGCCTCTTCGTCTACGGCGCCGTCGACACCGCGGATGCGCTCGCCGCTGCGGCGAAGCTGCTCGGCTGGAGAACGATCGTCGCCGACGCGCGCCCCACGTTCGCGACGCGCGAGCGGATGCCGAGCGCCGACGAGCTGATCATTGCGTGGCCGGAGGAGGCGTTCGCGCAGATCGCTCCCGACCACGCGACCGCGATCGTGATCCTCACCCACGACGACAAGTTCGACCTGCCTGCACTCGAGCTCGCGCTTGCGACAGACGCCTTCTATATCGGGCTGATCGGCGGTCGGCGCAATCAGGAGCGCAAGCGCGAGCGGCTGCGCGAGAGCGGCGTCGCCGAGGAGTCGATCGAGCGGATCTCGGGCCCGTGCGGGCTCGACATCGGCGCCGATTCCGTCCCCGAGACCGCGCTCTCGATCCTCGCCGAGGCGATGGCCGCCCGGAACGGGCGCTCGGGCGGGCCGCTGAGCAGCTCGACCCAGCGCATCCACGCGTGATGCGCACCGCCGTCGTCACCGGCGCGGCGCGGGGCCTCGGGGAGGCGATCGCGCGGCGGCTGGCGGCCGACGGCG
>DATMEO010000100.1:0-3419 GCA_035556515.1 Gaiellaceae bacterium
AGGCGCCGAAGCTTGGTGTCGACCGTGCAGTGGCATTGGTCGAGCTCGAGCCGGGCGGGCGGCCCGCCCCGAACTGCCTTCGAGAGGACGCGCACGAGCGGCGAGAGCTGAGTGGGGACGACGATGCCGCCGCCACCGCAAAGCGGACACGCGGCCGCGGACCCGATACGCAGGTCGCCGCCGGAAAAGAGCGCGCGCCCGGCTGGGGTCAGCTGTCCCGGCCGCTGCTCGGCGACGATCGCGCGCTTGCGCAGCTCGCCGCAGACGGCGGCCACGATCGGTACGGGCAGCTCGGCTGCGCGGCTGATCCGGCGGGTTGAGACCGGCTCGAGCCGAGCGAGCGTGGCCAGCACGGTGCGGACGCCCCGTTCGCCCTCGGCGAGCCCGACCGCCGCGGCCACCTCGCGGACGATGCGTTGAGCCTCAGCCAAGTGACCGCCCGATGCAACGAGTGACCGCGCGCTCGACGCCGAGCCGCTCACTGATCGTTCCCAGCACGATGCTGCCGTCGATGTCCCCGCAGGTGAGAAGGTCGATGTTGGCGAGCCGGAGCTCCGGCCAGGTGTGGATGCTGAGGTGCGACTGTGCGAGCAGGAGCACCCCGGTGACGGCACCGTTCGGAAACGCATAGAACGCCTCTCCGACGACCGTCGCGCCGCCCGCGTCCGCTGCGGCATGCAAGGCACTTTTCAGCTCACCCGTGCCGGTCAGGACCGCGGCGTCACGCACCCACGCGTCGATCGCGTAGAGGCGCATCGGTTGGATCGTGTGGTGCGCGGATGACGGCCGGGAGGCCCCGCGCTCGAGCTCGAGCAATCGTTCTCCTTGGCAGAGGTTGGCGTCGAGCGCCGCCCGTGCGACGGAGAGCTAGAGAAGGATGCTCGGAAGTCGGGTCAGGCGACGCCGGGGAAGAGGGCAAGACTCACAGTCATCTGGAAACACCCTCCTTCACGGTCGCGTGACGCCACCGAGGGTAGCGGCGACCGCGCGCCGCGGTCAAGCGCCCCGGCCAAGTAACAGACTGTTACTTGGCATCGAGAGCGCGGACGAACACGTCCATCCGGTCGATGACGCGGCGCAGCGCGTCGACCGAGCCGAGCGGGTCACCGTCGAGCTGGAGCGCATGGTTCGCGCCCTCCAGCTCGAGCACCTCGTGACCGGCCAGGCGCGCGAGCTCGCCGTCCCAGGACTCGTCGGCCGTGCCGGCAACGAGCAGCGCCGGCGCCGACAGTTGCTCGAAGCCCGTCGCGATCTGCTCGTCGTGCAGCAGCGGCGTCATCCAGATCCCGGGCAGGCCGCGCTCGGCGGCGATCGTCACGGCTCGGCTCGAGATCGACTTGGTCACGAGCATGGTCTCAGCATCGCCGGCCCGCGCGAGCGCTGCCTCCGCCCGCTCCGACACCCACTGCCACGGATCGATGCTCCTGTCGAGGTACTCGTCCCAGACCTCGAGGACGCTCCAGCCTCGAGCCAGCGCGACCTCCTGCGCGAACCAGAGCAGCGGCGCGAAGGGGAGATAGCGCGCGCCCGGGAGCACGACGACAACGCGATCAGGATTCCCCGCGTACCAGCGGCCCTTGCAGACGCCGAGGTCGACGTCCTCCACGGGCTACTGCCCGATCGGATGCCAGACGGTCTTGAGCTCGAGGAACTTCGAGATCGTCCACGGGCTCTGCTCGTCGGCGGTGCCGTGGACGACGCGCTTGACGTTGTCGGCGGCGAGCCGCTCGAGCTCGGCGGACGTGCCGTTCGCGCCGGTGAGGTCGATCGCGTTCACGTCCATGTGCCCGGCGAGGATCGGCGCCAGCTCGTCCTGCAGCCCGGTGAGGATGTTGACGACGCCGCCGGGAAGATCGGAGGTGGCGATCGCCTCGGCCAGCTCGAGCGCCGCGAGCGGGTGCGACTCCGACGCGACGACGACGGCCGCGTTGCCGCCGACGATCACGGGCGCGATCCGCGAGACGAGTCCGGCCAGCGCCGGCTCCTCGGGCGCGAGCACGGCGACGACGCCGGTCGGCTCCGGGATCGAGAAGTTGAAGTACGGCCCCGAGACAGGGTTCGAGGAGCCGAGCACCTGGGCGAGCTTGTCGGCCCAACCGGCGTACCAGACGACGCGGTCGATCGCGGCCTCGACCTCCTTCTTCCCCGAGCAGACGGCGGCGAGATCGGCGGCGCGCGTCTCCATCATCTCCGCGAGCCGGTAGAGCACCTGGCCGCGGTTGTACGCGGTCGCGCCGGCCCAGCCGGGGATCGCCTTGCGCGCCGCGACGACCGCGTCGCGCGCGTCCTTGCGCGAGGCACGGGCGACGTTCTGGCCCTCGGCCTCGTACGTCCGGCCGGACTCGGAGCGCGGGAAGGCGCCGCCGATGTAGAGCTTGTACGTCTTCCTGACGGGCAGCCTCGTCACGGCCGGCTCCCGAAGCGGCGGTCGCCGAGGACGAGCGCGATCGCGCCGCCGAGCAGCAACAGCGGCAGCCGGAAGCGCCTCACTTCCCCTCCCTCGCTTTCAGCTCGGTCGCGCGGGGGAAACCCGGTTTCCCCCGCGAGCCCCCTGCGCGTTGACGGCGCTGCTTCGCATCGGCGCGCTTCTGCGGGGGAACCCGACGGTTCCCCCGAGCCCCCTCCTGGCGGCATGACTGCGTCATGCCTTGTCCTCGAAGCTGAGATACGGCTCGAGCCCGTGCCGGCCGCCCTCGCGGCCGAAGCCCGACTCCTTGTAGCCGCCGAACGGCGAGGCAGGATCGAAGCGGTTGAACGTGTTCGCCCAGACGACGCCCGCCTTCAGCTTGTCCGCCATCCAGAGGATCCGCGAGCCCTTCTCCGTCCAGACGCCCGCCGAGAGCCCGTACGCCGTGTTGTTCGCCTTCTCGACCGCCTCCTCGGGCGTGCGGAACGTCAGCACGCTGAGCACCGGCCCGAAGATCTCCTCCTGCGCGATCCGGTAGCTCTGCGCCACGTTCGTGAAGACGGTCGGCGCGAACCAGTAGCCCTTCTCGGGCAGTCGGCAGGGCGGCTGGTAGATCTCTGCGCCCTCCGCCTTGCCCGATTCGACGAGCTCCGTGATCTTGTCGAGCTGCATCTTCGAGTTGATCGCGCCGATGTCGGTGTTCTTGTCGAGCGGGTCGCCGAGCCGCAGCGTCTCGAGGCGGCGCTTCAGCTTCGAGACGGTCGCCTCGTAGATCGACTCCTGCACGAGCAGGCGCGAGCCGGCGCAGCAGACGTGGCCCTGGTTGAAGTAGATCCCGTTGACGATCCCCTCGACCGCCTGGTCGAGCGCGGCGTCGTCGAAGATGATGTTCGCCGCCTTGCCGCCGAGCTCGAGCGTCAGCTTCGTGCCCGTGCCGGCGAGCTCGCGTTGGATCGCCTTGCCGACCTCGGTCGAGCCGGTGAACGCGATCTTGTCGACGTCCTCGTGCTTG
>DATMEO010000101.1:0-12833 GCA_035556515.1 Gaiellaceae bacterium
TCGGAAGCGGCCGAAGGCGGAGATCCGCGAGCGGGTCGACCAGCTGCTCGAGCTCGTGCAGCTGCAGCAGTTCGGCCACCGCTACCCGGCCCAGCTTTCCGGCGGGCAGCGGCAGCGGATGGCGCTCGCGCGGGCGCTCGCCGTCGAGCCCGAGGTGCTGCTGCTCGACGAGCCCTTCGGCGCTCTTGACGCCCGCGTCCGCGCGGAGCTGCGCGAGTGGCTGCGGCGGCTGCACGAGGAGGTGCACGTGACCACCGTCTTCGTCACCCACGACCAGGAGGAGGCGATGGAGGTCGCCGACCAGATCGCAGTGATGAACCACGGCGTGATCGAGCAGGTCGGCGGCCCGCGCGAGCTCTACGAGGACCCCCAGAGCGAGTTCGTGATGAGCTTCGTCGGTCCCACGACTCGCGTCGGCGAGACGTGGGTGCGCCCGCACGACCTCGAGATCCTGCTGGCGCCGGCCGGGGACGCCGCCGAGGCGATGATCGAGCGCGTCGTTCACCTCGGCTTCGAGGTCCGCGTCGAGCTCGTGCGCGCCGATCGTGAGAAGGTCTGGGCCCAGCTGACGCGCGACCAGTGCGAGGAGCTTGAGCTCGCGGACGGGCAGATCGTCTACGTCCGCGCCGTCCAGGAGCGCGTTTTCGCCTAGAGACGGCTCCGCGCGACGAGGTCAGCGAGCGACGTCGACTCGAGCACGCCGCGCATGCTTGTCCGCAGCTCGATCCAGACGTCACGGAGGCCGGTCGCGGCGCCCGTGTACGACGTGTCCTCGGGGCGGGCGCCGCGCACCGTCGCGATCGGGCCCTCGACCGCGCGGATCACGTCGGCGAGGCTGACGTCCTCGGCCGGCTTCGCGAGCCGATAGCCGCCCTCGGCCCCGCGTTGGCTGGCGACGATCTCGGAGCGCCGCAGCTCGAGCAGGATGTTCTCGAGGAACTTGAGCGGGATCTCCTGCGCCGTCGCGAGCCGCTCCGCCTTCACGTAGCCGGGCGGCGAGGCCGCGAGCTCCGTGACGGCGCGCAGCGCGTAGTCCACCTTCGCCGAGACCCTCATGGGCCGATTCTCTAGGTTCGCGCGTGCGCGTCGGCGAGCCACACGCCGCAGATCGCGTCGACGTGGCGGTGGTCGGTGCCGCAGCAGCCGCCGAGGACGTTCACGGCCGGCAGGCGTGCCTTCAGCGCTGCGTGGCGTTCGGCGAGGTCGGCCGGATCGCCCTCGTCGAGCTCCTCGGCCTCGTCCAGCTCCGCGTGGGACTTCGTCGAGGCGTTGGTCCGGAGGCCGCCGATTCGCCGCACCCAGGGCTCGCCACCGGCGACGGCATCTTCGAAGTGGGTCGGATGCGCGCAGTTGATCATGTAGTACGCCGGCGCTCCGTCCGTGTCGTCGTCGACCTGCGCGATCGCGCCGCCGAGCGCCTGCCCGCTCGGCAGCCGTCCGTCCGTCTCGAGCGTGAACGAGATAACGACCGGGAGCCCGACCGCGGCAGCCGCGCGGGTGAGACCCGTGGCCTCCTCGGCGTAGGTCATCGTGACCGCGGTGACCATGTCGGCGGCGGTGTCCGCGAACGTCCCGATCTGGACGGCGTGGTAGCGCTCCGCCTCGTCGGCGGTGAGCATCGTCTCGGGCGCGTAGCCGTCGCCCTCGGGACCGATGCAGCCGCTGATCACGATCGGTGCATTCGCCTGATACTCGGCGCGGAGCTCCTCCATCAGCGCGATCGCCTTCCGATTGAGTCCGTCCAGCTGCTCCGGCGAGTAGCCGAGCTGCTCCGCCCAGCCGGGGCTCGCACGCCAGGTCGGGCTCTCGAGGACGAGACCAAGACCTCGTTCGCGGGCGCTGAGCGCGTACGGCGCGTAGTAGAGGCGGAGCTGCTCCGTCCCCTCGTCGTCCTTGAGCAGGTCGAACGCCGCGAACAGCGGCAGCTCGAGCCCGTGATGGAAGATCAGCGTCGTCTCGATGCCGCCGTCGGTAAGGAAGAGGCCGCCGTCGAGCTGGGGCAGACGCTCGCGGTACACCTCACGAACGTACCACCTCGGCGAGGCGTCTTTCCAGGAAGGCTCGGTCACCGGCGTTCATCTCGAGCGCGAGCGCGTCGCGGTACGCCGACGCCGCCTCGTCGCGGCGCTCGAGGCGCCGCAGCAGGTCGGCGCGGGCGGCGTGAAGGAGGTGGTAGCCCGGCAGCTCGATCCGCTCCATCAGCTCGAGCCCGAACTCGGGCCCGTGCGCCATCGCCACCGCCACGGCGCGGTTCAGCTCCACGATCGGCGTCGGCTCGAGCCGCGCAAGCTCGTCGTAGAGCGCGGCGATCTGCGGCCAGTCGGTGGTGTCCTCGAGGTGCAGCGCCGCGATCGCCGCCTGCAGCTGGTAGGCGCCGGGGCGCCGGTGGGACAGCGCCCGCTCGAGCAGCCGCGTGCCCTCGTCGATGCGAGCCTGGTTCCAGCGGCTCCGGTCCTGCTCGGCGAGCAGGACAATTTCGCCGCCGGCGCCGACACGTGCTTCACGGCGCGCGTCGTGGAGCAGCATCAGGGCGAGCAGCCCCAGTGCCTCCGGTTCGTCGGGCATCAGCACGGCCAGCAGCTTCGCCAGCCGGGTCGCCTCGTCGCAGAGCTCGTCGCGGATCGCCGCACCGCCGCCGCTGGCGGAATAGCCCTCGTTGAAGACGAGATAGAGGACTGCGAGTACCGAGCGAAGCCGTTCCGGCAGCAGATGGTCGGGCGGGACACGGAAGGGGATGCCGGCGTCGCGGACCTTTTTCTTCGCCCGCACGAGCCGCTGAGCCATCGCCGGCTCGGCGACGAGGAAGGCGTGCGCGATCTCGGTCGTGGTCAGGCCGGCAACCTCGCGCAACGTCAGCGCGACGCGCGACTCGGCTGCCAGGGCGGGGTGACAGCAGGTGAAGACGAGCGCGAGGCGGTCGTCGGGAATCGAGCTCACGTCGTCCTCCTCGGCCGGCAGGGCTTCGAGTCGCGCGAGCAACTCGGCCTTGCGGACGAACGCCTGCTCGCGGCGGAGCCGGTCGATCGCCCGGTTGCGCGCCGCGGTGATGATCCAGGCGCCCGGATTCCTCGGTGTTCCATCCCGCGGCCAGCGCTCGAGCGCGGTGGTGAAAGCGTCCTGCACCGCGTCCTCGGCGAGCTGGATGTCGCCGAGGACGCGGGTGAGTGCTGCGACGGCACGTCCCCATTCCTCCCGAAAGACGCGGCCGACGTCGGTCGTCAATGCTCGATGACCGGCCTCAGCTCGACGGAGGCGCGGAAGACGACCGGGATCCGGGCCGCGATCGCGATCGCCGCGTCGAGATCCTCGGCCTCGATCTCCATCAGTCCGCCGATCTGCTCCTTGGTCTCCGCGAAGGGGCCGTCGGTGACGAGCGTCTCGCCGCCGCGGACCCGGACGGTCTTGGCCGTCTTCGGGCTGTCGAGCTCGAATCCGGCGCCGAGGGCGCCGGTGGGGCCGAGCTCGCCGAAGAGCGCTTCCCACTTCGGCACCTCCTCGGCGCGTGCGGCGGCGGCCTCCTCCGAGGACAGCTGCTCCCAGGCGGTGACGTCGTCCGCGTTGTTCGTCAGCAGGGCTGCGTACTTCACGACTGCTCACCTCCATCGACGTAGACGGGACGGACCTCGATCGACCCGTGCTTCGCGGCCGGGATCTTCGCCGCCCACGTGCACGCCTCGTCGATCGAGTCGCACTCGAAGACGTAATAGCCGCCGAGCGCCTCCTTCAGCTCGGCGAAGGGGCCGTCGGTGACGAGCGTCTCGTCCCCGCGCACCCGGACGGTCGTCGCGGTGGCGGTCGAGTCGAGCTCGTTGCCACCCCTCGTCACGTCCGCCTGCGAGAGCGCCATGTACTCGCCCATCTCGCGCTCGCGATCCTCCGGCGAGAGCGAGCCCCAGCGGCCCTCCTCGCCGTAGATCAGTGCCAGATACTGCATCCGTTCCTCCTCTCGGAAGTCGATTTCACCACGTAGACGAACGAGGTGTGGCGAAATCGACAGGGGGAACGACGGTGAGGATGTTCGAGCCGAAGGAGTTCAAGGGCGGGCGGGTCCGAGTTTACGGCTGCTCGCCCGGCTGCCTGCTCGTCTCGCTCGCGGTCTCGGTCTTCCTGACGCTGGCGGTCAACGGCTGCCTCCACCTAGTCGGCTAGTCGCGAGCAGCCGCCGCAGCAGCGTCAGCGCGCCGTCCTTGTCGAGGTAGTCGTTCAGGTTGCCGCACTTCGGGCTCTGCACGCAGGAGGGACAGCCCTCCGCGCACGGGCAGCCGGACAGCATCTTCGCGGTGTCCTCGACCCAGCCCTCGAAGCGCTCGAACCCGCGCTCGGTGATCCCGACGCCGCCGGCGTGGCCGTCGTAGACGAAGATCGTCGGCAGCCCCGTCTGGCGATGGATGTTCGTCGAGAGGCCGCCGATGTCCCAGCGGTCGCACATCGCCCAGAGCGGCAGCAGCGCGATCAGCGAGTGCTCGGCCGCGTGCAGCGACGAGAGCAGCTTCGGCATCTCCTCCAGGCCCTCGAGCTGCGCCGAAGTCGGGCAGAACCAGACCGCCTCGGTCTCGAAGCTCGTCTCGGGCAGGTCGAGCGGGATCGTCTCGAGCGTGTCGCCGCCGCTGATCGACTTGCGCTGGTAGGCGATCACGCGCTCGGTCACGGAGACGCGGCCGAAGGTGAGCTCGAGCCCGAGCCGTTGCTCGGTGCGGAGCGGCTCGACGATGTCGGTCGCGGTCTCCGTCTTCGCCTGCGTGTACCAGTCGACGGTTGCCGCGCTGACGAGGGCCATCCGCGCGTCGACGTCGAGCCGCCGGACGAGGTGCTGCTCGCCGAGGTGGAGGTAGACGGCCCCGTCGTGAACGGTCGAGTAGGCGCGTGACCGCTCGACCGTGCCGAGCACCGTGCCGGTCTCGGAATCCACGACCGTGAACGAGTCCAGCTCGCCCGAGCGGAGCATGACGCGCGCGGCAGGGTAGTCCTTGCCCGCCCACACCCAGCCGGCGTCGGTCTGCTTCAGCTCGGGGAGCACGGCCGCCCGCTCCAGCGCATCGAGACCCAGGGTCCTGGCGTCGTCCTCGTCGATCGGGCCTTCGAACGCGGCCGAGAGGACGTGGCCGTCGAGCACGCGCGGGTTCGCATGGTCGAGGATCGCGGCCTCGACGGTGCGCGCGAGGAGCGTCTCCGGCTCGCGCATGAAGTACTGGTCGAGCGCGTCCTCGCTCGCGACGAGCACTGCGAGGCCGGGAGTGCGCCGTCCGGCGCGCCCCCACTGCTGCCGCAGCGACGAGACGGTGCCGGGAAACCCGACCGAGATCGCGCAGTCGAGCGAGCCGATGTCGATCCCCAGCTCGAGTGCGTCCGTGGCGGTGACGCCGAGCAATTCGCCGCTCATCAGGCGCTGCTCGATCTCCCGGCGCTGGGTCGGCGTGTAGCCGGCGCGGTATGGGGCGAGCCGAGCTGCCAGCGCGGGCTCGAGCCGGCCGGAGGCGAAGCGGTGGATCAGCTCGACCGCCTTCCGGCTCTTCGCGAAGCAGATCGTCCGCTGCCCGGCCGAGACGAAGCCCGCCAGCAGGCGGGATGCGTCGCCGAGGGAGCTGGCGCGGACGCCGAGCTCGACGTCGAGCAGCTCCGGGTTCCAGAGCGCGATCGTCCGCTCGGTGGCCGGGGCCGCGTCGCTGTCGACCACCGTCGCCGGCTCGCCGAGCAGCGCCTCGGCCAGCTGCGCGGGGTTCGCGATCGTCGCCGATGCGAGCACGAACTGCGGCTCCGACCCGTACGCGCGCGCGAGCCGCCGCAGCCGGCGGAGGACGTTGGCGACGTGCGAGCCGAAGACGCCGCGGTAGACGTGCGCCTCGTCGACGACGACGTAGCGGAGGTTCGCGAGCACGTCCCCCCAGCGGTCGTGATGGGGGAGGACACCGACGTGGAGCATGTCCGGATTTGTCAGGATCACGTTCGCCCACTTGCGGATCTGCCAGCGTCGCTCGCTCTCGGTGTCGCCGTCGTAGATCGCCGGCTTGACGCCCTTGACCCCGAAGGCGGCGAGCGCGCGCGCCTGATCCTGGGCGAGCGCCTTCGTCGGGTAGAGGTAGAGCGCCCGGCTCTTCGGCTCACGTGCGAGCAGGTCGAGCACGGGCAGGTTGAAGGCGAGGCTCTTCCCGCTCGCGGTGCTCGTCGTGACGATCGCGTTGCCGCCGCCGCGCAGAGCCTCCCACGCCTCGGCCTGGTGGCGGTAGAGCGCGGTGATTCCCTGACTCACGAGCGCCGATGCGACGCGGGGGTCGAGATCGGCCGGAAACGGCTCGGCCGTACCCGTCCGCGGCGGCTCCACCGCCACGTGCGCGAGCTCCTCACCCTGGAGCAGCTCGAGCCAGGACGGGCTGACGACGCTCACGCTCCCTACGCTAGCCTTCGCTCCGACCTACCGGGGTGCCCCGCGAGGGCTGAGATCACACCCGTCGAACCTGATCCGGCTCGTACCGGCGAAGGGAGTTGCGTGGTTCCACGTGTTCTGACGATCGCCACGTCCGACTCGGGCGGAGGCGCCGGCATCCAGGCCGACCTGAAGGCGTTCGCGGCCGCGGGAGCGCACGGGACGAGCGCGCTCGTCGCGCTGACCGCGCAGAGCACGGTGGCGGTGACGGCCGTGCACGAGCTGCCGCCTGAGTTCATCCGCGCGCAGCTGGAGGCAGTCTTCGACGACATCGGCGTCGACGCGGCGAAAACGGGGATGCTCTTCTCGCGCACGATCATCGAGACGGTGGCGGAGTTCCTGGAGCGTCACCGGGTCACGCTCGTCGTCGATCCGGTGCTGATCGCGAGCTCGGGCGCGCAGTTGCTCCAGGACGACGCGGTCGAAACGCTGATCGGCCGCCTGTTTCCGCTCGCGACCGTCGTGACGCCGAACTTGCCGGAGGCCGAGGCACTGACCGGGATGGCGGGCGCGCCTCGCCGCGACCTCGCCGAGCGACTCGTCGAGCTCGGGGCTGCTGCCGCGCTCGTCACAGGCGGGCACGGCGAGACGGCGATCGACCACCTCTTCGACGGACGCGGGCACGTCGAGCTTCCCGTCGAGCGGTTCGATGTTCCCGCGACGCACGGCGCCGGTTGCACCCACTCGGCGACGCTGGCCGCCCTGCTCGCACGGGGGCTGTCGCTCCCGGAGGCGGCGCGGGGAGCCGCTGCGGTGGCGTCCGAGGCGGTCCGGCACGGCCTCGTCGAGATCGGTGCCGGCGAGGGGCCCGTCGACGTCCTCAACGTGAAGGGGGCCGCATGACGATCGACCCCGGCGCGACGCTCGCCGTCATCCGCGAGCGCAGGCCGCTCGTCCACAACATCACCAACTACGTCGTCATGAACGAGACCGCGAACGCGATTCTCGCGCTCGGGGCGCTGCCGGTGATGGCGCACGCGCGGGAAGAGGTGGCGGAGATGGTCGGGCTCGCCGGCGCGCTGGTGCTCAACATCGGCACGCTCTCAGAGCAGTGGATCGAGGCGATGCTGATTGCCGGCAAGGCGGCGAACGAGCGCGGCGTCCCTGTCGTCCTCGATCCCGTCGGCGCGGGTGCGACGGCGTACCGGACCGCGACGGCGCGGCGGCTGCTCGACGAGATCGTCGTGGCGGTGCTGCGCGGCAACCCGGGGGAAGTGGCGACGCTCGTCGGCGTCGAGGCGGAGGTGCGCGGCGTCGAGTCGGTCGGCGTCGGCGGCGATCCGGCGGAGGTCGCCCGTGCAGCCGCGCGGACGCTCGGGCTGGTGGCGTCGGTGACGGGAGCCGTCGACCACGTCTCCGACGGTGAGCGTTCGGCCGCGATCTCGAACGGGCACGCGCTGCTCGCCTCGATCACCGGGACGGGCTGCATGTCGACCGCGGTCACGGGCTGCTTCCTGGCCGGCAAGTCCGCTCCGTTCGAGGCAGCAGTCGAGGCACTGGTCGCGTTCGGCGTTGCGGGCGAGGACGCCGCCGCCGATGCGAAGGGCCCGGGTAGCTTCCACGTCGGCCTCTACGACGCGCTCGCCGCCCTCGACCCGGCGACCCTGACCGCGCGGGCGATGGTCGCGAGCGCATGAACGCTTGTGTCTATCAGTCACAAGCTCTCTCCGGAGCGCTCAACCATGCAGTTCGACGGGGCGCTTGTGTCTATCAGACACAAGGTCGCATGACGTGAGGCTGCACGCGCTCGTGTCGGACGAAGAGACCGCGCGGCGGGCTGCGGCCGGCGGGGCGACGGTCGTGCAGCTGCGGTTGAAGGGCGCGCCAACGGCGGACGTGGTCGCGCTCGGACGGGCGCTCGGCGACCTCGACGCCCAGCTGATCGTCAACGACGACATCGACGCTGCGGTCGAGCTGGGTGTAGGCGTCCATCTCGGCCAGGGTGACCCTGGGATCGAGCGGGCACGCGACGCGGGGATCCCACTCGGGGTCTCCGTGACGACGCGGCGCGAAGGCGCAGTGGCGGAGTTCGCGGGCGCGACCTATCTCGGCGCCGGTCCGGTCTGGCGGACGCCGTCGAAACCGGACGCCGCGCCGCCGATCGGGATCGAGGGGCTCCGCGACGTCTGCCTCTCCGTCTCGATCCCCGTTGTCGCGATCGGTGGAATCGACGCGTCGAACGCGGCCGAGTGCATTCGCGCCGGCGCAGCCGGCGTGGCCGTGATCAGGGCCGTCTCCGAAATCGAGGCGCTTCGGGCGGTCGTCGATGAAGCTCTCTGAGGCCGGCGAACTCGGGCTGCTGCGCGAGCTCGAGTCCCGCGGGCTGATCGAGGGAACCGAGCACGATGCCGCCGAGCTGGACGACGGTCTCGTCCTGACCCAGGACGCGCTCGTCGAGGGCGTCCATTTCAGGCTCGACTGGCTCTCCTGGCGCGAGCTCGGCTTTCGCGCCGCCGCGGTCAACGTCAGCGATCTCGCGGCGTCGGCCGCGCGGCCGGAAGCGCTGCTCGTCACACTCGCGGCGCCAGCGACGGTACAGGTGGAGGACGTGGTCGAGCTCTACAAGGGGATCGCCGCGGCGGGCGTGCCGGTCCGCGGCGGCGACACGACGCGAGCCGACCTCGTCGTCGTCGGCGTCACGGCCGTCGGCCGCTCCGACCACGTTCCCGGCCGGACGGGTGCGCGGCCGGGGGACGTGGTCGTCGTCACCGGCCCGCTCGGCGCTGCGGGCGCCGCCTTCCGGGAGGGTGGTTACCTGCGGCCGCCGATCCGCGTCGAGGAAGGGCTTCGGCTTGGTCGTGTCGCCTCGGCGATGCTCGACCTCTCGGACGGCCTCGCCGTCGACGCCGGCCACATCGCCCGGCGATCCGGCTGCCGGCTCGTGATCGACCTCGACCGCGTCCCGCTCGCAGGCACGGTCGACGACCTCGGCTTCGGCGAGGATTTCGAGCTGCTGGCCGCCGTTCCGCCAAGTAACAGTCTGTTACTTGGCTTCCCGGTGATCGGCCGCTGCGAGGAGGGTGAGGGCGTGCTGCTCCTGCGTGGCGGCGAGCCGTACGAGCTCCCAGGGTACGAGCACTTCGTCGAGCCGTAATCAGCTCGCCGGGAGGTGCTCGTCGGCGGTCCGCGGATCGCCTATACGTCGGGCAACCACTCCTCGAACGCTCGTTCGAAGTGGCCACGCGGCCGGGCGCCGACGACCGTCGCCCTCGGCTCGCCGTCCGCGAACAGGATCACGGTCGGCAGCGAAAGGACCCCGTAGCGGCCGGGAATCGCAATGTGCTCGTCGATGTTCAGCCGCACCAGCGCTACCGCCCGGTCGGCCGCGATCGCCTCGAGCAACGGCTCGATCGCCTTGCACGGCTTGCACCAGGGCGCCCAGAAGTCGACGATCGTCGGTCCGGGCGCCGCGAGCACCTCCGCCTCGAAGGTCGCGTCGGTGACCTCTCTCACAATGCGCCTCGCAGCGCCGCCAGCCGCAGCAGCGGCACCTTCCAGATCGCCTCGAGCACGATCGCGCGCGACATCTTCGAGCCGCCGACGACGCGGTCCGAGAAGCGGATCGGCACCTCCCGCACTCGGAAGCCCTGGCGGAGCGCACGGTAGGTCAGCTCGATCTGGAAGGCGTAGCCGCGCGAGCGCACCTGGTCGAGCGGGATCGCATCCAGCACCGCGCGGCGGAAGCACTTGAAGCCGCCGGTCAGGTCCCGCACCGGTACGCCGAGCACGAGCCGCGCGTAGATCGAGCCGCCGGCCGAGATCACACGCCGAATCGGGCCCCAGTTCTCGACGCCGCCGCCCGGCACGTAGCGGGAGCCGAGCACGAGATCGGCGTCGTCCGCGGCCGCGAGCAGCCGCGGCACGTCGGCGGGGTCGTGCGAGAAGTCGCAGTCGATCTCGACGACCAGCTCCGCGCCCGCGTCGAGAGCGCGGCGGAAGCCGGCGAGGTAGGCGGGCCCGAGGCCCTCCTTGCGCGGCCGGTGCAGCACGTCGACGAACCCGAGCTCGCCCGCGAGTCGGTCCGCGAGCTCGCCCGTCCCGTCCGGCGAGTTGTCGTCGATCACGAGCACGCGGTCGTCGGGGCCCAGCACCGCGCCGAGGGCACGCAGCATCGGCTCCAGGTTTTCGCGCTCGTTGTAGGTCGGCAGGCAGACCATGGCTCTCAAGAAGGCGCCCTCACCTCCGTATCATCGCGACAAGTGGCTTCCACTTTGCCGAGGAACGACGAGCTGGCCGACCAGCTCGAGCTGCTCGCCGACCTGAGCGAGCTCGAGGGCGAGGACTCCTTCCGCGTGCTCGCCTACCGCCGCGCCGCGACGCGCATCCGCGAGACGGGCGGGCCGGTCGCCCAGCTCGCGCTCGACGGCAAGGCGAAGGAGCTGGCCGGGATCGGCAAGACGATCGAGGACAAGATCGTCCAGATCGTCGAGCTGGGCGAGATGGAGGCGCTGACAAAGCGGAAGGCGCTCGTCCCCGAGGAGGTCGTCAAGTTCATGCGCCTGCCCGGGCTCGGCCCGAAGACCGCGCGCCGGATCTGGAAGGAGCTCGGCGTCACCACGATCGCGGAGCTGAAGGAGGCGGCGGAGCAGCAGCGGCTGCGTGTGCTCACCGGCCTCGGCGCCAAGAGCGAGGAGAAGATCCTGAAGGCGCTCGCCGAGGAGCCGCAGGACCCGCGCGAGTCGCGGCGGCTGCTCGGTGACGGGCTGCCCGTCCTGCTCGAGCTTGTCGAGGAGCTCCGGCGACATCCGGCCGCGGTGAAGGTCTCGGAGGCCGGTTCCGCCCGACGGCGGCGGGAAACCTTCCGCGACCTCGACGTGATCGCCACCTCCACCGACCCGCCGGCGCTGATCGAAGCGTTCACGAGCCGCGAGAACGTCGCCGACGTGATCGCGAAGGGCGAGACGAAGGCGACCGTGCTCACGAACGAGGGCCTTCGACTCGACCTTCGCGTCGTCCCGCCCGAGAGCTACGGCAACCTGCTCCAGCACTTCACCGGCTCGAAGGAGCACAACGTCGCGCTCCGCGAGGACGCGGTCCGGCGCGGCTTCAGCGTCTCCGAGTACTCGGTCACGAACGTGGAGACCGGGGAGGAGTTCACCGCCGCCGACGAGGAGGAGCTGTACGCGCACCTCGGCTACGGCTACATCCCGCCCGAGCTGCGCGAGAACGGCGGTGAGCTGGCCGCAGCGCGGAACGGCGAGCTGCCGACACTCGTCGAGCGCGGCGACCTGCGCGGCGACCTGCATTCGCACTCGACCTGGTCGGACGGGAAGGCGTCGGTCGAGCAGATGGCGCTCGCGGCGAAGGCGCTCGGGCACGAGTACCTGGCGATGTGCGACCACTCACCGCGTCTCCGGGAGGGCCGCCTGCAGGCGCAGTGGGAGGAGATCGACGCGCTCAACGAGCGCCTGGCGCCGTTCCGGATCTTGAAGGGGATCGAGGTGAACATCCGCGCCAACGGCGAGCTCGATGTGGACGACGCCACGCTTGCCCAACTGGATTGGGTGATGGCGTCCGTGCACACGAGCTTCGACAAGGACCCGACCGAGCGCGTCCTGCACGCGCTGCAGAACCCGCACATCGACTGCATCGGTCACCTGACGAGCCGGCGGATCGGCGTCCGCAACCCCTCGACGATCGAGGTCGAGAAGGTCGTCGCGGCTGCGCTGGAGACGGGCACCTTCCTCGAGATCAACTCGCAGCCCGACCGGCTCGACCTCCGCGACGCGAACGCGCGGCTCGCAGGCGAGGCCGGCTTGACGCTGACGATCTCGAGCGACGGCCACTCGACGAAGGCGCTTCGCTACGTCGAGCTCGGCGTCGCCCAGGACCGCCGTGCCTGGCTGACGAAGGCGCAGATCCTGAACACGCGGCCGTGGAAAGAAATCGAGCAGCTGCGAAAGTGAACGGTCGGGCGCTTCGGACGGCGATCACACTCATGCTCGACGAGGCCGCGCCGGCCGTCGCTGCCGCGCGTGCCGAGCTCGATCCCCTGGGCGCGAGACGCATCGGCCTGCACATCACGCTCCTGCACCCTTTCGTGCCGCGTCACGAGGTCACGGCTGCCCTCGTCGCGCGGCTGCGAATGCTCTTCGCGTCGAGAGGGCTTTGCGCGTTCGCGCTGACGCGCGTGGAGGAGTTTCCCGACGTCGTCGCGTACGCCGCGCCGGAGCCCGATGCCGAGCTGGTCGAGTTGACACGTTCGGTCTGGGCCGAGTTCCCCGAGTTCCCGCCCTACGACGGCACCGTCGGCGAGCCCGTACCCCACGCAACGATCGTCAGTTACTCCCGGGTCAGTTTGAGCCGTGCGCAGGTGCAGGCTCGGCTGGAGCCGACGCTGCCGGCCCGATGTTCCCTGCCGGCGGCATCGCTGGTCGAGGAGTACGAGCCCGATCGGTGGCGCGAGCTCGAG
>DATMEO010000102.1:0-2149 GCA_035556515.1 Gaiellaceae bacterium
AGGTAGACGAAGCGCTCGGCCGAGCGGAGCGCGGCCGTGTAGGCCTCGAGCAGCGAGTAGTCCCCGCGCGAAACCCGTTCGAAGACGCCGTCGCGTACCGTGCGCACCACCTGCACCTCGACGTCGCCCTGCGGGCCGGCACGCTCGGGCGACGGTAGCGACTCGTCGACCGCGGCCTCCCAGCGCATCCGGAAGTGCTCCGCGATGTCCGTCACCGCGGGGCCTCGGAGACGCACCGCGGCGTCGTGCCAGCCGATCGCGCCGCGCGCGACATGAGACGGCGAGTCGTACGGATCGCCCGCGTCGAGCGTCAGGTCGATGCCCCCGACGAAGGCAACGCGATCGTCGATCACGATCGTCTTCTCGTGATGGCAGTGCAAGGGCCCGACGCAGGAGTCGGTCTCGCACTTCACCTTCGTCTGATGGCACAGCGCGTCGCGCATGCGGCGAACGTCCGACCGAGAGGGCGTGAACAGCCGGATCGGAGCGCCGCCCCAGATCAGCACGCGCACGTCGATCCGCTCGGCGAGCTCGGCGAGGATGTTGCGAACGACGACGGGGTCGTCGCCGCGCGTCAGCTGCAGGTGCGGCGAGACGTACCAGCCCGAGAGGTGGACGTGCGACTCGGCCCGGCCGAGCTCCTCCGCGATCGAGGGGAGCGCCGTCGAGCCGTCGATCAGGACCTCGAGCTCGTTCCCCGGCCGTGGCGGTGTCCCGCTCGCCGAGTATCCGGGCCCGTTCGCGTCGAGCGCGTGCTCCCAGCCGACGGCACGCAGCCGCCTGCGATGGCGCGCGCGTACCTTCTCCTCGATGCGCTCGGCCGCCCGGTGACCCAGGGAGGTCGCAAGCCGTCCGGTCCGCCGAGATCCCAAGGCCGGCGTCAGGCTAATTGGTTGACGTGTCTTGCGTCTGTATCTCACCTCTGCTATATCGCGAGGTCGAGATAGCGAAATGGCTGCGAAAGCGACAGAGAAGACGATCGAGCGGCTTCGCCAGCGGCTCGCGCACGTGGGCGACGACGGCTGGTTCTTCGCGCGGATCGCCGAGCAGGTGTCGGAGCGGCGACGCGAGCTCGGGCTCTCGCAGCAACAGCTCGCGGAGCTGACCGGAACGACTCAGTCGGCGATCGCCCGGCTCGAGTCGGGCGGGCGACCTCCGCGAATCGACACCCTCCTGCGCATCACGAACGCGCTCGACTGCGAGCTCGAGGTGCGGCTCCGCCCCAGGACGGAGTAACCGCGGATCAGCCGCCGGAGCTCGTCCTCTCCGGCCGCGGCCCGCCCGGCCGGTGGAGGTCTTCCTCGGCGACGCGTGCCGCCTCTTCCGCGGCCGCGCCGAAGCGCAGCATCCGCCCGCCGAACGCGATGCTGCAGGCGGCGAACCACGCCCAGCCGAACAGCACCCCGGCGACGACGTCGGAGAACCAGTGCACGCCGAGCATGACGCGGCTGCACGCGACTCCCGCGGCGACGGCGGCCGCGGCGCCAACGATGATCGAGCGCTGAGCCGGCGTACGTCCGCGGCTCATGAGCAGCGCGACCGCGCCGAAGAAGGCGGCCGCGGCGGCGGAGTGGCCGCTCGGAAAGGAGGGGTTGAGCGTCGCGGCGACCGGGTTGAACTCTGGCCGTACGCGATCGATCAGCTCCTTGAGCGTGCCGGTGAGGAAGACCTGTCCGGCGATGACGACGAAGAGGAACGGCGCGATCCAGTAGCTCGGGCGGCGCAGGTACTCGACGATCCCCACGATCAGCGCGAGACCGATCACGACGCGGGTGTCGCCGAGCAACGTGACGAGCTCGAGCGCCTCGGTCGACCAGTCGGTGCGGTGGTCGACTCCCCACTGGCCGATGTTCCGGTCGACGTCCGCAAGCAGCGAGCTCGACCGGATCAGGTACGTGAGAGCCGCCATGACGAGCCCCGCGACGAGGATGACGACGAGCGCGAGCGACAGCGCGAGGCCGGTCGCCGTCGCCGGGTCGAGCCGGCTGCGCAGTAGTCGGCGGAGGCCGCGGTGCTCGGCGATCGTGTGACCGATCCGCTGCGCCGCCCTGTCGCTCGGCTGAGAGACGCCGGCGGTGTGGGGATAGTGCGCGGCAAGCACCGTGACGAGCGAGCCCACCGCCAGAGCGACGAGAAGCAGCAGGACAAA
>DATMEO010000103.1:0-21369 GCA_035556515.1 Gaiellaceae bacterium
CCTGGCCCCGGACGATCCGCGCCGTCGTGAACCAGCTGGCGATCGCGAGCGCGATCATCATCGACCACATGGTCGTGTAGCCGATGATCGCCAGTGTGATGATCGCGAACGGCAGATACGGGAGCCCGTAGAGCGCATCCAGGAAGCGCATCAGGCCGTTGTCGAGGCGCCCCCCGACGAAGCCCGAGATGGCGCCGTAGACGACGCCGATCGCCAGGATCGCGAAGGTGGCGCCGAACGCAATCAGGATCGAGACGCGGCCGCCGAGCGCCGTCCGCGTGAACAGATCACGCCCGAACTTGTCGGTGCCGAACGGATGCTCCCAGCTCGGATTCATGTTCGCTTCGGCGAAGTTGACCGCGTCGGGGTCGTAGGGCGAGAAGATCGGCACGAGCAGGCAATAGAGCAGCATCAGGATGAAGACGACGCCCGCCAGCACAGCGCCCTTGTTGCGGATATAGCGGCGCCAGGCGTCGCGCCAGAGGTTCGATTGGCTGATCGGCGCGCCGGCCGCCGTGCCGGATTCGGCGACGATCGGCTCGGGGCGCAGCTCCTGGCTCGGGTTGGCGACCACGCTACGTCCGGGCGTCCCGGGTGCGCGGATCGAGGATCCCGTAGAGGATGTCCACGACGAGGTTCGCGACGATGATCAGGCCCGAGAGCAGAACGGTCAGGCCCATCACGACCGAGTAGTCGCGCGCCTGCACCGAGGTGACGAAGTACTGGCCGATCCCGGGGATGTTGAAGATCAACTCGATCACGAATGAGCCCGTAATGATGTAGCCGAGCAGCGGGCCGGCCGCCGTGACGACGGGGATCAACGAGTTGCGGAGCACATGCAACCCGACCACGCGGCGATAGCGGAGGCCCTTGGCGCGGGCGGTCCGGACGTAGTCCTGCTGCAGCGTCTCGAGCATCGTCCCGCGCACGAGCCGCGCGAAGAGGGCCATCGGGGCGAAACCGAGCGCGATCGAGGGCAGGATCTTGTGCTCCCACGTCGTCCAACCGCTCGTCGGGAGGCCGAAGATGTCACCCCACTGCAGCGCGAAGAAGTAGATCAAGAGCGTCGCGAGCAAGAAGCTGGGCACCGCGTGGAAGATGTTCGAGAAGATCATCGCGCTGTAATCGACAGCGGTGTTGTGCCTGAGCGCGGCGATCATCCCCAGCGGGACGCCGAGCACGATCGCGAAGAGGAACGCGTACAACCCCAGCTCGATCGACTTCGGGAAGTGCGTCTTGACGATGTCGTTGACGTCGCGGCCGCGCACGACGAGCGACGGCCCCAGATCGAACGTGGCCACGCCCTTGACGTAGTACGCGTACTGCATGTACCACGGCTTGTCGAGGTTGAACTTGCGGTCGAGGTTCCGCTGGACGGACTCGGGCACCGCTCGCTCCGTCTGGCGGAACGGGTTGCCGGGGATCTGCCGCATCATCAGGAACGTCAGGAGGATGACGACCAGGAGGACGGGGATCGTCCAGAAGATTCGCCTGACGATGAACTTCAGCATGGTCGGTGCTGTACCCGGGTCGACCCGTCACCGAACGCGGACGGGGCTTTCTCGCCCCGTCCGCGTCCTGTGCGGAGCGGTTGCTACTCCGTGACGACGACCGTCGTCAGGTCGGTCTGGTTCAGCAGGTTGACGCTGAACGAGGCCTTGATGTTCTCACGCTCGAGATTCTGGTACGTGTAGAAGTAGATCGGGGCGACGGGCATGTCGCCGTCCTCACCCCAGAGGAGATCCTCCGCCTGCCCGTACAGCTCGTAGCGGGCGTCGTTGTCAGGCGTTCCGCGCGCCTCCTCGATCAGCGCGTCGAACTCCTCGTTGCAGTAGTTCGTCGAGTTGTTGCCGGCATCGCATCCCCACAGCTCGAGGAAGTTGATCGCGTCGACGAAGTCGCCGATCCAGCCGAGCCTGTACACGTCGACATCCTTGTTCGGCGGTGGCCCGAGGAACTCCAGGTACTGCTGGAACTCCTGCTGCTTGATCGTGCTGTCGATTCCGATCTCCTTCAACCCGGCCTGCACCGCGACGGCGATGTCGGGGTTCGCACCGGAGTCGTTGGTGTACAGGGTCACGTTCGTCTTCGGGTTCGCGACCTCGCTCATCAACTGCTTCGCCTGCTCGACGTCCGGTTCTGCCGGAAGCCAGGGCGACTCGGGATTGATCACGTCGAAGCCAGGCATGCCTTCGGGCGTGAAGCCCGTGGCGGGAAGCTGGTCGCCCTGCGCCACGTTGTCGATGATCGACTGGCGCGGAATCGCCAGCGACATCGCCCGGCGCTGCTTCACGTCGGGGATGTTCTCGACGTTGAACGCGTAGTAGAACGTGCCCAGACCCGGATACAGCTCGTACTCCGGCGTCTCCTTCAAGCGGGCGACCTCGGCAGGCGGAAGGGCCTGGTAGAGGACGTCCACCTCGCCGGCCTCGAACGCCTGCACGGCCGTGATCGGGTCGTTGATCAGCCGGCCGTTGACGCGCGTGAGCTTGACGCTGTCGGCGTCGCGCCACGTGTCGTCCTTGACCAGGTCGATCGCGGAGTTGTGCGCCCAGCGCTCGAGCTTGAAGGGCCCGTTCGTGACGATGTTCGCCGCCTCGGTCCACTTGTCCCCGAACTGGTCGACCGCCTTCTTGTTGACGGCCAGGAACGAGTGGTGTGCCGCCTGCGACAGGAACCACGGCTGCTCCGACGTCAGCTTGACCTCGAGCGTCTTGTCGTCCACCGCGGTCACGCCGACCTTGTCGCGGAGTGCTGCGCAGTCGTCCTTCTTCGGATCGCAGCCCGAGTACTCGTTCGCTCCGACGATGCCGGCGAACTGGTAGGCGTAGTCGGCAGCGAGCTCGGGCGAGAGCGTGCGCTTCCAGGCGTACTCGAAGTCGCCGGCGACGACGGGGTCGCCGTTCGTCCACTTGAGGCCATCGCGGAGCACGAAGGTGACGGTCTTGCCGTCCTCGCTCGTCTCGAAGCTCTCGGCCGCAGCCGGGACCGGATTGAGATCCTCGTCGAGCTTGACGAGCGGATCCATGATGTTGAGCAGGATGTTGGCGGAGGTCACGTCCGTCGCGAGCCCGGGATCGAGTGACGGCGGCTCAGTGCCCCAGTTCACGGTGATCACCTGCTCGGCGGCTTCGGTTCCGCCTTCTTCGGTGGTGGCGCCGGTGCCGGCGGCCTCGTCGTCGTCGCCGCCGCAGCCGGCCGCGACCAGAGCGAGACTCGTGACGAGCAGCGCGAGCCACAGCCAGAGGGTCTTCGTCCTCATCGGGTAGATCCTTCCTTCGATTGCAATGAGTGCAGCGGCGCGGGTAGAACGCCGTCTTGGTCCTTGCCAGGTATACCGTTCGCAAACCTGTGAAACGGTGGTCTTTACGCGCTGCATACGCAAGCGCAACGCTAGCTACGCTGGCAACAGCCCTGTCGGTGGAACCGGCGCTCGCGCATCTGGACATTCGACCGAGCCTCGTCGAGCAGGGAGTGCTGACCGACGTTCGGGTCGAACTGCCCCAATTACGGCCCGGATCGCCGCCCCGCCGGCTCGAGCTCGAGGGTGACGGGATCGAGGTGAGCTCGGTCGAGCTGCAGGGAACCTCGGGCTCGGACACGCTCTGGAGCGTCCGTTTGCGGGCGACGGCAGCTCCGGGTGTGGTGCCGCTCGTGCTCCGGGCCGTGTACGCCGACGGGGAGTCGGTGGAGGTCGACCAGCAGCTCACGGTCGCGCCGGGTCCGGAGACGTCCGGGTTCCCGTGGGCGGGGGTCGTGGCGGGCGCGCTTCTGGCAATCGGGTTCGCAGCGGTCTCGCTCCGCCTCGCCCGCCGTAAACCCTGATAGGTTCAACAGCCGTGCTGTTCCAGCAGTTCGTTGACGACGACCTCGGCTGTGCGTCGTACCTGGTCGGCGACGAGGATGCAGGCGTCGCCGCGATCGTCGATCCTCCGTACGCAATCGAGCCGGTGCTGGCTGAGGCGGCGAGGCGCGGCGTTCGGATCGTGCGAACGGTCGAGACGCACACGCACGCCGATCACCTCTCCGGGCACGGGCGGCTGGCGCTCGAGCACGGTGTTCCGATCTCGATCCACCCGGCGGCCGAGGCGGAGTTCGAGCACGATCCGCTCGCCGACGGCACCGAGATCGAGCTCGGCGACGTGGTGCTGCGGGCGATCCACACGCCGGGGCACCGGCCGGAGCACACCTGCATCGCCGTGATCGACCGCACGCGGGCCGAGGAGCCGTGGCTCGTCCTGACAGGCGACTCGCTCTTCGTCGGCGACGCCGCGCGGCCCGACCTGGCGGTCGGCGCGAGAGAGGGCGCCGAGGGCCTCTTTCACTCGCTGCGGCTGCTGCTCGAGCTCGCGGACGGCGTCGAGGTCTTTCCCGGTCACGTCGCGGGGTCGCTCTGCGGCAAGGCGATGAGCTCGAAGGCCTCCTCGACGATCGGCTTCGAGCGCCGCTTCAACCCCGCGCTCCAGATCGAGCACGAAGAGGACTTCGTCGCCGACTCGGCCTCCGTGTCGGCGCCGAAGCCGCCGAACATGACCCGGCTGGTGGAGCTGAACCGCGGGCCGCACGTCGGCGCCGCCGCGGACGCGGCCGAGTTGCCGCTGGCGCCGGCCGGAGCGACCGTGCTCGACGTTCGCGCCGCGCAGGCGTATCTCGACGGTCACGCGCACGCAGCGCTCAACGTCCCCGTCTCCGCGAGCTCGTTCGCGACCAAGGCGGCGTTCCTGCTCGATCCGGCGGCGCCGTTCGTCGTGCAGGCGGCGGATGCAGACGAGGCCAAGCGCGCCGTACGAGGATTGCGTTCCGTCGGCTTCCTCGAGCTCGAGGGTTACGTGCTCGGGGAGGGCCCGGAGCGGATCGAGGCGGTGAGCCTGGACGAGCTCGACGAGCTGCTGAAGGAGGGAGCCGAGCTGATCGACGTCCGCGAGCGCGACGAGCGAGACGGTGGCTACATCGCCGGCAGCCGCAACATCCCCTATCGCCTGCTTCCCGTCGCCGGCGCCGACGTCCCCACCGACCGGCCGGTGGTCACGATCTGCGAGAGCGGGGCGCGTGCCGCCGTCGCTGCATCGATCCTCGCCGCGAGGGGGATCGACGCGCGGCCCGTCCTGGACGGCGGCATCACCGCCTGGGCCGCACGGGGCGGACAGATGGTCGAGTTCCGCCGCTGCGGCTAAATGGCTGATGCCACGACGCCGCCGCGGCTGACCGAGCTCGCGCTCTTCACTGCCGACGTCGCCGGCGTCACCGCTTTCTACGAGCGAGTGCTGGGAGTCGCGCCTGCCGATCGCTCCGAGCAGCACGCCACCTTCCAGCTCGGCGAGCTCGTGCTCAGGATCCATGTCGCGGTCGAGCCCAGCCCCGGCGACCCTCCCGCCGACGACCACGTCGCCTTCACCGTCGACGGCCTCGACGCCCGCGCCGGCGCGCTCGCCGCTGCCGGCCTCTCGGTCGACGGCCCGCGCGAGCTGCCGTGGGGCCGCTCCGCCTACCTGCGCGACCCGGACGGACGCCTCGTCGAGCTGACGTAGCCGCGACGCGGCGCCGTCCGTCTTTACACGGTTCGCCGCAGGGGTCACGATGGCCCGATGGTCGAGCCCCACGAAGAGGAACTGCCGGCCTGGAGCCTCCCTGCGGCCGCGCTCGACTCGATCCGGATGCCGCCGACGTGGCCCGACCGGGTCGACCGCGACTGGGCCTGGGGCGGCTCGACCGGGAAGGGAGCCGTCGTCGCTGTCGTGGACAGCGGGATCGAGAGCGGCCATCCGCTCGTCGGCGACGTCGAAGAGGCCGTCGTCGTCACCGGCGCCCCCGGTGAGGAACCGAAGGTCGACGTGGACGAGCAGGGAGACGTGTGCGGCCACGGGACTGCGTGCGCCGGAGTCATCCGCTCGCTCGCCCCGGAGTGCCGCCTCGTCAGCGTGCGTGTGCTCGGCGCCGGCTCGACCGGGAGCGGGCGCCTGCTCATCGCCGGCCTGCGCTGGGCGGTCGAGCGCGGCGTTGACGTGATCAACATGAGCCTCTCGACGACGAAGCAGGATTTCGCGGGCGTGCTGCACGACCTGACCGACGCCGCCTACTTCAACCGGACGGTCGTCGTCGCCTCCGCGCACAACATGCCCGTCGAGAGCTTTCCCTGGCGCTTTTCCTCCGTCCTCTCGGTGGGGAGCCACGAGCTCGACCGTGGGGACGCGTTCTTCTACAACCCGTCCCCGCCCGTGGAGTTCTTCGCCCGTGGCGTCGACGTCGAGGTGGCGTGGCTCGGCGGCGCGAGAGTCCGCTCGACAGGGAACAGCTTCGCAACGCCGCATATCTCTGGCCTGTGCGCGCTCATCCGCGCCAAGCACCCCGAGCTGACGCCGTTTCAGGTCAAGAGTGTCCTCTACCTGACCGCCGACAACGTCCTGGAGGAAGCCAGTGGATGACGAAAAGCTCCGCGACGCCGTCGCCGCCGGCGTGCTCGCCGCCGAGGCCGGCCACCGCGAACTGCTGCAGTCGATCGTCGAGGTCGCCCGCGCCATCTTCGGCGCGCGTGCGTCGTCGATCTTCCTGCTCGACACGACGACCGATGAGCTTGTTTTCGAGGCGGTCGCCGGCGAAGGCGCATCCTCTCTCATCGGCCAGCGGCTGCCGTCCAGCACCGGGATCGCCGGCTGGGTGCTCGTCACCGGGCAGCCCCTCGTCCTCGAAGACCTCGAAGCCGACCCGCGCTTCGCACGCGACGTCGCCGAGTCGACCGGCTACGTGCCGAAGTCTCTGATGGCCGTACCGCTCCTGCACGGCGAGGAAGTACTCGGCGTCCTGCAGGTCCTCGACCGCCCGCAGCGAGAGCGATTCTCCCTCCAGGAGATGGAGCTCCTCGGACTCTTCGGAAATCAGGCGGCGATCGCGCTCGACCTGCTCGGCCGCGCGCGCCGGGCCCGCTCCGTCGTGGACGACGAGTCGCCGCTCGGCGTCGTCGCCCGAATCGCGGCCGCGATCGATGCGCTGCCGGCCGAGCGGCGCGAGCCGGGGCTCGCGTTGCTCGCCGCACTCGAGCAGGTGATCGGACGATAAAAAAGCGGGGCAGCAGTGGCTGCCCCGCTTTGACCTACCCCTGCGACTTCGTGAGCTACAGGGCCTTCCGCTTGTTGCCGTGCAGCTCGACGTCGTCGTCGGACTCGTCGTCTTTCGGAGCTTCGTCGGAGGCCATGACCGTCCGCTTCTTGTGAGCCTCGACGTCCTCGTCCTCGGTGGGACGAATGGTGCTGTCCTGATCCGACACGAATCCTCCTTCATCGTGGTGTCCTGCAGGTCGACCAACAAGACGGCCCGCGAGGCGAATTTCTTCCCACCATCTTCCCATTCGTCACGGAAATTGCAATGCTCGCACCGTGACGCGGCTTGCGACGGCGGTCCGAGAGTCGCTCGGCGCGCTCGGCGAGGTTTTCGCCAACCCCTCTCTCCGCCGGATCCAGCTGGCGAACGCGAGCTCGATCGTGGGCGGCTGGTCCTACGTCGTGGCGCTCGCCGTCTTCGCGTACCAGGAAAACGGTGCCTACGCGGTCGGCCTGCTCGCGACCGTACGCTGGCTCTGCGGCGGCATCGCCGCACCTCTTGCCGGGATCGTCGGCGACCGCTACCCCCGGGTCCGGGTGATGATCGCGTCGGATCTCGTGCGCGCCGGAGTGCTGGCCGCGATGGCAGTCGCGGTGCTGGTCGACGCGCCGCCGTTCCTCGTCTACTCGCTCGCAGTTGCGGCGACCCTGGCGGCGACGCCTTTCGGCCCCGCGCAGGCCGCGCTGCTGCCCCAGCTCGCCCGCTCACCGACCGAGCTGACGGCGGCGAACGCAAGCGCAGGGGCCGTCGACAACATCGGCTCGTTTGCCGGGCCGGCTCTGGGCGGCGTGCTCGTCGCGACCGCCGGCGTCGAGACCGTCTTCGCGACCTCGGCGGCGCTCTACCTCGGCTCAGCCCTGTTCGTCGCGAGCCTTCGTCACCGCGAGCAGCGTGAGCGGGCAGCGGACGACGATGACGGCGGCGGCCTCGGGGCGGCCCTTGCCGGCTTCCGCACGCTCGCGGGCGTGCCGCGCCTGCGTCTGGTGGTCGGGCTCATCGCGGCACAGACGGTCGTCGACGGCGCGCTCGACGTCCTGATCGTGGTGCTGGCGCTGGACACACTGGAGGCCGGCGCGGCCGGTCTCGGCTTTCTCAACTCCGCGGCGGGCGTCGGCGGCATCGCGGCCGTGCTCGTGATCGGCGGTGTCGCGGCGCGCGGCCGCCTCGCGTCGAGCCTCGGCATCGGCATCGTTCTCTGGGGCTTGCCGCTCGCCCTCATCGGCGTCTGGCCGGAGCAGGCCGTGGCGCTCGTTCTGCTCGCGTTCGTGGGCGCCGGGGGCACGATCGTCGGCGTCGCGGGAGACACACTCCTGCAGCGCGCGGCGCCACCCGAACTGCTGGCCCGAGTCTTCGGTGCCGTCGACGGCCTGCTGCTCGTCGCGCTGGCGCTCGGCTCGCTCGGGGCGCCGTTCCTCATCGACACGATCGGCGTGCGCGGCGCATTGATCGCCACCGGCGCGCTGTTGCCGGTGCTTGCGGCGCTGACGTGGAGCCGGCTCGTCGCAATCGACGCTGCGGCGGCCGTCCCGGAGCGCCAACTCGAGCTGCTGCGTGGATCGCCGATCTTCGCCCCCCTCGACCCGCCCACGCTGGAGGCGCTCGCGCTCCGGCTGGAGCCGCGCCGAGTCGAGGCCGGTGAGGGCGTCTTCGCGCAGGGCGACGCGGGCGACGAGTACTACCTCGTGGACTCCGGCCGCGTGAAGGTGGCCGTCGCCGGCGAGACGATCTCGGAGCTGGGCGAAGGCGATGGGTTCGGCGAGATCGCGCTGCTCCGCGACGTGCCGCGCACGGCCACCGTCACGGCCCTCGAGGACACCTCCCTTTATGCGCTCGAGCGGGAGCACTTCCTCGCCGCCGTCAGCGGCCACGCGCACAGCCACGCAGCGGCCGAGAGCCTCGTGACGAGCCGGCTCAGCCCGGCTGCGCTGTAGCGGCCCCCTGGCTCGAGAGCAATGCTTCCGCCTGCGCGACGTAGCGCCGAGCGCGAACCGGCCGGTAGAGCTCGATCGCCCGCAGCAGCTCGACGTCCGCCTCGCCGTGGCGGTCAGCGGCGGCGAGGTCACGGCCGGCAGCGAGCCGGGCGAGTGCCTCTGCGGTCGGCAGCAGCTCCAGAGCCGCGTAGACATCGGCGGCGGCGCGAGCGTCGCCGCTCGCCCAGAGTCGAGCCCCGCGCGCGTTCAGTGTGTCCGGCAGCGCCTGCACGATCTCGAGCAGGTCTCGACCGCGACCGAGCCGGTGGAACACGTGCAGCAGGGGCGGATTGACCACGAACGGCTCGCGTCGCGCGATCTCGAGCGCAGACTCCGCGTCCGCGATCGCCTCTGCTCGGCAGCCGGTCTCGAGGAAGATCTGCGCCCGCAGCCCGGCGTTGACGCCTCGGCCGTGGCGATCATCGCGGCCGACGTCCCCAGCGCGCTCGACATCAGCGAGCGCAGCCTCGGTGTCGTCACGACCCAGCCTGATCAGGGCGCGGAGCAGGTAGCAACCTCCCAGGAGCCGATGACCCGCGCCGGTCTCGGCCTCGGCGATGAACGCCTCCACGGCCCGCAACGCCTCGTCCCACCGACCCCGTAGGAAGTGGGTGAAGGGGATGCCGCTGCCGCGCGTGAACCGGATGATCGCCGCGTCGCCGAGCTCCGTCGCAACCCGCTGGAACTCGTCGAGCACCTCGTCGTGCCGATGCAGCTGATCGAGCCGGTGTGTCGTCACGAGGAGGTTGTTGAGCACGCGCAGGAGCTCTGGAGAACGCTCGGCACGCGCGATCTCCGCCGCACGCTCCAGTAGCTCGTGAGCGCCGACCAGATCGCCGTCGTAGACGCGCGCGATCGAGAGGTTGTTCAGCGTGTACGCCTTCAGCTCGTTCAGCCCGAGCCGCTCCGCGAGCGCGAGCGCCTCCTCGGCGAGGAGCGTCGCCTGCTCCGGCTGGTAGCCGAGCGCGCGCAACCGCGCCGACTGGCTCAGCACCGTGGCCTTCGCTCGCCCGTCCGGAAGGTCGGGCAGCAACTCGGCAACGCGGTCGAGGTTCGCAGTGAGGCCGTCGTGGTCGCCGCGAGTCCAAGAGGCGATGGCTAGTAGAGACACCGCTTCGGCCTCGCCCTCCATGTCGCCGGTCGCCTCGAACGCGTCGCGCGCGGCGGCCAGCTCTGTCTCACCGCTCTCCTCAGCATGCCACCGTGCCCTGCCGAGCGCGAGCAGGAGCCGCGGCCGCTCGGCGTCCTCGGGCCAGAGCTCGAGTGCCGCGGCGAAGTACCGCGAAGCCGACGGAAACGCGTTCAACGCGAACGAGCGGTCGCCCGCGTCGCGGAACGCTCGACGCGCCTGCTCGCCCATCGCGCTCGTGTCCGCGCCAGTCGCACGCGCAAGCTCGAGGGCCGAGAGATAGTGGTGGGCGAGCATCTCGGAACGGTCCTCCGCCCGCTCCGGCGAGAGCCCTTCGATCCAGCCGGCCGCGAGCACGTGCCTCTCGCCGCGGGCGGCGCGCGGGATCTGGCCGTAGGCGACGTCGCACACGAGCACGTGCCGGAAGGCGTACTCGTTCTCTCCGGCAACCGACGAGCGCCGCTCCCGGACGACGAGCTCGCGGCGCTCGAGCGCGTGCAGCGCCTGCTCGACCGCCCAGCGCTCGCGTCCGCCGAGCGTTGCGACCGCTCCGAGCCAGAAAACCTTCCCGACGACCGCAGCGTCCTGGAGCAGCTCCTTCTCGTTCGCGTCGAGCAGGTCGAGCCGCGCGGCGATGATTCCCTGCACCGACTCCGGGAGCACGCCGTCCGCATGGCCGCGCTCGGCGACCATCCGCACGAACTCTTCCGCGTAGAGGGGGTTCCCACCTGCGCGGGCGAGCAGCGCCGACTGCGTCTCGGTGGGCAGCACGGACTGCGCGAGCAGCTCATGCACGAGCCTGGCGGTATCGTCGTCCGAGAGCGGCGAGAGCGAGACCGTCGCGCTCGCACGCTTGCCGCCGCCCCAGCCGGGCCGGCGGTCGAGAAGCTCCGGTCGGGCGGTGCAGACGACGAGAATCGGAACTCCGGTCGCCCATTCGACGAGGTGGTCGACGAAGTCGAGGACACCATCGTCCGCCCAGTGCAGGTCTTCGATCACGAGCACGAGCGGACGGTGCTCCGCGAGCGCCTCGTAGAAGCGCCGCCACGCCGCGAAGGCCTCGCTGCGCCGATCGCCGGCAAAGTCGCTCTCGGCGGCGAGCCCGACGAGCGGTCTCAGATTCCGCGCCACCCAGTCCCTGTCGGCGCCCTCCTCGAGGATCTCGGCCAGCGCGCGTCGCAGCTTGGCCTCCGCGTCCGCCGCTCCATCGGTCTCGAGGATCCCTGCGTGCGCTTTCGCGATTTCCGATAGCGCCCAGAACGCGACCCCCTCGCCGTACGGGAGGCAGCGCCCCTGGCGCCAGTACGTCAGCTCCGTCCCTCGCTCGATCGACTTGAAGAGCTCGTAGACGAGCCGGCTCTTGCCGATACCCGGCACACCGACGAGCGTCAGCAGTTGCGGAGCACGCTCGCGGCGGGCGCGCGTGAGCGCGTCGACGAGTAGAGCGAGCTCCTCGTCGCGGCCGACGAGCGTGCCGCCGCCGCGCTGCCCCGGATCGACGCCGAAGCGGGCCCGCGCAGCGATCGCCTCCCAGACGGACACCGGCTGAGCCTTCCCCTTCGCCGACACGGGCTCGCGCTCCGCGTAGTCGATCGCCGTCGAGGTCGCGCGCCAGGTCGTCTCGCCGACGAGAACGCCGTTCACGGGAGCGGCCGACTGCAGCCGCGCAGCAGTGTTGACGACGTCCCCGGCGACCATCCCCTCGCCGCTCTCCGGCTGCGCGTCGAGCGCGACGAGCGCCTCGCCGGTCGCGACCGCGATCCGCACCTCGAGACCCTCCTGCTCGACCGCCCAATCGCGGATCGCCAGTGCGGCCCGCACCGCTCTTTCCGGATCGTCCTCGCGTGCAAGCGGGGCGCCGAACACGGCCATGACGGCGTCGCCGATGAACTTCTCGACGGTGCCGCCGAAGCGCTCGAGCTCACCGCGCAGTCGCGAGTGGTACGGCGAGAGGATCGCCTCGACGTCCTCGGGATCGAGCGTCTCCGCGCGCGCGGTGAAGCCTACAAGGTCGGCGAACACCACCGTGACGACCTTCCGCTCCTTGCGGGCCGAACTCGACATCGACCGAGTGTACGACGGCTATTGCAGGCGTTCCACCGCGTAGCCCTGCTCGGCGAGAGCACGACGGAGCTCGTCGCAGTGCTCCTCGTCGCGCATCGCGAGCGTCAGTTCGACCTCGGTCTGGCCGATCGGGAGCAGCATCCCTTCGCGGTGGTGCTCGACCGAGACGACGTTGGCGCGCTCCTCAGCGACCAGTTGGAGCAGCTTGATCAGCTCGCCGGGACGGTCGCCCAGCCGCGTCCGGACGACGAGGAAGCGGCCCGCCTGTGTCAGCCCGTGCCGCATCACCTGGATCAAGAGGGTCGGGTCGATGTTGCCGCCGGAGAGAAGGACGCCGACGCCGACCTCGTCCTCGCCGCCCGCCTTGCCCGCGAGCACCGCCGCGACGGAGGCTGCGCCGGCGCCTTCGACCAGGAGTTTCGTCCGCTCCAGCAGGAGCACGATCGCGTGGCTGATCTGGTCGTCCGTGACCGTGACCACGTCGTCGAGCGTGTCGCGGAGGATCGCTGACGTCAGAGCTCCCGGCTGCTTGACCGCGATGCCCTCCGCGATCGTGTAACGGTGCTCGGTGCCGCCGGCTAGCGGGCAGATGTTCTCGGCCTGGACTCCGACCAGGCGCACGTCGGGACGAACGGCACGCAGCGCGATCGCGATCCCCGCCGCCAGGCCGCCGCCCCCGATCGGGATCACGAGCGTCCCCAGGTCGGGAAGCTGCTCGGCGAGCTCGAGCCCGATCGTCCCCTGCCCGGCGATCACGCGCTCGTCCTCGAAGGCGTGCACGAAGGTGGCGCCGACGGCGTCGACGTGCTCCTGGGCGGCGGCCATCGACTCGTCGAACCCGGCGCCGGCGAGCTCGACCTGCGCGCCGTAGTTGCGAGTCGCGTCGACCTTCGCCATCGGCGAGTCCTGCGGCATGAAGATCGTCGCGGTGATCCCGGCCTCCCGAGCAGCCCACGCGACAGCCTGGCCGTGATTCCCAGCGCTCGCGGCGACGACGCCCGCGCGGCGCTCCTCAGGCGTCAGCGAGTGGATCGTGTTGACGGCGCCTCGGATCTTGAAGGCCCCGGTCCGCTGCAGATTCTCCGCCTTCAGATGAACCGTTCGGCCCGCCAGCCGCGACAGCGTCTCGGAGGGGTACACCGGCGTCACGCGCGCGATTCCGGCGATGCGGGAGCGTGCGGCCTCGACGTCGGCGAGCGTGGGTGACTGTGTCGTCTTCACGGCGTCCCGTCCTCTTCGTCGATCCCGTACACCTGCTCGAGAATCTCACGGACCGCCGAAAGCGGGTCGAGCTCGCGGGACTGGACGCGGTCGAGCAACTGCGCCAGCTCGGGCTTCTCGGCGACCGCCGACTGGAGGTGGGCCTTCGCCCGGCTCGTCGCGGCCGCGAACACTTCGCCGGCGAGATTCTTCCGCCGCCGCTCCTCGAGCAGGCCCTCCGATTCGAGGAAGCCGCGATGCTGCTCGATCTTCGCCCAGAGCTCGGGGACGTTCTCGCCGCGCACCGCGTCGGTCAGGACGATTGGCGGCCGCCAGCTGCGGTCGCGGTCGAGCGCGAGGATCGAGCGGACCTCGTTGAGCATCGTCTTGGCGGCGGGATGATCCATCTTGTTGATCGCGATCACATCCGGAATCTCCATGATCCCCGCTTTCAACGCCTGGACGGAGTCGCCGGAGCCGGGCATCAGCACCAGCAGCACCGTATCCGCGATCCCGATCACCTCGACCTCGCTCTGGCCGGCGCCGACCGTCTCGAGCAGGACGATGTCCTTGCCGGCCGCATCAAGCAGCAGCGCCGCCTGCAGGGTCGCCTCGGCGAGCCCGCCGAGATGGCCGCGGGTGCCCATCGAGCGGATGAACACGCCCGGATCGAGGAAGTGGTCGGAGAGCCGGATCCGGTCGCCGAGCAGCGCCCCCTGCGTGAACGGGCTCGACGGGTCGACCGAGATGACGCCGACCGTCGTCTCCGCCTCCCGCACGTGCCGCACGAGCGCGCTGATCAGCGACGACTTCCCGACTCCCGGCGGCCCGGTCACGCCGACGACGAACGCCGAACCGGTCTCCGGGTACAGCGCGCGGACGAGCTCGTACGAGAGCGGGTCGCGGTTCTCCACGAGCGAGATCGCCCGGGCAAGCGCCCGCCGGTCGCCGCGTCGCACGCCGCCGGCGAGGTCGTCGAGCGTCCAAGCCCTTCGGCTCACGCGAGCGCCTCCTCGGGCTCCAGCCCTCGCGGCGCCAGCACGACCGTCAACAGCGCGCCGACGAGGTAGACGACCGAGGCTGCCCCCCAGACCCAGCGTGCGCCGAATGCATCCGTGAGCCAACCGGCCGCGATCATGCCGATGCCGAGCGTCGCGTAGCTCGACGACATGATCACCGTGAACGCGCGCCCGCGCAGCTCGTCCGGGGCGCCGCGCTGGATGAAGAGGGCGTTGCAGACGACCGCGGCGCCGTTGCCGAAGGACGCGACCACGACGGCGGGGACGGCGACGTAGATCGTCGATGCAAGCGCCGCGATCGCGTAGCCGCCCGCCATCAGCGCGATCCCGTAGAAGTAGACGCGCCCGATCCCGAGCCGGTCGACGAAGTGGCCGGAGACGAAGCTGCCGATCGTGAGCCCGAGGCCGCTCGCGCCCAGGAGGACACCGAAGCCGATGTTGCCGGCGTCGAGCGAGACCTTGGCGAGCGCCACCTCGGCGACATTGATTGCGCCGACCCCGAGCGTGACGACGTTCCAGACGACGAGCACGGTCAGGAGCGCGCGTGAGCGCAGGACGACATGGAACCCATCGGCGATGTCCCCCCAGTGGCCGCGGCTCTCGACATGGCCCACCTGGAGGCGTGCGGCCGGGATCCGCGCGAGCAGCACGGCGGAAAGGACGAACGTGACCGCGTTCACCCAGTAGGCAAGCTCCGGGCCCTGCGCCGAGAGGATCACCCCGCCGACGACCGGGCCGACCATCCAGGTCAGGTTCTCGACCGTCTGCAGGAGCGAGGTCGCGGCGGGAAGCTGCTCGTCGTCGACGAGGTTCGGCATTCCGGCGTACACCGCCGGCCGGAAGAACCCGGTTGCGATGCCCTGGATCCCGGCGAGGATCACGATCGTCGTCGCGTTGCCTGCGAACGGAAGTGCGCAAAAGACGGCGGCGCGGACGAGGTCGGAGACGATCAGCAAGCGGCGGCGGTTGAGCCGGTCGACCAGCGGCGCCGCCAGGATCCCGATCAGGATGATCGGCAGGAATTCGACGAGCAGGAGCGCGCTGACCCACTTGCCCGAGCCGGTCCGGTCGAAGACGTCGACGGTGAGCGCGACGGCGGCGAGATATGTTCCGGCTCCCGAGCCGAGCGTTGCGAGGAAGAGGCGCCTGAAGTCGGGCGCGAGGCGGAGGACGGCGAGGCTGAGGATGCGCGAGACGCTAACAGCCCGCCCAGCGGGGGCTAGACCAACCGCCTAGAGCTTGGCTGCGGCGAGCCTGGCGGCGGTCAGCTTCGCGAACGCGCGGAGATCAGACATGGGGACGCCGGCGCCGACTCCCATCGCCATCACGCCCGCGTCGCCGCGACCGTGGCCGAGAGCGACCAGGTGGATCGTGAACGGGACCGTCGTGGGAGCCTGTCCCTGCTGCTCGACGGTGACCTTGGTGGCGATGCGGTAGGCGGCGGTCCGAGGCGCCAGCTTCGGAAACGCCACCCGCCCCTGCTTCGTGATCGTCACTTTGCCGCCCTTCTCGGCGAAGCCCTCGCGGAGGACGTGCGCGAGACAGCCGACGAGCTGGGGCTTGATCACCCTCGTCCAGGACGCGACCGCGTCCGCTCGCGAGACGTACACATCGACAAAGGAGAAGATGATCGGAAGGCCCTGCGCGTGCCCGAAGTCCGCCTCGGCCTGTCCCGTCAGTGTCAGGTCGGAACCGTCGGGGTTGAACCCGGGACAGGTGAGGTCTGAGTCGTCGTCGCTCGAGGGAACGCGCTTCCAGCCGGCGACGAAGTCGGTCTTCCTGAGCACGACCGACCGCGCCTTGGCCATATCCGCCTTCGTGAAGCGCTCCTTGGGGTCCGTGTCGGCGGCCAGCGCGAGCGCCGGCACGGCGAGAACGACGAGCAGGACGAGAGCGAGGCGGCGGCTCACGGGCCGGATCCTAATCACCGTTGTGAATGGTGCGAATCACCCTTCAGGGTCATACGCGAGGTTCGGCCGCAACCAGCGCTCCGCCTCGGCGACGCCGAACCCCTTGCGCGCTGCATAGTCCTCGACCTGGTCGAGCCCGAGCCGGCCGACGGCGAAGTACTTCGATCCGGGATGGCCGAAGTAGAGGCCGCTCACCGCCGCGGCCGGCGTCATCGCGAAGCTCTCCGTCAGCTCGATCCCGGCGGCGCCAGCGCCGAGCAGGCCGAACAGGCGCGCCTTTTCGGAGTGGTCCGGGCACGCGGGATAGCCGAACGCGGGCCGGATGCCACGGTAGCTCTCGGCGATCAGCTCCTCGCTCGTCGGCGCCGCGTCGGGCTCGTACCACTCCCGCCGTGCCTGCAGGTGCAGCCACTCCGCGAACGCCTCGGCGAGCCGGTCGGCGAGCGCCTTGACCATGATCGCGCGGTAGTCGTCGAGCTCGGCCTCGAAGCTGGCGGCGATCTCGTCGGCACCGTGGATCGCGACTGCGAATGCGCCGACGTGATCCCCTGCGGGAGCGACGAAGTCGGCCAGCGAGCGGTTCGGCCGCGAGTCGCCCCAGTCCGACTGCTGGCGCAGCATCGGAAAGCGCTCGCCGCTCTCGAGGACGATGTCGTCCCCCTCTGCATGCGCCGGCCAGAAGCCGTACACGCCCCGCGCGCGAAGCAGGCCGTCGCGGACGATCTCGTCCAACTGCTCGACCGCGTCGTCGTAGAGCTCGCGGGCGGCCGGCTGGTCGAGGATCGCCGGAAACTTTCCCTTCAGCTCCCAGGCATGGAAGAAGAACTGCCAGTCGATGAACGGCCGTAGTTCCTCGAGCGTCGGCTCGACCGAGCGCGTCCCGGTGAACGAGGGCACGGACAGCTCGTCGTAGGCGAGCGGCTGGCGGTTCGCGCGGGCCGCGTCGAGCGGAAGCAGCGGCCGGCGCTCCTTCTCCGCGTGCTGCACGCGCAGGCGCTCCTGCTCCTCACGGTTGTCGGCGTCGAGTGTCCCGCGGCGGACCGGGTCGAGCAGATCGGAGACGACGCCGACGACGCGCGACGCATCCAGCACGTGCACGGTCTCCCGTCCGTACGCCGGCGCGATCCGCACCGCGGTGTGCTGGCGCGAGGTCGTCGCGCCGCCGATCAGAAGCGGCAGGCTCAGTCCGCGCCGCTCCATCTCCTTCGCCACATGCACCATCTCGTCGAGGGAGGGCGTGATCAGGCCCGAGAGACCGACCGCGTCGGCGCCCGCTTCCACGGCCGTGTCGAGGATGGTGTCGCCCGGGACCATCACGCCCAGGTCGATCACCTCGTAGTTGTTGCAGCCGAGAACGACGCCGACGATGTTCTTACCGATGTCGTGTACATCGCCCTTCACGGTGGCGAGGACGACCTTGCCCTGGGCACGCCCGTTGCTCCCAGTCCGTTCCTTCTCCTCCTCCATGTACGGCTCCAGGTAGGCGACCGCGCGCTTCATCGCCCGCGCGCTCTTGACCACCTGCGGCAGGAACATCCGGCCGGAGCCGAAGAGGTCGCCGACGACCTTCATCCCGTCCATCAGCGGCCCCTCGATCACGTCGAGCGGGCGCGTCGCAGTCGCGCGCGCCTCCTCCGTGTCCTCCTCGATGAAGTCGACGATCCCGTGCACGAGCGCATGCTCGAGCCGCTTGCCGACCGGCGCCTCACGCCAGCTGAGGTCGAGCTCCCGCTTGGTCGCCTCGCCCCGGACGGTGGAGGCGAACGTGACGAGGCGGTCGGTCGCGTCCGGCCGGCGATCGTAGATCACGTCCTCGACGTGCTCGAGCAGGTCGGGCGGGATGTCCTCGTAGACGACGAGCTGGCCCGCGTTGACGATTCCCATGTCGAGCCCGGCTCGGATCGCGTCGTAGAGGAAAGCGGAGTGCATCGCCTCCCGGACGACGTCGTTGCCGCGGAAGGCGAAGGAGAGGTTGGAGATGCCGCCGCTCGTGCGCGAGCCCGGGCAACGCTCCTTGATCAGCGGCAGCGCCTCGATGAAGGCCTTCGCGAAGCCGTTGTGCTCCTCGATCCCGGTCGCGACGGCGAGCACGTTCGGATCGAAGACGATGTCCTCGGGCTCCCAGCCGTCGCCGACGAGGAGGTCGTACGCGCGGCCGCAGATCTCGACCTTGCGCTCGACCGTGTCCGCCTGCCCCACCTCGTCGAAGGCCATCACGACGACGCCGGCGCCGAAGCGGCGGACCCGCCGCGCCTGCTCGAGGAACGACTCCTCCCCCTCCTTGAGGCTGATCGAGTTGACGATCCCCTTGCCCTGGACGCACTTCAGCCCCGCCTCGAGCACGGAGAAGCGGGAGCTGTCGACCATGATCGGGATCCGCGCCACTTCGGGCTCGGTCGCGAGCAGGTTGAGGAAGGTCGTCATCGCCTGTTCGCCGTCGAGCAGGTCGGCGTCCATGTTGACGTCGAGGATGTTGGCGCCGCCGCGTACCTGCTCGAGCGCGACGTCGACCGCGCCCTGGTAGTCGTTCGCCTCGATCAGCCGGCGGAAGCGCGCCGAGCCGGTCACGTTCGTGCGCTCGCCGATCATCACGAAACCGGTGTCGGGACCGATCTCGAACGGCTCGAGGCCACTGAAACGGGGGCGTGACGGCCGCGCCGGGACCTGTCTCGGGGACTGTCCCTCGACCGCGGCCGCGATCGCCCGGACGTGCTCGGGCGTCGTGCCGCAGCAGCCGCCGACGACGTTGACGAAGCCCTCCTGCGCGAACGAGCCGAGCAGCTCGGCGGTGTGGTGCGGCTGCTCGTCGTAGCCGCCGAAGGCGTTCGGCAGGCCCGCGTTCGGGTGCGAGCTCGTATACGTGCCCGCGAGCCGTGACAGCTCGGCCACGTGCGGCCGCATCTCCTTTGCGCCCAGCGAGCAGTTGACGCCCACGATCAGCGGCTTCGCCTCCTCGACCGAGTTCCAGAACGCCTCGACGGTCTGGCCGGAGAGCGTGCGGCCGGAAAGGTCGACGATCGTGACCGAGATCCAGAGCGGCAGCTCGGGCGCTGCGTCCTTCGCCGCCGCGATCGCCGCCTTCGCGTTCAGCGTGTCGAAGATCGTCTCGATCAGGAGCAGGTCGACGCCGCCCTCGCGCAGGCCGCGGATCTGCTCGGCGTACGACTCGACGACCTGGTCGAAGGTGACGGCGCGATAGGCCGGATCGTCCACCTTCGGCGAGAGCGAGAGGGTGACGTTCAGCGGTCCGAGCGAGCCGGCGACGAAGCGGCCGCCGACCTCGTCTGCGGCCTGCCGCGCCAGCCGCGCGCCGACGACGTTCATGTCGTGCACAGCGCTCTCGAGCCCGTAGTCCGCCTGGCCGATCGAGGTCGCCGTGAACGTGTTCGTTGTCGTGATGTCCGCTCCGGCGGCGAGATAGCGGCGGTGGATGTCGAGCACGACGTCCGGTCGCGTCAGGTTGAGCAGGTCAGGGTCGCCCGCGACCTCCCGCGGGTGGTCGGCGAAGCGCTCACCGCGGTAGTCCGCGTCCTCGAGCCCGGCGCGCTGGAGCATCGTCCCCCAGGCGCCGTCGAGCACGACGATCCGCTCGTCCAGCAATGCTCTCAATCTCGACTCTGCGCTCACATGCCCTCCGCGGATGCCGAAAGAGGGCGGATCGCACTGTCTTGAATGAGCACAGTCCGCTGGCTCTTTAGGCGTTTTTGTCCTGGTCGCCAAGCTGCCGTCAAAGCTCTCCAGGTGCTCCAAGGCTAGCGAACATCGACACGCGAGGACCACAAGTTGCTGTCAGCAACTATCTCGCATTGCGCCGGCGGCCCGCTCGCACCTCGTTGCGAGCACGCTCCGCGGCCATTTCGGCCTCGTAGGCGTTGCCGATCGCGTACGGAAGGCGGCGGGTCATCTCCTCAAAGGCGGCTCGGCGAGCTTCTCTGTCTTCCTCGCGCTGTGAACGGAGTCCCGCCACAATGGCGCGAACGTGCACGGCGCTGGGCCGAACGAGGCCTGCGCGCTCAGCCGCGGCGCCGACCCGACGCGCAACCTCGGCGAGCGTCAGCGACTCGTCGTCAAGCGCCTCGATCATTCCGAGCAGTCGCTCGGGGTATCGCGGTGCGATCACGACCACGCTTCCACGTTGCCGCAAGACGTGTGCCGGGGCTGTGACGAAATCGCTCCAGAGTCGACTTAGTTGCTGTCAGCAACTAAGTCGATCTCGCGGACGGAACGGCCTAGTAGCCGGAGAACTTGTCCGCGCGGACGCGCTCCTCCGGAAGGCCCGCGCCCTTGAGCGAGTCGGCGACCGCTTCGGCCATCTGCGGTGGGCCGGCTACGAGGAACGTCTTCCCGTCGAGACCGCTGACGAGCTCACCGAGGACGTCCGCGTCGAGGTGCCGCGTCTCGCCCGCCCAGCCCGGCTCGTCGGTCATCGTCAGGATCACGCGCACCCCGTCGACCCGCCGCTCGATCTCCTCGAGCTCGTCGAGGAACGCCGCCGACTCGCGGTCGCGGTTGGAGTAGACGAGGGTGACGCGGTACGGCAGGTCCTTGTCTGCGATGAAGCGGAGCATCGAGCGGAAGACGGTGATGCCGATGCCGCCGGCGACGAAGACGTATTCCTCGCTCGTGTCCTCGGGCAGCACGAACGATCCCTTCGGCTCCTCCACCTGCACCTCGTCGCCCACCTCGAGCTCGGCGAGCGTCTGCTTGAAGGCGGTGTCCCGAAGCCTCGTCGCGAGCCCGACGACGCCGCTCTCCGTCGGCGAGGTCGCCAGCGAGATATGCCGGCGCAGGCCCTTCTCGTCCGCGTGCCCGCGATCCGGCAGCTCGACCCAGAAGTAGTTGCCCGGACGGTAGTCGGGATAGTCGCCGACGGCGAAGCGGACGAAGAGCGTCCCCTTCGCGACCTCCCGCTTCTCGGCGACGGTGGCCTTCATGCTCCTACGTACGGCCGGAGACGGTCAGCTGGTTCTCGGCGTGGGCGA
>DATMEO010000104.1:0-15425 GCA_035556515.1 Gaiellaceae bacterium
TCGAGACGCTGCGCGAGTACCCGTGGATCAACGGCGAGATCCGCGGCGACAAGATCGTCACGCGCAACTACGTCAACCTTGGCTTCGCCGTCGAGCTCGCCGACGGCAAGGGGCTGATCGTGCCCGTGCTGAAGCACACCGAAGGGCTGAACCTGCTCGGTCTCGCTCGCGGCGTCGCCGACATCGCCAAGCGCGCCCGCGAGAAGAAGCTGATGCCCGACGACGTCCAGGGCGGCACGTTCACGATCACCAACCCCGGCGGCTACGGCACCTTCCACGGCACGCCGGTGATCAGCCAGCCGCAGGCGGGCATCCTTGGGACATACGCGGTCGTGAAGCGGCCGTGGGTCGTGACCGACGAGCTCGGCCAGGACGTGATCGCGATCCGGCCGATCATGAACATCACGCTCACGTACGACCACCGCCTGGTCGACGGGGCGCTCGCCGGCCGCTTCCTCAGCTCGCTGCGCGAGAAGCTCGAGAACTGGGGCGAGTCGGACTACTAGGCCGGTGACGATCCGTCCGCATCGCGGCGGGAGAAGGCCGTGAGCGAGCCGCGGTCCGATCGCGAATGGGTCGACTTCTACGCCGAGCAGCAAGGCGTTTACGACGCGTTCGCCGAACGCCTGGAAGCTCTGGTCGAGGCGCTCCTCGACGAGTCCGATCTCGATTACCGCTGGGTGATCTCATTCTCGGAGTCCCCCGATGCACTCGAAGGGGAACTCGACCGAGCCCGGCGGCAGGGCAGGTCGTACGACCTTCCCCTCGAGAGCCCGGTGCGGGTCGCGGGTGTGACCGTCGGGATCGCGACCACCGCGGAGTTGCCCGAGCTCGCGGATCTGATCCGGCGCGAGTTCGTCGTCGATCCTTCCGGCTCGCTCTCGATCGAGGAAGCCGGCGCGCGCGACGGGCAGATCGAGTACCCGTTTCCCCACTATCTCGTCTCCCTCGACGAGCGACGGGTCGAACTCGGCGAATGGTCGCGCTTTGCCGGCCTGAGGATGAGGATCGAGCTGCAGACGGAGCTGCAGAGCGCCTGGGCCGGAATCGACAACGACCTTCCGTTCTACGCAGTGGCCGCGTATCCGCCGGAGGTGCGCGACCTGTTGGCTCGGTCGACGCAGCGCCTGTCCGAGGTCGACGCCGACCTGGACGCGGCCAAGCGCACGGTCTGGCGCCTGCACGAGGAGTACGGGGCGTCCATCGCAGACGGCGACCTCGAACTGCCCGTCAACGGCGTCTCGTTGCTCGCGTACCTGCGGGAGTCGGAGCTCGTCCAGTCGCTCGTGGAACTCGGGCTCGACGTCGGACTCGAGCACGACCCGGACTTCGAGCCGGGCTGGCAGACCATCGAGCAACGACTCTTCTGGCTGCTCAGCCGGGACGACGTCAACACGCTCGCGGAGCTGGAGGCTTTCCTGAAGCAGGCCACGCCGCGAGCGCGCGACACGCTCGCGGCGATCGTGCGAGCCGCGTCCGACCAAGGCTTCGTCCCGTGGGCGTACCCGCAAGCGGTGGTCGAGTGGCTGTGGCTCGTTCTCCGTCGGGCAGACGCCGAGACGGTCGCCCTCCTCCGCTACCGGGACGAGATCGCATCCGCGCTGAATACGCTGATCGGAAACGCGGTTCCGGAGCGCGAGCAGCACGCGGACGACTGATCCCGTGCGGCTCGCCTGGGACGATCCGAGTTGGCTCGCGGACGCGACAGCGTGGATCGACCAGCACGTCCTGCGGACGGGGGACGTCGAGTTGATGCTCGCGCGTCCGTGGTCTGCGGTCGTGCGCGTGCCGACCGCCGGGGGCGACGTCTGGTTCAAGGAGGATCCGCCCGCGCTCGCGTTCGAGCCGGCGCTGACCGAGCTCCTGGCGCGCCGGCAACCCGAGCTGCTGCCGGAGGTGATCGCCGCGGACGGGCCGCGGCTGCTGACTCGCGACGCCGGCCGCCGACTTCGTGCGCAGCTCGACGACGGCATGCCCGCGCCGTCGTGGCCGAAGCTGCTCGCGCTCTTCGCCGAGCTGCAGATCGAGCTCGCAGACGCTGTCCCGCAGGCGCTAGCTCTCGGCACCCCGGACGTCCGCCCGGAGCTCCTGGGCGAGCTCTCCGCGAAGCTCCCCGGCGGCCACGCGCGCGCCGAGCGTGTGCGCCGGGCGGTCGACGGTCTGGGCGACGCGGTCGAGCCGACGGTGGTGCACACGGAGGCGCACGACGGCAACCTCTTCGTCCGGGACGGCCACGTGCGGCTGCTCGACTGGGCCGAGGCCGTCGTCTCCCACCCCTTCGTCGGCATGGTGCTGCCCCTCCGCTTCGCGGCCGAGCGAACCGGCGCGTCCCCCGGCTCGGTGGAGGTCGAGCGACTGCGCGACGCCTACCTCGAGCCGTTCACCCGCGCCGCACCGCTGAGCGAGCTCCGGGACGCCTTCGCGCACGGCTATCTGCTCGGCACGCTGGTCCGCGCGATCACCTGGGACGCCTTGGCCGCGCCGCGCGACGTCGCGATCGCGCTGGGCGATCCAGTGCCCGCGTGGCTCGGGCTGTTCGACGGCGTCGCCGCCGGCACGACTACCCTTGGAGACGCATGAAGGGCGCCTACGTGATGAACCTCGGGCTCGTCCCCTACGAGGAGGCGTGGGAACTCCAGCGCTCGCTCGCCGGGGCCGTCTCCCAGGGAGCGATCCCGGACACGATCCTGCTGCTCGAGCACCCGCCGACGGTCACGACCGGCCGCCGCACCGAGGAGGGCGAGCTGCACATCCCCGAGGGCGCCGAGGTCGAGATCGTCGAGACCGACCGAGGCGGCAAGTCGACGTTCCACGGGCCAGGGCAGCTCGTCTGCTATCCGATCTTCGACCTGAAGCGGCACGGGCAGGACGTCAAGCGCTACTGCCGCGAGCTCGAGGACGCGTTGATCCTGACGCTGGCGAAGCTGGGCGTCGAGGCGGAGCGAATCGACGGCCTCACCGGCGTCTGGCTGACAAGGCCGCCACGCAAGATCGCCAGCATCGGGATCCACATCGCCAAGTGGGTGACGACGCACGGCTACGCGCTCAACGTCGACCTCGACCCCGCCCCGTTCACGCAGTGGATCACCGCCTGCGGGCTCGAGGACGCCGCGTTCACGACGATCGCGAAGGAGCTCGGCCGGCCGGTTACCGTGGACGAGGTGCGCAGCCCGGCGCTCGACGCCCTGGCGGAGGTCTTCGAGCTCGCGTTCGAGGAGCTCCCCGCCGAGGGCACGCACGGCCTCTGGCCGCAGCCGGTGCACGTGCAGCTTGCCGCTCGCTGAGGACGGCTCGGCGTGACCCCGACGATCCGGGTTCGCGACATGGCGGGAGCGCTCGCGTTCTACCTCGGCCCCGTCAGTTCACGCTCGAGCGAGGCAGTGATCAGGAGGGCAACTCGGCGGTCAAGCGAGGCGACGCCCGGCTGATGCTGAAGACGGGTGCCGCGGCGGGAGCCGGATCGGCGCAGACGGAAGCTAGACGGGCGCATGGCCGGCGGCGGCCAGCAGGACTTGCAGCACAAGAACAGCGGCCCAGGCCCCCGCCGCCACCAGCACGACGCGCCTCTGCCTCGGCTCGGAGCCGACGAACCGTCCGGCTGACCAGGCTAAGAGCGGGAGAACCTGGAGCGCGTGCAGTCCGATCGCATGCGGCACCTTCAGCTCGCCTGCCGCGCCGAGGATCGACTCGTCGCCGGTCGGGCTCTCGGACACGCCACCGCCGCTACCGATGATGATCCCACCGACGACGTAGCCTGCCAGGAGCAGGACAAGCCCGGAGCGGATCCCCAGTGCGAGAGCGGGGGCGACCGCGACCGGCCGGAATGCTGCCGCGGTGAACGCGATCGTGCCGATGACGATGCCGGCAATGCCGATTCCCATCGCGACCCAGATCACCGCGTCGACCACGGTGGCGACGTTGAAGTGCGAGGGCTCGCCTCGCCAGGCCTGCGCAACGATCAGCGCGTACTCGAACGCTGACGCCGCGGCGAGGGTGCCGAGCACCCACCAGCCCTCACGCTTTCCCAAATGCACGAACCGCGCGATCACTGCGAGGGAGAGCAGCGTCACACCCAGTGAGAAGCCAAACGTGATCGCCTTGCGCCATCCGACAGGGCCTGCCCACGGCTGATCGTCGAGCAGGAAGACGACGCTGTGGACGACGCCGGCGCCGATCAACAGGAGCGCGACCGCAAGTGCCGTCACCTCGGGACCTGACCACTTCCTCATCCGTCGACGCTACAACCGCCGTCGTGACAACGGAAGCCTTCTCTAGACTCGAACCATGGAGACGTCGCTGCCCGTCGCCGAACGCCCTCGCCGGCCGGAGTGGATGAAGGTCCGGGCACCGAGCGCCGACGGGCGTTTCTACGACGTCAAGAAGCTGCTGCACGGCCTCTCGCTGAACACCGTCTGCGAGGAGGCGCGCTGCCCCAACATCTCCGAGTGCTGGGGCCGCGGTACCGCGACCTTCCAGATCCTCGGCGACACCTGCACCCGCGCCTGCCGCTACTGCTACGTCCACTCCGGCAAGCCGCAGGACGCGCCCGACCCGCTCGAGCCGCTCCGCGTCGGCCAGGCCGCGGCGCAGATGGGGCTGAAGCACGTCGTCGTCACCTCGGTCGACCGCGACGACGTCCCGGACCGGGGCGCTCGCCACTTCGCCGCCACGATCCGCGCGATCAAGATGAAGCTGCCGGAGGCGAGCGTCGAGGTGCTGACGCCCGACTTCCTCGGCGTCGAGGAGGAGGCGCTCCGCACCGTCCTCGGCGCCCGCCCAGAGGTCTTCAACCACAACATCGAGACCGTCCGCCGCCTGCACCGGAGCATGCGCGGCGCGAAGGCGAGCTACGACACGGCGCTCTGGCTGCTGCGGCGGGCAAAGGAACTCGCCGATTATCCGGTCCTGACGAAGTCGGGGATCATCGTCGGCCTCGGCGAGACGAACGACGAGGTCGTCGAGACGATGCGCGACCTGCGCGTGCACGGCGTCGATGTCGTCACGATCGGCCAGTACCTGCAGCCGAGCCCGAAGCACGCAGCGATCGACCGCTGGGTGCACCCGGACGAGTTCACGTGGATGCGCGAGCAGGGCGAGGCGCTCGGCTTCGGCTCCGTCTTCGCCGGCCCGCTCGTCCGCTCGAGCTACCGCGCCGACGAGCAGCGCCACGCCGCGGAAACAGGGCGTGGCGCCGTCGCCTACTAGCGTCTACGGACCGCCGACGAACCCGTAGATGTTCATGTCGAGGCCACCCGCGTCGGGGCAGGTGTCGGCGCCCCAGGCACCGTTCGCGAAGACCCGGCACTGGAGCACGTCGAAGCCGTCGGTGCCGTTGCCGTCCGTGTAGCGCGGGTCGGTGCCGACGACCACGTCCTGACCGCTCGGCCATGCCATCACCACGTTCGAGGCCGAGGCGGAGACGTAGTTGTAATCCCCGAAGAAGGGGACGTCACGGTTGCCGAACTGCTCGTAGTTGAGCGCGTAGCTGACGCTGGAGACCTTCTGGTGGCTCCAGTTCGCCCCGCCGTCCGTCGAGCGTGAGTAGAACGTCTCGACGCCCTGGTTCGTGTGTGTCGAGCCGACCGCCCCGCCGACCCACTGGTTGGAGAACGGCACCGTCCGAAAGTCCCCGGCCGTGCCGGGCGGTCCGGTCGCCGTGTCGCTGCGCGTGTCGTGGTAGACGACGTGCAACCGGCCCGCGTACGCGTCGATGTCGCTGTAGAACTGGTGACCCTTCGGTTGCGGGTTCACCTGCGAGACCGCCCAGCTGCCGCCACCGTTCGTCGTCTTGACGAGATATGTCGACGCCTGGCTCCCGATGCCATCCGTGATCGTCGAGTAAGTAGTTCCGGTCGCCGTCTCCGTCCCTGGGACGGTGGCGTCCACGAGCGCGTACGCCGCATCCGGATCGGCTCCCGGTGTCGGGTCGGCAGAGATGTGGACGCTCGAGGAGGCTCGGCCGAAGACGTACCCGGACGTGCACTCGAACGGTCCATCACCGCAATCCCGAGCGTTGACCCGCGGCTCGGGGCTCGCGCAGCGGCCGAGCGTGCCGTCACCGGCCAAGCACGCCTCGTAGCCGGCCCGCCCGAACGCAGCAGGGTCACCGGCCGTGTCGCCCATGTCCCAGTGGACGAACTCGTGCGCGAGCGCCGGCTTGGTGAAGGAGCGGCCGCCGTTGTCGGAGTAGACGTAGGCGACCGCATCGTTCTGAGCCTGTCCCTGGTTCGGCTTGAACTCGAACTGGCGCCACGCGACCCACACGCGGCCGCTGCTGCCGACGGCGATGTCGCAGAACTGGCTCCCGTGCACGGATTCGGAGATCTTCATCCGATTCGAGAACGTGCGGCCGCCATCGGTCGAACGTGAGAAGAAGACGCCGTTGTTGGGCCCGCTGGCGGTGAACTGCGCCCAGCAGACGTAGACGTTTCCGGTTGTCGCTGCGTTCTCGCTCCGGTCGACCTCGATCATCACCTTGTCGTGGAAGAGACCGAGGAAGATCGGGCTCGGTGTCCCGCGCGCGACGATAGTCGTGTGCTGGTGGTCGGGCATGGCGCCCGCGACCCAGCTGTAGCGAGCCACCCAGATCGAGCCGTTTGCGGGCTTGACCCGGTTGAAGGCAATGCCGCCGTAGTACACGTTGCCGAACCGATCCCATGCCTGAACCGGATCTCCGGCTGCAAGCGCGAGCCCGTGCAGCGGCGAGGCTTGGCCTTCCGTGCTCGTGTCGTTCGGGTAGCCGGGCAGCAGGCTGTTCGTCCAGGTGGAGCCGCTGTCCGAGCTGAAGTAGAAGCCCGCCCACGCGTCACCGTTGGTGGGTGTCGTGCAGTAGTCGTTGGCCCCGGCCGTCATCTTGCTCGGCTGGGTCGGACTGACCGCGGCCGCAGGCTCGTTCTGCTGCCGGTTGTTCGTCGAGCACGCGATTGTCGTCGCGTCCTGCCCGCCGTCGTGGCGGATGTATTGCCTGTCCGTGATCTTGACGTCGCCCAACGCGGGCGCTGCGGCGACGAGCGCGACGAGCGCCGCGCCGAACAGACAAAGGAACCGGGTACGGAGCACGTACTCCCCCTTCCCTCGTGCCGCCCCTGAGGCGGCGTCGGCGGGACCATACAACGGCGTAAATGCCGTTGCCGCCGCAGGACCGCTAACTCTGGTCGACCCCCTTTCCGGGGGGTCTCAGCGCGTTCCGCCTGTGGCTTCATTGAGGCAGGAGGAAGAGATGCGCGTTGCAGCCGCCGTCGTGCTGATGCTGGTTCTCTCCGTCCCCGCGCAGGGGGCGCCGTCGCCGCGCCGGGCGTCGCTGAAGCTCGAATCGCTCGCCCCGCTCGTCGTCAGCGGCAGGCAGTTCGGCGTCCGCGAGCCGGTGCTCGTCACCTACCTTGCCGCCGACCAGACCCGTCGCGTCGTGGGCGTGCGCTCGAAGCGGAACGGGAGTTTCGAGGCCCCGTTCGACCTCCGCCTCGACCGCTGCGCCGTGTTCACCGTCCGGGCCGCCGGCCTTCGCGGCAGCCGGGCGGTGCTCCAGGTCGAGCCGGCCTGCAAGCAGAAAGACAGGGGCCCGCCGAAGCGGGCCCCTGCGATCGTGCTCGAGGAACGAAAGGCCTAGCCGGCGTCAGCGCGGTTCGGGTTCGTGATCCAGCTCAGGACCTCCGGCCGGTCGAGCCGGTAGGAGAAGTCCAGGCCCTTGCACTGCCCGTTCATCCCGAACGAGGTCACGGCAGCGATCACGTTCGTGCCGTAGAAGAAGACCGGTCCGCCCGAGTCGCCGTTGCACGTCCCGCTCTTGCCCTGGGACGCGTTCGCCGTCGTCTTCAGGTTGAACTCGGTGATCGGCGCCTCGTTGTTGACGGCGTACGAGTTCCCCATCAGCCGCTTGCGGAACGAGACCGGACGCGGATCCTGGTCGGAGAGGCCGTAGCCGCTGACCGTGAAGCGCGCCTGCTTCTTGTTCCCGGCCGCCGCGATGTAGCGGTCGATCGCGCCGGCGCTCGGCAGGATGCCGAAGCCGTTCGCGGGAGTCACCGGCTGGTCGAGGACGACGACCCCGGCGTCCTTGGTCTCCGGGAAGCCCGCGAGGAAGCCGTAGTTGTCCGCCCGCTGGAAGGTGATCCCGCCCTCGTAGGGATAGCCGGTCGTCGGGTCGCCGCCCCGGCCGCCGAACGCAGCGGGGTCGTAGTTGGGCGCGGCCGACTGCTGGAAGTAGATCCGGCCGCTGTCGACGCCCTGGGTGCAGTGACCCGCTGTGACCACGACGGTCGGCGAGATCAGGGTGCCCGAGCAACGGTGACTGAACGGATCCTCACCGGCCGGTGTGTTGGGCGCGTAGAAGACGAGCAGGCCGACGTTGTCGTGCACGAAGTCGTCGGTGTAGTTGCCTGTGATCGCCCCCGCCGAGCCGGCGAACGTTACGAGCGCGGCGGCGATCGCCGCGAGCAGCACGAAGCGCTTCAGCATTCCTCTTCCCCTTGAGTTGATTGCAAAGTGCGTTTGCAACCATACTGACGGTTCAGCGGAATGTCTACTCGTGCGGCTTGGCCATCCTGCGGTAGTCGAGCGCCTCGTCGAGCGTGGCGTCGTCGACGCCCTCCTCCCGCGCGACCTCGCGCAGCGAGCGGCCCGACGCGGCGGCCTTCTTGACGATCTCCGACGCCTTGTCGTAGCCGATGTAGGGGTTGAGCGCGGTCGCGGCGGACAGGGTCAACTCGGCGTACTGCTCGTTCTGCTTCCGGTTCGCCTCGATCCCCTCGACGCACTTCTCGGCGAGCAGGCGCGACGCCGACGCGAGCAGCTTGATCGAGCCGAGCAGGTTGCGGGCCATCATCGGGATGAAGACGTTGAGCTCGAAGTGGCCCTGGAGGCCGCCGACCGTGATCGCCTGGTCGTTGCCGATCACCTGCGCCGCGACCTGGGTCACGACCTCGGGGATGACCGGATTCACCTTGCCCGGCATGATCGAGCTGCCCTTCTGCAGTTCGGGCAGGAAGATCTCGGAGAGGCCGGCGCGCGGGCCGGAGCCCATCAGGCGGAGGTCGTTTGCGATCTTCGTCAGGCTGACGGCGACGACCTTGAGCGCGCCCGAGGCCTCGACCAGACCGTCTCGGGCCGCCTGGGACTCGAAGGGATCGGCGGGCGGCGAGATGTGGAGTCCCGTGTCGGCCGTGAGCAGCTCGCGCACCTTGGCGGCGAAGTCGGGATGCGTGTTCAGCCCGGTGCCGACCGCGGTGCCGCCGAGCGGGATCTGGCCCAGCCGCTTGCGGCTGTCGCGCACACGCTCGATCCCCTCGCGCACCTGCGCGGCGTAGCCGCCGAACTCCTGGCCGAGCGTCACCGGCACGGCGTCCATCAGGTGCGTGCGGCCGGACTTGATCACGTCGTCGAACGCCTTCGCCTTCGCCTCGAGCGACGCCGCAAGCGTCTCGAGCGCAGGCAGGAGATCGTGCTCCAGCTCGCCGAGCGCTGCGAGGTGGACGGCAGAGGGGAAGACGTCGTTCGAGCTCTGGCCCATGTTGACGTCGTCGTTCGCGTGCACGTCGTCGCCGGCGAGCGAGGCGATCACCTCGTTCGCGTTCATGTTCGAGCTCGTGCCGGAGCCGGTCTGGAAGACGTCGATCGGGAACTGGTCGTCGTGCTCGCCCTGCGCGATCGCGTCGCCTGCGGCGGCGATGCGCTCGGCCTTCTCCGCGTCGAGGAGCCCGAGCTCGGCGTTCGCGCGCGCCGCGGCGGCCTTGATCCTGCCCAGCCAGCGCGCCACCGGCGCCGGAATCGGCTCGCCGGAGACGGGGAAGTTGGCGACCGCCTTGCGCGTCTCGCCGCCCCAAAGCTCCCGCTGGGTCTCGGTGCTCACGGGGCGGAAGTGTACCCGCGCCCGAAGGCTGTCCTGAGCGCCTCGGCGGGTGCGCCGCGCTCGCTGTAGCGGGACGTTCCCGCCTCGCGCAGCTCCTCGGCGCCGGTGAGCAGGGTGCCGTAGGCCGACCGCGCCAGCGCGCCGCCGGTCGAGACGCGACGGACGCCGGCGGATCCCAGCTCGGAGACGGTCGGGCCGTTCGGCAGGGCGAGCACGTTCACGGGGACGCCGACCTCGTCGACGACGCGCGCAATCGAGCCGAGGTCGGCGAGCCCGGGTGCGTAGACGACATCGGCGCCCGCGTCGCGATACGCAACCAGGCGAGCGATCGTGTCGTCGAGATCGTCGACGCCGTGAAGGTGGTTCTCGGCCCGCGCTGTGAGCACGAGCGGGCCTTCGGCCGCAATCGCCACCCGCTCGGCGGCGACCTCCAGCGCCTCGATCTCTCCGGTGGCGGGATCGAAGTCCTCGATCGAGCAGCCGGCCGCGCCCGCGTCGGCGAGCATGCGGACGGTCTCGCCGACGCCGCCCGGCTCGTCGGGGAAGCAGCGTTCGCTGTCGACGTTGAGCGGCAGCGGCGTCGCGGGCGCGAGCCGGGCAACGTGCGCCACGAGCTCCTCCCGCGTCACCTGCATGTCGAGCTTGCCGAGCGACCAGGCCAGCCCTGCGCTCGTGGTCGCGAGCGCCTCGAAGCCCATCGCAGCCAGGAGCTTCGCGGAGCCGACGTCCCACGGGTTCGGCATGACAAAGATCCCGTCGGCGTGGAGCGCACGGAAGCGGGATCGGCGCTCGCTCATTGCCCCAGCCTAGACGCCGCTAGACTGGTCGGCCCGAGGCGAGGTAGCTCAGTTGGTAGAGCACACGGCTGAAAACCGTGGTGTCGCCGGTTCAAGTCCGGCCCTCGCCATTGCTGCCAGCCGCAATGAGTAGGTTTCGCCTGTGGCTGCGGGCAAGCAGGTCGCGATCATCGGCGCGGCACTCGATCTCGGTGCCGGCCGCCGCGGCGTCGACATGGGGCCGTCCGCGATCCGCTACGCGGGCCTGAACGACCGCCTGGACGGCCTCGGCTACGACGTGCTCGACTGGGGCGACGTCGAGACCGCCGTGCTCGAAGCGACCGAGGAGACCGACGAGACCGCGCGCTACCTCCCCGAGATCAAGGCGGCCTGCGGCCGCGTCGCACGGCTCGTGAGCCTCGCGCTCGGCCAGGGCTCGCTGCCGCTCGTCCTCGGCGGCGACCACTCGGTGGCGCTGGGGACGCTCGGCGGGCTCGCGCGAACGAGAGGCGTCGGGGGCGTGCTCTGGATCGACGCCCACAGCGACCTGAACACGCCGGAGACCTCGCCGAGCGGCAACGTCCACGGGATGCCGCTCGCGGCAGCGATCGGCCTCGCCGACGAGCGTTTCGAGAGCGATGCCTGGACGCTGCCGGCGGTCGAGCCGGAGCGGGTGGCGCTCGTCGGGCTGCGCTCGGTCGACGCCCGGGAGCGCGAGCGAATCCGCGAGCTCGGGATCAAGGCGTACACGATGAGCGACATCGACCGAATCGGGATCGAGCGCGCGATCCGAGAGTCGCTGTCGCAGATCGCCGGACCCGGCTTCGTCCACGTCTCGCTCGACATGGACGCGCTCGACCCGGAGGTCGCACCGGGAGTCGGTACGCCCGTCCGCGGCGGGCTCTCCTACCGGGAGGCGCACCTCGCGCTCGAGCTCGTGGCCGAGTCGGGCCTCGCGGGCTCGCTCGAGGTCGTCGAGGTGAACCCGATTCTCGACCGCGAGAACGCAACCGCGGCGCTCGCCGTCGAGCTGGTCGCCAGCGCGCTCGGAAAAACGATTCTTTAGCGCGCGGTCGTCACCAGGGTGATGCCCGGCAGGGCGTAGCCCTCGCCCGAGCGGAACGGCTCGATGCGGGCCTTCGCTGCGTCGTCGACTTCGGCGCGCGTCTCGTCGTCGAGCCGCTCGAGCACCTCGCGCATCGAAGCCGCGAGCGCCGAGACGATCCGCCGGTACTCCGCCCAGCCGGACGGTCGGAAGACGACCGGCACCTCGGCGACCGACAGCTCGTCGAAGCCGGCGCCGCGGACGAGCTCCTCGATCCGCTCGGGCTCGCCGAGCGAGAACTGGCCGGGCTCGTCCGGCTGGGGCGGCTCCAGTAGGCCGCGTTCGATCAGCACAGGCCCGTACGCGGTCGCCCACGGGTTCAGCTTCGCGGGCGCCCAGGTCGCGAACGCGAGCCGGCCCCCTGGCCTGAGCACGCGGCGCGTCTCGCGCAGCGCGCGCGCAGTGTCGGGCAGGAGCATGTAGCCGTAGCGGGAGACGACCCCGTCGACGCTGTCGTCGGGGAGGTCGATCGCCTGCATGTCCATGACCCGGTGTTCGACGCCGGGAGTGCCGCGTCGGCGCGCTGCCTCGACCATCACGGGCGAGAGGTCGGTCGAGATCACCCGGGCCCCCTGTTTCGCGAGCGCCTCGGTGACGTCGCCGGTGCCTGCGGCCAGGTCGAGGACGGTGTCGCCGGAGCCCGGCGCGAGAGAGGCGACGAGCGCCTCCGCAACCGGGGCGCCGAAGGCCGTCACCGCCTCGCGTTCGGCCTCCCAGCCAACCGCCGCCGCGTCCCATCGCCGGCGGAGCTCCTCCTGGGTCTCTACGCCGTCACCCCGGAGAACTGCGGCAGGATGTCCCTACCGTACGCCTCGAGCGTCTCCTCCTGGCCCTTCGTCATCAGATAGATGTTGAACTGGTCGACGCCGATCGACTCGAGCTCGCGCAGCTTCGCGATCGCCTGCTCGGCCGTGCCGAGCACGCAGAAGCGGTCGCAGATCTCGTCGGTGACGAACTCGCCATGCTTGGCGCCGACGCGCGAGTGCTCGTTGTAGTCGTAGAACTTCCGCGCCTCGACGTAGTCGGTCAGCACCTTCGGCACGACGGACCCGTCTGTGCCGTAGCGGTCGATCAGGTCCTGGACGTGGTTCGAGACCATCGCCGGGAACCAGCGCACCTGCTCGCGGGCGTCCGCGAGATCGTCCGAGATGTGGCTCGGCGCGCTGACGATGCACTTGAGCGCGGCCGGGTCGCGCCCCGCCTCCTCGGCCGCCTGGCGAGCCGTGGCCATGATCCACTGGATGATGTCCAGGTCGGCGAGCTGGATGATGACGCCGTCGCCCTGCCGCCCAGCCACCGCGAGCGCCTTCGGCCCGTAGCCGGCGACGTGCATCTCGATCTCGGGCAGCTCGGGCCGCACCCACTTCAGCTGGAGCTGCTTGTCGTTCCAGGTGACCTCCTTGCCGTTCATGAACGGCTTCACCATCCTCAGCGCTTCCTCGAAGTCGGCCACCTTCATCGGCTTGCGGCCGACGTAGCGCACCGACGAGTCGCCACGACCGACTCCCATGATCATGCGGCCGTTCGAGATGTCCTGGAGGGTGGCGTACGCGCTCGCGAGCACCGTTGGGTCGCGGATCGCCGGATTGGTGACCATGTGGCCGAGCTTGATCTTCGAAGTCTGGTCGGCGAGGAGCGCCATCACGGGCATCGACTCCTGCCAGAGCACGTGCGAGTCGTAGGTCCAGCCGTACTCGAAGCCCTGATCCTCGGCCATCTTCGTGAGCTCGATCAGGCGCTGGTACGGGGGGTCTGGCAGGACTGTTACACCGAAGCTCAGCACTGCCGCGAGCATAGCGCCGTTGCGGGGCTCCGCGAAAGAGCCCCGCCCCGGCGATCGACGTTCAGGCAGTCAGGACCGCGCACGCCGTTTCGAGGCGCTCCTCGAGGCTGTGCTGGGGCTCGAGGATCGCCTCTCCCGTCTCGAGGTCGATCTTGAGCACGCCGGTGAACGCGAACGGAAGCTGGCCGATGATCATCAAGATCGCCGTCCCGTCGGGCTCGATCCGTTCCACGTCGGCGCCGACGTCGCGGAAGCGGAACACGTTGTCGCCGGCCGTCGCCGTGAGCGCGACGTTGACCGTCCTGATGACGGCCGGCCCGGTGCCGCCGCCCGCGAACGTCCGTACGGTGATGTGACCCTGGGCACGAGTCGTCACCGGGACGCCGCACGCCTCCGTGAGGAACGGGTCGGGCGCGGTTTCGTCGATCGTTATGCGCTCGAAGACGGGCTTACCGGCCAGCGCGCCCGGCGCGAGGAGGGCTCCGAGTGCGAGAACGCCCACCAGCCACGCTACGACTGCTCTGCTTGTCATTCCGCCGCCTTTCAGTCGTGCCGCCGACGCCTGGCCGGCGACTTCTCCCGGTCGAAGGCGCTCTTACCACATTCGATCCGATCGGCACAAGCGTCGAGTTGTCCGGCGAGGTCGCCAGCATGGGCGCGTGGCAACGTGGCCCTACTACCTGTTCGCGATCGCAGCGGGCGCGATGCTGCCGATCCAGTTCGGGATCAACGCGCAGCTCGCGAGCTGGGTCGGGAGCCCGCTGCGGGCGACGCTCGTCTCGTTCGTGGTCGGCGCTGCGGTCCTGCTCGTCGCAACGCTCGTGTTCGCGCGAGGAGTGGCGGGCGGAAGGGATCTGAGTGCAGCGCCGTGGTGGGTCTGGCTCGGCGGCTTCCTCGGCGCGTTCTACGTGCTCGGCTCGGTCGTGACCGCGCCGAAGCTGGGCGCGGCGGCGCTCTTCGCGTTCATCCTCGCCGGCCAGGCCGTCGCCTCGCTCGCGGTCGACCACTTCGGGTGGGTCGGCTTCGACGAGAACCCGATCACGCCGGGGCGGCTGCTCGGAATGGCGCTCGTCGCGGCCGGCGTCGCAGCCGTCCGCTTCCTCTAGCCAAGCAACAGACTGTTACAAGGTCCCACACGCCCGCAAACGCGCGCCGCTTGCGCCAAGTAACAGACTGTTACTTGGCCGCGCAGGTGCTATGTGAAGGCGAGTCGCGCCCCAAGTCGATCAGTGAGTGTCGCGGTCAATGGCTCATCCGCGTGATCGCTCCTCAGCCAGAGGAGCTTCCGTTCGGTGCCGTTGACCAGCTTCACCCGCAACCGCCCGCACAGCAATCCGCGACGGAGCTGTGCTTCGCGCACGTCGTTCCAGTCGATGAACAGATTCGTCCTGTGCGCGCCGACGGCATGCTCACGCTCCTCGGGTTCGAAGGTCTTCGCCGGAAGCTCGTGAGGCACCGACCGTCCCGTTCCGTTCGACATCGTGGTCGTGAGGTCGGTGCGAACCCGGAGCAGCCCGTCGTCGAACAGCCACAGCTCGCCGTGAATCCAGTCCCACCAACCAGTTGTGCTACTGCGCGAGATCAATCGCCCTTCGAAGCTCACGACGAGTCAAGCCAGGCGATCGTCTTCGCCGCGAGGCGGTCGAGCGCCTGTACGGCCAGCTCGAGGTGCTCGGGCTTCGTGTCCTCGAGCTTCGTGTGGCTGAGGCCGCGGAGGCTCTGGACGAAGAGCATCACCGTCGGGACGCCGGCGCGCGAGACCTCGGCTGCATCGTGCAGCGGGCCGCTCGGGAGGCGGTGCGCGGTGCCGGCCACCTCCCGGATCGCCTCGTCCGCGAAGCCGACGAGCGTCTCGTCGAAGAGGATCGGCTCGATCTGCCAGATCCGCTCGTACTCGACCTCGATCCGCTCCTCCTC
>DATMEO010000105.1:0-7509 GCA_035556515.1 Gaiellaceae bacterium
GATCGAGGCGCGGCTACGCGAGCTGGTCGAGACCGGCCGGATCGCGGAGCTGGACGAGCTGGAGGCGCAGGCGCTGCCGGAGCTCGTCGGCGTCGCCGCGCTGCTCGGCGTCTCGGCGAAGCGGATGCGCGAGCTCGGACACGCGCTCGGGATCAGGACGCTGCCGGAGCTACGGGAGGCGGCAGCGCAGGGGCAGCTCGACAGCGTCCCGGGGATCGGGCCGAAGACGGCCGCACGGATCGCGCAGGGCCTCGCTGAGCTCGGCACGGCGAGGCCACGGCGCGGGATGCTGCTGAACCGGGCGCTCGCTCTCGTCGGCGAGGTGGCCGCAGCGCTCGGCGGCGAGCCGGCAGGTGACCCGCGGCGGGCCTGCGAGCTCTCGACCCGCTTCGCAGTCGTCGTTCCCCAGGATCGGCTCGTAGAGGCCGAGGGGCTGCCGCAGATCGTCGCCGTGCTGGAGCGGGACGAGCGGCGCGTGGTCGGGGTCACGGCGGACGGCTACCCGATCGAGGTTGTCGGCGCGACGCCGGAGAGCTGGGAGCGGGAGCTCATCCACGCGATCGGGTCGCCGGAGTGGGTCGCCGCGCACGGGGAGCTTCCCCGTGAGGCGCTGCCGCCGCCGGAGCTGCGCGAGCCCGACGCGCCTCCACCTCCTCCCGACCTGCTCGAGCTCGCCGACGTCCGCGGCGACCTCCACGTCCACTCGACCGCCTCCGACGGCAAGGCGACCGTCGAGGAGATGGGCCGCGCCGCTCAGGCGCTCGGTTACGAGTATCTGGCGATCTGCGACCACACGCGCAACGTCCGCGTCGTCCCCGGGCTCGACGCCGATGACCTGCGGCGCCAGGCCGAGGGGATCGCGGCCGCGAACGACGTGCTGACCCCGTTCCGGATCCTCCGCGGCAGCGAGTGCGACATCCTCCCGGACGGATCGCTCGACCTCCCCGACGACGTGCTCGCCGAGCTCGAGTGGGTGCAGATCAGCCTCCACGCCGGCCAGCGCGCGTCACGCCAGGCGATCACCGACCGAGTGCTCGAAGCAATGCGGCATGCAGCCACAATCAAAGGCGCTGCCTCGTGCCTGTCACACCCGAAGGGCCGGATCCTCAACCACCGTCCCGAGAACGCCCTCGACCTGGAGCGCGTCTTCGAGACAGCGCTCGAGACGGGTGTCGCGGTCGAGGTGAACGGGCTTCCCGACCGGCTCGATCTCTCCGGCTCCCACGTACGGGACGCAATCGCAGCGGGTGTCCCGATCGTCTGCTCGACCGACGCCCACTCCGTGCGCGGGCTCGGGAACATGGCGCTCTCCGTCGCGACGGCCCGCCGCGGCGGCGCCCCCCGAGGCGCGGTCCTCAACACGCGCTCGCTGGCCGACTTGCTAAGCGGCTGACTGGCCCGAGCCGGGGCCGCGCTCGGCGTACTCGTGCACCTCGTACCAGTGCGTGCCGCGGAGCGCCTCGGCCACCTCGGGGTCGGTGTGCCCGTCGTAGAAGACGTGGTGCTCGAGGTCGCAGCAGATCGCGACGTCGCCCAACGAAACGTGCGAAATCGCCGTCAGCACGTCGACGGGCAGCTGCGCCTCGGCGACGGTGTAATGCATGAACTGGAGGTCCGGAGCGAGCTCCATCAAATCCGGCCAGTTGGGACAGCTGCGTGAGCTCATCGCTCGATGGAATTCTTCTCGGCGGCCCAGCTCCCTTCCAGCCTGACGACGCCGCGCTCCTCGCCCTCGGGATAGACGAGGAAGGTGAGCGCGTCGTCGAGCCAGTGCAGAACCCGTTCCCCGGTCGCATCCGCCAGGCCGAGCCGCAGCTGGAAGCGCCCGTCCGAGAGCGGCAGGCGTTCGACGTCGTAGCGCAGCTCGCGCGCACCGTCCGCCCAGCCGACGCGGCCGGTGTCGAGCACGTCCGAAGCGACGAGCAGGCCGGCCTCGTCGCGCAGCTCGAGCTGGAGCTGAGGCGGCGCGATCCCGTTCTCGGCCTCGATCCGGAGCCGGAGCGAAAAGGGCTCGCCGGCAAGGAACTGCTGCCGCTCCTGGCCCTCGCGGCCGACGAGCCGCGCGGCCGCGATCGTCGCCTCGCCCGTGCCCCACTCGCGCAGCCCGGCTGCCCGCTCGGCCGGGTCGGCCTCGGCGGAGAGCACCCGCCGGTAGCGGACGATCGCCTCGTGTGTCGGCCCGTCGAACTCGAGCTTGCCTTCGCGCAGCAGAACCGCCCGCTCGCAGAGCCGTTCGACCTGGGTGGCGTCGTGCGAGACGAAGACGATCGTGCCGCCGCGCTGCTTGAACTCGAAGACCTTGCCGAAGCACTTGCGCTGGAACGCCTCGTCGCCGACCGCGAAGACCTCGTCGAGCAGGAGGATGTCGGCGTCGAGATGGGCAGCGATCGCGAAGCCGAGCCGCATGTACATCCCCGACGAGTACGTCCGCACGGGCCGGTCGATCGCCTGCTCGAGCTCGGCGAAGGCGACGATCTCGTCGAAGCGCTCCCGGATCTGCGCCCGCTTGAGCCCGTAGATGGCGCCGTTCAGGAAGACGTTCTCGCGCCCACTGAAGTCGGGATGGAAGCCGGCGCCGAGCTCGAGCAGCGAGCCGATCCGGCCGCCGACCGCGACGCGGCCGCTCGTCGGCTTGATGATCCCGGCGATCAGGCGCAGCAGCGTCGACTTGCCCGAGCCGTTGCGGCCGACGAGGCCGACAGCCTCGCCCGGCTCGACGTCGAGGGTGACGTCCTCGAGTGCCTGCACGTCCTGGGCGTGGGTACGGCCGCGGAGGACGAACAGCTCCTTCAGGCTGCGCGCCTCGTTCGCACGGACGCGGAAGCGACGCGAGACACGGTCGACCCGGATCTGGCCCGTGTTCACACCCGAGACGGTACAGCGGCGGCGCGCCGGACGAGCCCGGCGAGCACACGGATGAACGCCGGCTCGGCGTTCGGGAGCTCGATTCGGTCGAACCGGAGGCCGAGCTCCGCCGCGCGCTCCTGGGCCTCGACATCGAGGTCCCATTTGATCTCGAGGTGGTCGGCGACGAAGCCGGCGGGTGCGACGAGCACCTTGCGGACACCGCCTGCGGCGAGCGCGCCGAGGTGGTCGAGGATGTCCGGGCCAAGCCAGGGCTCGCCGGTCGGCGACTCGCTCTGGAACGAGAACGACCACTCTTCGACGCCTGCCTTCTCGGCCACGAGCCGCGCCGTCTCGAGCAGCTCGTCCCGGTACGGGTCGCCCTCGCCGAGGATCCGCGCCGGCAGCGAGTGAGCCGTGAAGACGACATGGGCGTCGGTGCCCGCGACCCGCTCGGCCAACAAGTCGACGAAGCCGGGCTCGTTGCCCCAGCGCTCGACGAAGCGAATCTCTGCGCGGTCCGCGACGGCGTCGACGAGCTGCGCGCGGTAGCGCTCGATCGACATCGACGAGTAGTGCGGCGCCAGCACGAGGCCGACGATCTCGTCGGCGCCGCCCACCAGCGCCCGCTCGACCGCGTTTGCGATCCGGGGCTGCCAGTGGCGCATACCGGTGAAGACGGAAATCCCGAGCTCGGCCTCGAGCGCCGCCCGGGTCGCCTCGGTGATCTCGTTGAGCGGGTTCGAGTCCTCGATCCCGAGCCGGCGGTAGCGGGCGACGAGGTCCTCGAGGCGCTCGGGCGAGATCGGCCGGCCGCCCCGGATGTCGGCGTAGTAAGCGGGCACGTCCTCCAGCCGGTCGGGCGACCCGTACGCCATCAGGACGACCGCCTGGCTCATGCCGGCACGCGGGCGGTCTGCTCGTGCACGAACGCGCGCAGGCGGCCGAGCACGTTCGGATCGGTGTCCGGCATGACGCCGTGGCCGAGGTTGAAGATGTGTCCGGGGCGACCGGCCGCGCGGGCGAGCACGTCGAGCGTCGCCGCCTCGATCCGCTCCCACGGCCCGAAGAGGACGGCCCCGTCGAGATTCCCCTGGACGCCGCGGTCGTCGCCGACCTGCTGCCAGCCCCAGTCGAGCGGGATCCGCCAGTCGAGCCCGATCACGTCGCCGCCTGCGTCGCGCATCTGCTCGAGTAGCGTCGCCGTGCCGGTGCCGAAGTGGATCGTTGGGCAGTCGACGGCGGCGAGGATGCGCGCCGAGTACGGCTGCACGAACTCCTCGTAGTCCTGCGGCGAGAGCGCGCCGACCCAGGAGTCGAAGAGCTGGATCACGTCTGCGCCCGCGCGCACCTTGCCGCGGATGTAGCGCGAGAAGGCGTCGGTCAGCTTCTCCATCAGCGCATGCCAGGTCTCCGGCTCGGCGTACATCATCCGCTTCACGTTCAGAAACTCGCGGCTCGGCTTGCCCTCGATCAGGTAGCCGGCGACGGTGAACGGGCCGCCGCAGAAGCCGATCACGGCCTGGTCGGGGCGAAGGTCGCGGCGCACGATCGAAACTGCCTCGAGGATGAACGGCACCGACTCCTCCGGCTCCGGGACGGTCAGCTTCTCGACGTCGGCAAGGGAGCGGATCGGCAAATCGATCACCGGGCCGACGTTCTCGACCAGCTCGACGTTCACGCCCATCCCGAGCAGCGGCAGCATGATGTCGGCGAACATCACGGCCGCGTCGACGTCGTGTCGGCGCACCGGTTGCAGCGTCACCTCGGCGCAGAGCTCGGGCTCGTAGCAGACCTCGAAGAGCGTGTGCGTCTTCCGGATCTCGCGGTACTCCGGCAGCGAACGGCCCGCCTGGCGCATGAACCAGACCGGCGTGCGCTCGGTCGGCTCCAGGCGCGCCGCGCGGACGAGAAGGGGCTCGCTCATCGCCGCAGTAGGCTACCTACCCATGGGATTGGCGCATGCCGGTTTTGGGCCGCGAAGCGGCCCCTTCAGGGGTCTTCGCGCGCGAAGCATCCGCTCCCGCGGATGCTTCGCCTGCGCTGGCTAATGCAGCGAGTCGGCGAGCACCCTGTCCCCGCCGGGCCGCTCGCGGTCCGGTGGCTCGGGTACCGGCTACCGGCGTTTCGAGCAGGGGCGGAAGCAACTGCCGAGGTGGCGCTGCGGAACGCCGGCACGGCGACCTGGCGCACCCGCCGGGACGTCGGCGTCAAGCTCTCCTACCACTGGCTCGACGACCGAGGCAACCCGATCATGTGGGACGGGCCGCGCGTCGACTTCGGCGGCCCCGTCGCGCCGGGTGACGAGGTCGAGGTGGCGTTGCGCGTCCGCGCCCCCCAGCCGCCCGGGCGCTACCGGCTCGCTTTCGACCTCGTCGAGGAGCTGCGTTTCTGGTTCGCCGAGGTCGGCTCGGCGCCGCTCGAGCTCGACGCCGAGGTGCTGCCACGGATCGAGGAGCGGCGGCTCGCCGTCTCCGTACGGGGCGGCGACGACGCGGAGACCGCTGCCGCGCTTGCAGCGCAGGAGGAGCCGCTCGTCGACACGGACGCCGTCGCGACTGTGTATCTCGTCGCCGGGGCGATCCCCGCCCCGGACTGGTCGCGCCGGATCCTCGACGCGCACGCCGAGGGCTACGCGGCGGTCGGCGGCTCGATCGAAGCACGCGACCGCTCGCTGCGTGCCTGGGCTCCGGGCGGCGGCCGCAACCCCGCCTTCTCGCACCCGCTGCTGCTCCCGTCCCTGCTCGCCGGGCTGGAGCCGGGTGAGCACGAGGGTCTTCCCGCTTACCTCCCCGACGGCGAGCCCGCGATCTTCGACGGGCGGGTCAGACTTCGACTGCCACGCGGTCGTCGACGCGGCTGAAGACGAGCGCGCCGAGCGCGAGCGAGACGACGGCAGCGACCGCGAGATAGAGCACGTCGCCGGCGGCCGGCGGCACGCCGTAGTAGAGCGGGTCGCGGACGGCCTCGACCGCGGGCGTCAGCGGATTGCCGTAGTGGATCAGCTCGACGAGGCGCGGATGGTCCTGCACACCGGGGATCGTCTCGAGCGAGTACAGCACCGGCGTCAGGAAGAACCAGGGCAGGAGCAGCGCCGCGACGAGGTGCTCGACGTCGCGGTAGATCGCATTCAGCGACGCGACCGCCAGCGAGAAGCCGGCGACGAGGCCGACGACCAGGACGGCGAGCGGCAGCGCCAGCCAGGCCGTGTCGCGTGCGGCCGGCACGTAGATGAGGCTGAGGACGAGGACGATCGCCAGCATCACCGCGAAGCCGACGAGCTGCGTCGCGACCATCGAGAGCGGTACGAGCTGGCGCGGGAAGCGCACCTTCCGGATCAGGTTCGCGTTCTCGAGCAGGCTGCGCGAGGCCGACTGGACCGACGTTGCGAAGAAGACCCACACCGGCAGCCCGGCGAGCAGGAAGAGCCAGTAGTGGTCGGTATTCGCCGGCTGGATCTTCAGCATCACGCTGAAGACGAAGAGGTAGACGAGCATCAACACGACCGGGTGCGCGAGCGACCACGCGAGCCCGAGCACGGAGCCCTTGTACTTCGCGCGCAGGTCGCGGCGGAAGAGGCTGCCGAAGAGCTCGCGGTAGCGATAGAGGTCGAGGTATGTGGTCACGAGCGAGGTCTAGTGTAGGCGCGTGCAGGCACACCTCCGCCTAACACGACTGCTCTACCCTGTCCTCCCGTGAACGCGATCGCCGCGGTCGCCGCGCTCTCGGTCGCGGCGCTGACGCTCTACGGGCTCCTCCGTGCGGGCGTCGGCGGGCGCCTCGTCGCCGATCCGTCCGGTGAGCGCTGGCACGCGCGCTCGACGCCCGTCTTCGGCGGCGTCGGGATCTTCCTCGGCCTCGTGGCGGGCGTCGGCGCCGCCGTCGCGGTCGGCGCGACCGACGCGAGCAGTGAGCTGCTCGGGATCCTCGGCGGCAGCGCGATTCTGTTCGTCGCCGGGTTCGTAGACGACGTCTTCACGCTGAAGCCGATCGCGAAGCTGGCGGCCCAGTTCGCCGCCGCGGCGGTCGTGCTCGCGTCGGGGTTGACCGTCGAGATCGTCGGCAACGACGTCCTGGCGACGGTGCTGGGGCTCGTCTGGCTCGTGGGGATCACGAACGCCTTCAACCTGCTCGACAACATGGACGGGCTCGCAGCGACGCTCGCCGCGATCGCCTGTGCCTACTACGCACTCGACGCCGTCACCGAGCACGAGAACCGGGTCGTGCTCGTGCTCGCCCTCTCCCTCGGCCTCGCACTTGTCGCCTTCCTGCCGTTCAACCTGCGGCGCGGCCGCTCTGCGGCCGTCTTCATGGGCGACTCGGGCAGCCAGGTGCTCGGCTTCGCGCTCGCTGCCCTGGCGCTGTCGTCGAGCTGGACGGTGGCCGGGACGACGCTCGCGACGACCGTGCTGCCGCTGCTCGTGCTCGCAATCCCGATCCTCGACACGACGCTCGTGACGATCGTCAGGCTGATCGAGCGGCGGCCGGTGAGCCAGGGCGGTCGCGACCATACCTCGCACCGGCTCGTCTACTACGGGCTCTCGGAGGGGAAGGCCGTCGCGTTGCTGGCGCTGCTCGCCGCGATGCTCGGAGCCACGGGGCTCGCCTACAACGTGCTCGACAACGGACGCGTGACGACGATCGGGGTCCTGTTCAGCTTCATCC
>DATMEO010000106.1:0-61121 GCA_035556515.1 Gaiellaceae bacterium
TGCGCGCCGTGGTGCTCCAGGGTCTCGCGGCGGAGCCCGGCGCGGACGATCTCGACGTACTCCCGCGTGCGGCCGAGCGGCTTGCCCCAGGCGACGCCGTGCCAGCCCTCGACCACCTGCGGCCCGGATGTGCCGAGACCGAGCAAGACGCGGCCGCCGGAGAGCTGGTCGAGCGTTGCGGCGGTCATCACGGTCATCGCGGGCGTACGGGCCGGCAGCTGCATGATCGCGGTGCCGATCCCGATCCGCTCGGTCGTGGCGGCGATCCACGAGGCGACGGTGACCGCGTCCGCGCCCCAGGCCTCGGACGTCCAGACCGAGTCGAAGCCGAGCCGGTCGGCTTCCTCCGCCATCGCGACCGATCCGATCGGATCGTCGTAGCCGAGCTGCATCCCGAGCTTCATCCGCCGATCCTACGAGACACGTCCGCTCGGGACCTGTCCGGGGACTGTCCCCGGACACGTCTCGGAAGGGCGGTTGTGGAAGAAGAGTTGCGGAATCGTTGCGAGTTCACCGGCCGCTTCCGACGGGTCAGAGCTGCGGCACCATGCCCTCGGCGCCCTCGACCCTCGGGCCGGGCACGTTCGGAAAACGGAAGAGCGTCGGCTCCCGACCTGGCTGGCAGACCCACGCCTGGCCGGTCAGCTCACTGCGGGCTGCAACGAGGACCGCCTCCGCGATCTGCTCCGGCTCCATCAGCGGGAAGCCGGCCGCGTCGAGCTCGGCCCGGGCGGGCTCCGTCATCGGCGTCCGCACGATCCCCGGGCAGACAAGGTTGACGCGGACCCCGCGCGGCTCCAGCACCTCGGCCATCGAGCGCGCGTAGCCGACGACGGCGTGCTTCGTCAGCACGTAGAGCGGGTCGGACGCCATCGGGATCAGGCCCGCCAGCGACGCCGTGACGACGAAGACGCTGCCGGGTCGCATCCGCGGCGCGAGCGCCTGGACCCCGAAGACGACGCCGTCGACGTTGACGCCGAGGATGCGCCGGTAGTCGTCGATCGTGCCGTCGCCCTTCGCGAGCACGCCTGCATTCAGGCAGACCGCGTCCGCCGGCTCGACGTCGAGCCACGCCTGCGGATCCGAGACGTCGAACCCGTCGGCCAGGTCGAGCTCTCGTACGTCCGTGCCCGCGGCCTCCAAGGCGGCCACGAGCGCGCGCCCGATCCCGCCGGCCGAGCCGGTGACGACGGCGGTCTCAGGGAACAAGGACGACCTTCCCCGTCGAGCGCCGCGACCCGATCAGGTCGAGCGCCTCGTTCGCCTGCTCGAGCGGGAACTCGGCGCCGACGACGGGCCGGAGCGCGCCGCGCCGCCAGAGCGCCAGCAGCTCGTCGACTTCGAGCCGGACGAGATCGGGGCGGAAACCCATCAGCCGGCCGAGGTAGAAGCCCTGGACTCCGACGTTGCGGCCGACGAGCCGCGCCGGGTCGACTGGCTCCCACGTGCCGCCCGCGAAGCCGATCCCGATCGCGACGCCGAGTGGGCGCAGCGCCTTGATGCACGCCGTGAAGACCGGTCCGCCGACGGGGTCGAAGGCGACGTCGATGTCGTCGAGCTCGCCGATCTCGTCGTAGCTCACCGTGCGCTGGGCTCCCAGCTTGCGGGCGAGCTCGAGCTTCTCCTCGGAGCCGGCGGCGGCGGTGACGGTGGCGCCGCAGAACGCTGCGACCTGGATCGCCGCAGTCCCGACCCCGCCCGCGGCCGCGGTGACGAGCACGTTCGAGTCGGGATGGAGGCGGGCCTGGCGCGTCATCGGGATCCATGCGGTCAGGTAGGTCGTCAGGAACGCCGCTCCCTCGGCGTAGCTCGCGCCCGCAGGGAGGTCGAAGACCCACTCGTCCTCGACGGCGACGCGCTCCGCATAGCCGCCGCCGGAGAGCCGCGCGAACGCGATCACCCGCCGGCCGTCGATGTCGCCTGCGACCTCGTTGCCGAGGATCGCCGGCAGCTCCGGCGGCTGCGGGTACATCCCGTTCTTGATCAGCACGTCCGCGAAGTTGATCCCCGTCGCGCGGACGTCGACCAGGGACTGTCCCTCGGCCACGTCCGGTTCGGGCACGTCCTCCAGCGAGAGCGGCTTGCCCGTCTCGCGAAGGACAGCAGCCTTCATCTGCCGGTGAACTCCGGCTGGCGCTTCTCGAGGAACGCGACCACGCCCTCGGCGCCGTCTTCGCTGCCGATGCACTTGATGAAGCCCTGCGCCTCCCGCCGCATCCCCTCGGAGAGCGGCAGGTCGCGTGTCTCGGAAGCGAGCTGCTTGATCACGCCCATCGCGTGCGGCGAGCGCTGCGAGAGCGTCCGCGCCAGCTCGAGCGCGGTCTCCAGCAGCTCTGCCCGCGGCACCGCCTTCTCGACGAGCCCCCAGTCGTAGGCCTGCGAGCCCGAGATCGGGTCGCCGCTGAGGTTGAGCAGGAGCGCACGCCCGTGGCCGACAAGTCGCGGCAGCCGCTGCGTGCCGCCGCCGCCCGGGATCAGTCCGAGCTTGATCTCGGGCTGGCCGAGCTGCGCGTCGTCGGCGGCGATCCGGATGTCGCACGCCATCGCCAGCTCGAGCCCGCCGCCGAGGCAGTAACCGTGGATCGCCGCGATCACCGGCGTCCGGCCCGCGTCCATCCGCGCAGCGAGCTTCTGGATCCCGCGTGCGCTGCCGCTCTCAGCCGCCTCCTCGATCTGCTCGCGCATCGCCGGAAACTCGGTGATGTCCGCGCCCGCGACGAACGCCTTCTCACCCTCGCCGCGGAGCACGATCGCCCGGGTCTCGTCGTCTCGGTCGAGCCGGTCGTACTCCTCCTCGAGCTCCTCGAGCAGCTGCGTGGAGAGCGCGTTCACGGGCGGGTGGTCTAGGGTGACGATCGCGACGCGCCCGTCCTGCTCGACCTTGACGTACTCAGCCATGCATCTCCTCTCGGCCGCGAAGCGGCCACTTTAGGGATTTTGCGCGATCGGCATCCGCTCTTGCGGATGCCGAACGTGCGCTATCAACGCGGTCCCATGCGCAAGGCGCCATCCAATCGGATGACCTCGCCGTTCAAGTACTCGTTCTCGAGGATGTGCTCGACCAGTGCCGCGAAGTCCTCGGCGCGGCCGAGCCGCTTCGGAAAGGGGATCTGAGAGACGAGGCTCTCACGGATGTCGTCGCGCATCGCGCCCAGCATCGGCGTGTCGGCCGGGCCGGGCGCGATCGTGACGACGCGGATCCCCTTCGACGCGAGGTCGCGTGCGACGGGCAGCGTCATTCCGGCGACGCCCGCTTTCGAGGCCGAATAGGCGGCCTGGCCGATCTGGCCGTCGAAGGCGGCGTTCGACGCCGTGTTGACGATCACGCCGCGCGTTCCCTCCTTGTCGGGCTCGTTCTCGGCCATCTTCGCCGCCGCGAGCGAGAGGACGTTGAACGTACCGATCAGATTGACCTCGACGATCTTGCGGAAGCGGTCGAGCGGGAAGCCGACGACGCGGGCGCCGCCGCCGATCCCGGCGCAGTTGACCGCGCCGTGCAGTTCGTCGCACGAGTCGACGAGCGCCTGCACCGCCTCCGCGTCGGTCACGTCCGTTTCGGGCAGGTCGGCGATCACGGCCGTCGCACCCTCGCGCTCCAGCATCGCCGCGGTGGCCTCTCCGAGCCCGGAGCGGCCACCCGTGACGATGAAGGTCCTGCCGCTGATCCTCACGCGGGCTCGGGCGTCTTCGCGAACTGCTCCCGCAGCGCGGTCTTGCGGAACTTGCCGACCGCCGTCTTCGGGATCTCGTCGACGAACTCGTATGCGTCCGGCAGCCACCACTTGGCGAAGTCGGGGGCGAGGAACTCGCGCAGCTCGTCCGGCGTCGCCTTCTGACCTTCGCGCAGGACGCAGACCGCCAGCGGCCGCTCGTCCCACTTCTCGTGCGGGATCGCGATGACCGCCGCCTCGGCGATGCAGGGGTGCGCCATCAGCGCGTTCTCGAGGTCGACCGAGGAGATCCACTCGCCGCCCGACTTGATCACGTCCTTCGAGCGGTCCTTGATCATCACGTAGCCCTTGGGGTGGAAGGACGCGATGTCGCCGGTCTTGAACCAGCCGTCGCCGGTCCAGCGCTCGGCCTGCTCGGGCGTGTCGTAGTAGGCGGACGCGACCCAGGGGCCCCGCACCTCGAGCTCGCCCATCGCGTCGCCGTCCCAGGGGATCTCCTTCCCCTCGTCGTCGATCGCGCGCAGCTCCACGAACGGCTGCGGCAGCCCCTGCATCGCGACGACGTCCAGCTGCGTCTCCTCGTCCGCGTCACGGAACTCGCCCACGTAGTCGGACGCGGTCGCGAGCGGTGAGGTTTCGGTCATCCCCCAGCCGTGCACGACAGTCTTGCCGTGCCGCTGGCGGAAGCCGGCGATCATCGCGCGGGGCGCGGCCGAGCCGCCGACGAGCATCGAGTGCAGCTTCGAGAGGTCCCAGCGGTCGGGCTCGGCGTCGAGCATGCCGAGGATCCCCATCCAGATCGTCGGTACGCCTGCGGTGATCGTGACGTCCTGCACCTCGAAGTCCTCGAGCAGAGTCTCCGGATCGAGGAAGGGGCCGGGGAAGACGATCTTCGCGCCGACCATCAGGCAGGTGTACGGATAGCCCCAGGCGTTCGCGTGGAACATCGGCACAACCGGGAGGAAGGTCTCCTTCTCGGTCACGTGCAGCCCGAGCGGCGCTGCGAGCGCCTCCCCGAGCGTGTGCAGGACGGTGGAGCGGTGCGAGTAGAGGACGCCCTTAGGCATCCCGGTCGTGCCGCTCGTGTAGCACATCGCCGCCGCCTCGTTCTCGTCGAGCTGCGGATCCTCGTACGCGTCGGGATCGGCTCCGGCGAGCAGCTCCTCGTACGAGTCCTCGACGACGAAGACGTGCTCGACCGGCGTCCGGTCGGCGAACTGATCCCAGAGCGGCAGCAGGCTTCGGTCGACGATCACGACCTTGTCGCCGGCGTGCGTGGCGATGTAGGCGAGATCGTTCGGGTGCAGGCGCAGGTTGAGCGTGTGCAAGACGTAGCCGCCGCAGGGGATGCCCATGTACGCCTCGAGGTGCTGGTAATGATTCCAGCAGAGCGTCGCCACGCGGTCTCCCGGCTCGAGCCCGAGTCCCTTCAGCGCGACCGCAAGCTGGCGCGCCCGCTTGCCGAAGTCCGCGAACGTGTACGTGTGGAAGCTCCGATCGGGCATCCGCGTCACGATCTTCTGATGCGGGAAGTACGTCTCCGCGCGCCTGAGAATCGTCGGCAGCGTCAGCTGGTAGTCCATCATCAGGCCCTTCACGACTGCTCCTTTCCGAGATTCATGCGTAGCTCGAGGTCTTCGTCGCTCATCACGTGCCCGTCCCGCTCGACGTAGCCGTCCTTGCCGCCCACGACGAGCAGCACCAGCTCGTCGTCGCCGACGTTCGAGATCCGCCGGGGCGTCGTCGACTCGACGTGGAAGAGGCCGCCCGGCCCGAGGATCCGCTCCTCGCCGTCGACCTCGACCTTCGCCGTGCCGCTGTGGACGAAGTAGAGCTCGTCCTGCGTGTCGTGGTAGTGGTGGATGCCCGGAAAGCCGGGGGGATAGACGACGCCGTTGACGCCGAACGCCGTGACCCCGAGCGGGGCGCGGATCTTGCGGAAGCCAGGCCCGTTGCCGAGCTCGTCGAGCGAGCTGAATGCGTGCGTCATGCGGCCCTCCTCGGCATGTCGGTGTAGACACGTTCGCCCTTGAAGCGGCGGGAGGCGGGGTCCCACGGGAAGAAGATCGCGTTCCGCCAGGTCATCGTCTCGCCGGTCGGCTCGTTGTCGAGCCACTTCGCCTTGTGCGTGCCGGTGACGATCGCCTCCTCGACGACGCCCTGCGGCCCGATCACGATGTTCTGCAGCTCGAAGACGATGTCCGGGAACGCCGTCAGGAGCTCGGTGTAGAAGCGCGCGGCGCCTTCGTGGCCGTGCCAGGAGACGTCGTCGGGGTAGACCGTGTAGACGCAGTCGTCGGAGAGCGTCGCGAGCAGCCCTTCGATCGAGCGGTTGTCCTCGGCCTTCGAGTGCTCCTTCCAGAGCTCGCGGATCTCGTCCAGCTCGGCCGGGTCGGCGTTCATCCGCATCAGCTCGAGCACTTCATCCTTCGGAACGGGCAAACGTGCCTCCTAGTCCAGTAGGGCCGCGGCCACGACTTCGCGCTGCTTCGCAGCATGGCCGCCGAACGCGTCGATCCACTGCGCGCGCTTGTAGTAGCGGTGCAGGACATGCTCCCAGGTGAAGCCGATCCCGCCGTGCACCTGGATCGAGCGCTCGCAGGCGGCGACCGCGGTCTCGGCGCAGAACGACTTCGCGGCTGCGACCGCGACAGGCGTCCGCTCGTCCTCCTCGGCGACGCACCAGGCGGCCCAGTAGGCGAGCGAGCGCGCGAGCTCGGTCTCGACGTAGGTGTCGGCGAGCGGGTGCGAGACGGCCTGGTAGGCGCCGATCTTCTTCCCGAACTGCTCGCGCTCGGAGACGTAGGCGACGCCGAGCTCGAGTGCCTTCTGCGCGACGCCGACCGCCTCGGCCGCGAGGCCGGCGAGCAGCCGCAGCCGGACAGCCTCGAAGCTGCCGGAACCTTCCAGATAGTTGCTGTCAGCAACTTGCTCGATCCGGCCGAGCGGGCGCGTCTCGTCGACGGTCGCGAGCGTCTCCCCCTCGGCCGGAACGGCCGTCATGTCCTCGCGCAACACTCGGTCGACCTGGTTCAGGTGCGGCACGAGGCCGTCGAGCTCGACCGACCACGCCTGCTCGTCGACCTCGGACAGCGCGGGGAGGACGACGGCGGTCGTCAGGAACGGGCCGGAGTAGAGCGCGCGGCCCGCCTCCTCGAACAGGATCGTCTCGTCGACGAATGAGAGCCCGCCGCCGCCGCGCTCCTCCGGAACGGAGACGCCGAGCCAGCCGAGCTCGCGCAGCTCGGCGAGCGGCGCGTCCGGGTTCGCGTCCAGGAACGACCGCGCCTGCCGCCGCAGCTCCTCCTGCTCAGGCGTGAAGGCGAATTCCATTCAGCGACACTCTCTCATCGACTGCGTGGGAGGCCGAGCACGCGCTCGGCGATGATGTTGCGCAAGATCTCGGAGGTGCCGGCCTCGATCGTGTTGCCGCGCGAGCGCAGCTGCTGGTGCTGCCAGTAGCCGCCATCCTCGACGATCTGCGCCTCCGGGCCGAGCAGCTCGAGGGCGAGCTTCGTCACCCGCTGGTTCGCCTCCGACCACCAGAGCTTCGCGCCTGAGCCCTCCGGCCCCGGGATGCCTGTCTTCATCAGCGTCGTCAGCGAGCGGTAGTTCGTGTAGCGCACCGCCTGCAGGCCGATCCACTCGCGCGCGATCGCGTCGCGCTGCACGGGCGTCGCGCCGCGCTTCCTCGCGAGCGCAATCAGCTTGCGGATCTGCGACTCGAGACCCGCCGTCAGGGCGAAACCGAGCGTGCCGCGCTCGTGCAGCAGCGTCGTCATCGCCACCTGCCAGCCGCCGCCGACCTCGCCGACGACGTTCTCGGTCGGCACCTCGACGCCGGTGAAGAAGATCTCGTTGAACTCGGCTTCGCCGGTGATCTGGCGCAGCGGCCGCACCTCGACTCCGGGGGCGTGCATGTCCACGAGCATGTAGGTCAGCCCCGCGTGGCGCTCGCTGCCCGGGTCGCTGCGGGTGACGAGGATGCACCAGTCGGCGATGTGCGCGAACGACGACCAGACCTTCTGGCCGTCGACGACGAAATGGCCGTTCTCGGAGCGGGCGGTCGTGCGCACGGCCGAGAGGTCGGAGCCGGCGTCCGGCTCGGAGAAGCCCTGGCACCAGATCTCCTCCGTCGAGAGGATCTTCTCCAGATGCTTCTGCTTCTGGGCGTCCGTGCCGTGGGCGATGATCGTCGGCCCGGCCATGCCGAGCCCGATCACGCCGAGGTGGGGCGGCGCCTCGGCGCGTGCCATCTCCTCGAGGAAGATCGCCTGGTGGCTGTAAGGCGCGCCGGCGCCGCCGTACTCCTTCGGCCAGGTCAGCCCCGCGTAGCCGGCCTCGTGCAGCTTCCGGCTCCAGTCGCGACCGGCCTCCTCGAAGCGGCCGCGGCGGATCTCGTCGCTGAGGTTCGTCTCGATCCACGTGCGCAGCTCCGCGCGGAACGCGGCCTCCTCGGGCGTGTCGCGCAGGTCCACGCCATGACTCTAAACCGCGGTGGGGGTGACCGTGTCGGCCGGCGCCAAGACTGCGGCGAGCTCGGTACGGGAGTGGACGTCGAGCTTGCGGTAGACGTTGCGGAGGTGGAACTCGATCGTCCGTTCCGAGAGGAAAAGCGAAGCGGCGGTCTCGCGGTTCGTCGCACCGGCGGCAACAGCCCGCGCGACCCTGTCCTCCATCGCCGTCAGCTGGTCGGCTGGACCGCGTCGAAGACCGAGTGCGGCAATGTCGGCTCGGGCCCGGCCGGCCCAGATGACCGCTCCGGCGCGCTCGAATAGCCCGACCGCCTCTTCCAGGGCACGCCGCGCGTCGCCGCGCCGTCGGTGCCGTCGCCGCGCCGTCGCCAGCTCCATCAGGGTGCGTGCACGGTAGTACGCGCTCGGCGCTCGCTCCTGCAGCTCGAGAGACCGAGCGAATTCCGCTTCCGCGTCCTCGTGCTCGCCGCGGAGCGAGGCGAGCAGACCGCGGTACCGGGCGATGAAAGGCAGGCGACGGGCGTGCTGCTCCGGAGAATAGCGCTGCTCGTACTCGGCGATCCGAGCGGCGGCTGAGTCCAGACGGCCGAGCGCGATCAGCGCCTCGATCTCCACCGGGGCGTGCCTGAAGGCCGGGTCCATCCAGCCCGCAGCGTCGTAGCGTTGCTCGGAGCTCTCGAAGTGCTCGAGAGCCGTTGCGGGGTCGCCGCTCGCGAGTGCGACGAGGCCGAGCACGTGATCACCCCACCCCAGCCATGGCTCGAGCACCGGTGACAGCGCGAGCTCCTGACCCGCCAGCGCCAGCGCCTCCGCCTCGTCCGGCTCGCCGAGGAGCGCGAGGACGGTTCCGCCTTGAAACAGGCCGTACATCCGATTCGATCGGTCGTCCTGCTGCTCTCCCAGCTCGACGAGCTCGGCCGCGTACTTCCGCGCGACCAGGAGGTTCCCCGAGTCGGTCTCGACATCCGACAGCAACCCCAGGATCGACGTCCGGTCCCGCTCGTCGCCTCGCTCGACGGCCTCGTGCAGCAGGTCGAGGCAGAGCTCCCTCGAGCGGTCGTACTCGCCCACGCGCCTCAGGACATGGGCAAGCGTGGTGATCGGCCGATCCTCGTCCACCGACGTCGACCTCCCTGCCCTCCGTTCGATCTCGACCGCCCGCTCGAGCTCGTCCAGGTCGACGGGTCTGCCGCAGAAGAAGTCGGCGAACACGGCGCTGGCGATCGCGGTTGCGAGCGTGGCCTCGTTCCCGAGCGCCTCGGCGGTCGCGAGCGCGGCGTGTGCGTGCTCGACGGAGAGCTCGGCCTCACCCGCGCAGACGTGAAGCGCCATCAGGCAATGGCGGATGCGAACTTCGAGCGCCGGGCTCTGCTGCGCGTGCTCGAGCGCGGCGTACGCGTATCCGAAGCCCCGGCGGGAGTAGCTTCCGCCCGCGAGCGCGAGCTCGAGCAAGACCTCCGCCGACTCCTCGCCGGGACTCGAGAGCTCGACAAGACGGTCGAGCAGCTTGCGGGCGCGGTCGGTGTCGCCGGCCGCGAAATGGCAGCGCGAGGCCTCGAGACCTCGACGCCTCCGCGCGACGGTCTCGCGCACCGGAGTGACCGTGGCTGCTTGTTCGAACAGCCGGCCCGCGGTGTCGAGCGCCCCGCGTGCCCTCGCGGCGGCGGCGGCCGACTCGAGCTCCGCAGCGACTGTGGCGCTTGGACGGGTCGCGGCAAGCGCGAGATGCGGAGCTCGTTCCTCCGGGCGGTCGAGCGCTCGTGCGAGCGCCGCGTGCGCGGTCCGGCGACGAGCCGGCGTGGCGGCCTCGTACACCGCCGCTGCGACGAGTGGATGGGTGAAGCGGACTCGCTCGCGGTCGACGACCACGATCCCGGCCGCCGCCGCTTCCACCAGTGCGGCTTCCAGCGTCTGCTCCTCGTACGCGGCGAGCAGGACGTCTACGGTGGGGCGCGGGAGGGCTGCCGCCCCGAGCAGGACGTCGCGTGTGTCGAGGCCGAGCTTCGCGACGCGGCGCCCGATCGCGTGGGACGCGGACGGTGGAACCGGGATCGGCGCCGCCGGATCGTCCGGGAGTCCGCGCTCGGCGAGCAGCGCCGCCACTTCCTTGCCGAACAGCGGATTTCCGTCGCACGCCACGTGGAGCTGCCGAAGAACCGGTCTGGGAAGTCGACTGCTGCGACGCACGACGGTTTCGAAGGCCTGCTCCTCGAGCGGGCCGACCTGGACGGAGGTGAGGTGTCTATTCGCCCCCGGGATCTGGATCTCCGACCCGTCCCCCGAGCGAAGTCCGGCGACGAGGCCGACCTGCTCGGCTTCGATGCGCCGGAGCGCGAATTCCAGCGTTCGCAGCGACGGCGGGTCGCACCACTGCAGGTCGTCGAGGGCAACGAGGAGCGGCTGCATCTTCGCCAGCTCGCGGATCGCCGCGACCACGGCGAGGCTGAGCCCGAGCGGATCGACGGGGTGCGCTTCGTCGGGATCGGACCTGCGAAGCGCGACGCCGAGCGCTCGGGCCTGCGGTGCGGGCAGGTCGAGCGCCGACATTTCGACGGATTCGAACAGCTCAGCGAGGACGCCAAAGGGAAGTTCTGCCTCGGTCTCTGCCGGGCGGGCAACGAGTGCTCGGAAGCCGGCGGCGCGCGCGCAGGCGACCGTCTCGTCGAGCAGCACGGACTTGCCGTAGCCGGCGCCGCCGCGGAACACGACCGCCTGGTACCCCTCGCCGAGCGACCGAAGGAACCGGTCGATCGTCGCGAGCTCCGGGTCGCGTCCGACGAGCGGCGGCATGCCTGACCAAATCGTAGGCCGGTGCGGCGAGAAAACCTAGTGGCACTCCCTGATGTGTGTCCGGCTCCGGCCGCCTAGCGTCGGAGCGAGGAAGTCGACCAGGGGAGGATCCTGTGAACACGATCAGCGCCGACAGCTCCTATGCAGAGCCGGTGCCCCGTACTGTCGGCCTTCGGGCCGCACTCGCGGTCGGAGCGGCAGTCGTCGCAGGAGCGTTCGGGGCGGGCTACGCCCTCGCCGAGGCGCTCGACGAGTCCGTGCGCGTGACCGCGGTGGTTCCGGCCGCGGCCGCCGGCGACACGTTCGGCGCTGCGCTGCGCGAATCGCTGCTGCTGAAGCAGCCGCCACCGGTTCGAGACAAGTCGTCGGACATTCGCTACGAGCGGATCAGGTAACTCGACAACCGGCTTCACGAGCCCATCCGAGGGCGGTATGGTCGCGGCGTGACCGACCTCGTGCTGACTCCCGACGTGACCGCGCGCCGCGCCGAGGTGCGCTCGTTCATGGAGGAGCACGTCTACCCCAACGAGGCCGCGCTCGCGCGCGAGGACGAGTCGTCCGATGCGCTGATCGAGCAGCTGCGTGCGAAGGCGAAACAGGCCGGGATCTGGGCGCCGCACCTCCCGCCCGAAGCGGGCGGCAGTGGCGCGGGCTTCATGGAGTACGCGCTCCTGAACGAGGAGATCGGCCGCAGCATGTGGGCGCAGCTCGTCTTCAACTGCCAGGCGCCCGACGCGGGCAACGGCGAGATCCTGCACCTCTTCGGCACCGAAGAGCAGAAGGAGCAGTTCCTGAAGCCGCTCGTCCAGGGAACGGCGCGCTCCTTCTTCTCGATGACCGAGCCCGAGGTCTCCGGCGCCGACCCGACCGGTCTCCGGACGACGGCGGTGCTCGACGGAGACGAGTGGGTGATCAACGGGCACAAGTGGTTCTCGTCCTCGGCCGAGGGCGCCGCCTTCGGGATCGTGATGGCCGTGACCGACCCGGCCGCACCGCCGCACCAGCGGATGAGCCAGATCCTCGTTCCGGCGGACACGCCCGGCTACGAGCTGATCCGGCCGATCCCGGTCATGGGCCACACGGGCCGCGGCTGGTCGACCCATTGCGAAGTCCGCTACACCGACGTCCGCGTCCCCCGCGAGAACGTCCTCGGCGAGCCGGGCGACGGCTTCCGGATCGCGCAGAAGCGGCTCGGGCCGGGGCGGATCCACCACGTCATGCGCTGGCTCGGCCAGATGCAGCGGGCCTTCGAGCTGATGTGCCGTTACGCACTCGAGCGCGAGGCGTTCGGCGGCCCGCTGGCCGAGAAGCAGACCGTCCAGAACTGGATCGCCGACTCGGCCGCCGAGATCCAGGCGTGCCGCCTGCTGACGCTCGACGCGGCGCGGAAGCTCGACGAGGGCGACGAGGCCAGGGTTGAGGTCTCGCTGATCAAGTTCTTCGCCGCCCAGGTGCTGAACGACGTGATCGACCGGGCGATCCAGGTGCACGGCGCGCGCGGCCTGACCGACGAGACGCCGCTCGCCGGGATGTACGAGCAGGCAAGGGCAGCGCGGATCTACGACGGCCCGGACGAGGTGCACCGGATGGTCGTCAGCCGCCGGATCCTGAAGGAGTTCGCCGGCGGCGGCACCTTCACGTTCGACTAGCGGAGCTCGGCCTCGATCGCGTGCGCCAGCTCGTCGGGCTTGAAGCCGAACGGGCCGACCTCGCCCTGGAATGCGACCCGGCCGTCGCGGCCGATCAGGTAGAGCCGGTCGGGCCAGCCGCCGTACGCGGACGCGACCGCGTCGTCGACGTCGTCGAGCAGGATCGGAATCCGCGTCCTGAGCCGCAACGCGCACGCGTCGGCTGCCTCGGCCCGCTCATCGAGCGAGACCGGATCGACGAGCGCGATCTCCTCGCGTCGGTTGTCGGCGAGCACCCAGCCGTCCTCGGGATGCGCCTCGCGGATGTAGACGATGAAGAACGCGACCTCGCCGCCGTGCCGGTCGAAGAGCTCCTCCAGCTCGCCCAACTGGCGGCGGAAGGGCGGTCAGGTGTAGGAGCCGAAGACGAGCGCGACCGGGCGCTCGCCCGCAAAGCCGGCGAGCCGGACGAGTGCGCCGCTCGGCCGGTGCGTCTCCGGGTCGAGCAGCGGCAGCTCGAACGCGAAGGCGGGCTCGCCGGGGGTGAGCTCGGGCGCCATCAGCCGCTGGTAGAGCGGCGAGGACATCGCCGTCTCGAGCGTCAGCGGCGAGTCGGCCGGCGTCTCCGGCGCTTCCATCCGCCTACGAGAGCGCTTCGCGGCGCCGCTGCTGCATCTCGGCGGTCGGCACGTTGACCTTCCAGACGAGCCCGAGCCGCCGAAGCAGCCTGATCACGAGCCCGCCGATGTCGAGCTCCCACGGCTTCAGCCCGTGAAACGCCGAGGAGGGGAAGGCGTGATGGTTGTGGTGCCAGGACTCGCCGAACGAGATCCAGGAAAGCCACCAGACGTTGCGCGACTCGTCCTTGACGCGGAACCGGCGCGAGCCGACGAAGTGGCAGACCGAGTTGACCGACCAGGTGATGTGATGGAGCAGGAAGATCCGGATCAGGCCGCCCCAGAACATCGCCTGCAGGCCGGCGCCGAGCGTGCCGCCCCAGATCCAGCCGGCGGCGAAGGGGAGCACGAGCGAAGCGGCGACCCACGCGGGGAACCAGCGCGAGATGAAGACCATGCCGCGGTCGGCGAGCAAATCCTTCGCGTACTTCGTCCACTCCGCGCGGCCGACGTTGCGGAAGAGCCAGCCGACGTGCGCGTGCCAGAGGCCCGCGATCTTGCCGCGCACACCGGGGCCGAAGCCGGCGTGCGGTGAATGCGGATCGCCCTCGCGGTCTGCGAAGTTGTGGTGCTTGCGGTGGTCTGAGACCCAGCGGATCACCGGGCCCTGCACGGCCATCGAGCCGAGTACCGCGAGCCCGTAGCGGATGCTCTTGTAGGTCTCATACGAGCGATGCGTGAAGAGGCGGTGGAAGCCGATCGAGATCCCCAGCGTCGTCAGCGCATACCCGACCGCGAAGATGATCAGGTCGCGCCAGGTCACGTACTGGCCCCAGAGGAAGAAGATCGAGGCGAGGAAGCCGACGAAGGGAATCGAGACGCCGAGCAGGTTCGTGATCTTCTGACCCCGGCTCATGTGCAGCTCGGCTGCGAGTTCGGTCACGCGGAGGAGAGTAGCGGCCTTTCTGGTCGGAGGCGGGTTCCTTTGCCATCCGCGGCCCGGCCCGCATAAGCTCCTCCGGTCGATGGCCCTGCTCTCGCTGCGGAACGTGACTCGCCGGTTCGGCGGGATCGTCGCCCTCGACGGGGTCTCGCTCGACGTGCCGGAGGGGCAGATCGTCGGTCTGATCGGGCCGAACGGCGCCGGCAAGACGACGGCTTTCAACGTGATCACCCGGCTCTACACGCCGAACGAGGGCGAGGTTCTCTTCGCCGGCGAGTCGCTGCTGAAGACGCCCGTGCACGGGATCGTGCGGCTCGGGATCGCGCGCACGTTCCAGAACGTCGAGCTGTTCAAGACGATGACGGTGCTCGACAACGTGCTCGTCGGCGCGCACGCGCGCAGCGGCAACACCGAGGCCGAGGCGCATGACGCGCTCGAGTACGTCGGCCTCGGCTCGATCGCGGGGCGGCCGGTCGCCGGGCTCCCGTTCGGGACGCTGAAGCGAGTCGAGCTCGCGCGCGCGCTCGTCGCGGCGCCGACGCTGCTCCTGCTCGACGAGCCGGCGGGCGGGCTCAACCACGAAGAGGTGGGAGAGCTCGGGCGCTTCATCCAGAAGATCCGCGACGACCGAAAGCTGACCGTCCTCCTCGTCGAGCACCACATGAACCTCGTGATGGGAATCTCCGACCACGTGCACGTGATGAACTTCGGCAGGAAGATCGCCGAGGGAACGCCTGCCGAGGTGCGCGCGAACCCAGCCGTGATCGAGGCGTATCTCGGTACCGACGAGGCGGCCCATGGCGCTGCTTGAGTTGCGCGGAGTCGAGGCGCGCTACGGCCCCGTCCGCGCGCTCGACGGGGTCTCGCTCGCCGTCGAGCAGGGGCAGATCGTCGCCGTCCTCGGCGCCAACGGAGCGGGCAAGACGACGACGCTTCGCTCGATCTCGGGCACGGTCAAGCGCAGCGGCCAGATCGTCTTCGACGGCAAGCCGCTCGGACGACGGGGCCCGGAGTCGGTCGCGCGGCTCGGCGTCGCACACGTCCCCGAAGGGCGCGGCACCTTCGCCGAGATGTCGGTTGAGGAGAACCTCAAGCTCGGCGCCTACGTCAAACGCGGCGCGATCGACGACGATGTCGCCCGCGTCTCCGCGTACTTCCCCTGGATCGCGACCCGCCTCGACCAGCACGCCGGCACCCTGTCCGGCGGCGAACAGCAGATGCTCGCGCTCGCGCGCGCGCTGATGAGCCATCCGCGCATGCTCCTGCTCGACGAGCCGTCGCTCGGGCTCGCGCCGATCGTCACGCGTGAGATCTTCCGGATCGTGAGCGAGCTGAACGAGAAGGAGGGGCTGACCGTGCTCGTCGTCGAACAGAACGCGGCGATCGCGCTCGAGGTGGCGTCGTACGCCTACGTGCTCGAGGTGGGGAAGGTGGCCGTGTCGGGTCCGAGCGAGGAGCTCGCGCGCAACGAATCCGTCCGCAAGAGCTACCTCGGGTACTGATGGCGGAGTTCTTCCAGCAGGTCGTCGCAGGGCTCGCCAGCGGGGCAATCTTCGCGGCGCTCGCGCTCGCCCTCGTCCTGATCCATCGCGCGACCGGCGTGATCAACTTCGCGCAGGGCGAGATGGCGATGTTCACCACCTACATCGCGTGGACGCTGATCGAGAACCACGGCCTGAACATGTGGCTCGCGTTCGCGGTCACGCTCGTCTTCGCCTTCGGGCTCGGCGTCGGCCTGCAGCGCACCGTGATCCGTCCGATCGAGCGTGCCTCGATCCTGACGACCGTGATCGTGACGATCGGTCTCGTCCTGATCTTCAACGGCCTCGCCGGACTGATCTGGTCGGCCGAGGTGCGTGCGTTCCCGAGCCCGTTCCCGAACGACACCTGGGTGATCGGGGGCGTCGCGATCTCGCAGCAGGACGTGGGCACCTTCTTGGTCGTGCTGGCGCTCGTCGCGATCCTGTGGGCGTTCTTCCAGTTCACCAAGATCGGACTCGCCCTGCGGGCATCCGCGCTCAATCCGGACGCGAGCCGTCTCGTCGGCGTCCGCGTCGGCTGGATGCTCGCGATTGGCTGGGGGCTCGCCGCCGTGCTCGGCGCCGTCGCCGGGATCCTGACCGCGCCGACGGTCTTCCTCGACCCGAACATGATGCAGGCGGTGCTGATCTACGCCTTCGCTGCCGCCGTGCTCGGCGGGATCGACTCGCCCTTCGGCGCCGTCGCCGGCGGCCTGATGCTCGGCGTCGGACTGAATTTGATCGGGACGTACGTCGACTTCGTCGGTGCCAGCCTCCGGCTGCCCGTCGCGCTGCTGGTCATCCTCGTCGTCCTGCTCGTCAAGCCGGCCGGACTCTTCGGCAAGACCGTTACGAGGCGCGTGTGAAGCGCTCGGAGCTGATCCGCGCCGGTGTCTTTCTGCTCGCGGCTGCGGCCGTCTTCCTGCTCCCGCGCTTCATCAGCGACTTCCGGGCGCAGGAGTTCGCCTACGTCGGGATCTACTTCATCGCGCTGCTCGGACTGAACGTGTTGACCGGCTTCACCGGCCAGATCTCGCTCGGGCACGGCGCCTTCATGGCGATCGGCGGCTACACAACGGCGATCCTGATCTCCGACCAGGGCCTGAAGCTCGGCGGCCACACCTTCTCGAGCGACATGAAGGACATCTGGACGATCCCGCTGGCAGGGCTCGTCGCCGGGATAGCCGGTTTCCTGTTCGGCTTCCCCGCGCTCCGGCTGACCGGCCTCTACCTGGCGCTCGCCACCTTCGCGATCGCGGTCGCGATGCCGGGGCTGATCAAGTACGACCGCTTCGAGACGTTCACCGGCGGCGGGGGCGGGATCAACCTGTTCGAGTCCGAGGGCCGAACACGTCCGACCGAGACGACGGATCCGATCACGTTCGAGACGATCTCGGAGCCGATCAAGATCCTCGGGCTCGAGGTTCCCACCTTCAACGAATGGCTCTACTACCTGTGCTGGACGGTCGCCCTCGTCATGTTCGCGGTCGCATGGCTGTTGTTGCGCGGGAGGACGGGCCGCTCGCTCCGGGCGATCCGCGACAGCGAGCTGGCCGCCGCGTCGTCGGGCGTCAACCTCGCCACCTACAAGACGCTTGCCTTCGGGATCAGCGCCTTCTACGCGGGCGTCGCTGGTTCGCTGCTCGCGATCGCGACGACCTTCGTCAACCCCGACACCTACCCGATCACGCTCTCGATTTTCCTGCTCGTCGGCGTCGTCGTCGGCGGCCTCGGCTCGCTCTGGCCGCTCGTGTTCGGCGCCATCTTCATCCAGTTCCTGCCGCTCTGGGCGCAGGAGGTCTCGAAGGCACAAGGCGCGCCGGCCGTGGTCTACGGCGTCATCCTGATCCTGGTCATGCTCGCGATGCCCGGCGGCGTGGCCGGCCTGTTGCGACGTCTCCAAGTGCTTACAAGTCGCGGCTACCATCGCGGTCGCTGAGCCGTTCTCGACCTCTAAGGAGCTGCAGCGACGATGCGTCGACCGAGACTCTTTCTCTCCCTGCTCGCCCTCGCGGGCGCGATCGCGACCGGCGCCACCGCGGCGACGAGCGCCGACCCTGGCATCACCTCGAAGACGATCCTCGTCGGCGGCACGACGCCGCTCTCGGGCACCGCGTCCGCCTACGCCTCCGTCGCGCGCGGCGCCAACGCCTACTTCAAGTACGTGAACTCGCGCGGCGGCGTCAACGGCCGCACGATCACCTACAAGACGGTCGACGACGGCTACGACCCCGCCCGCACCGTGCAGGCGACGCGCCAGCTGGTCGAGCAGGACAAGGTCTTCGCGATCTTCAACTCGCTCGGCACCGAGCACAATGCCGCCATCCGCGACTACCTGAACGCCGCGAAGGTGCCGCAGCTCTTCGTCGCCTCGGGCGCGACCACGTTCGGGCGCGACTACAAGCAGTATCCGTGGACGATCGGCTTCCAGCCGAGCTACCGCGCCGAGGGCTGGATCTACGGCAAGTACCTGGCTCGCACGAAGCCGGGCGCCAAGGTCGGCGTCCTCTTCCAGAACGACGACTACGGCAAGGACCTGATGGCGGGCCTGAAGCAGGGGATCGCCCGCTCGAAGGTCAAGGTCGTCGCGGCGCAGCCGTTCGACGTCACCGCACCAGACGTGCAGTCGCAGATCTCACGGCTGAAGTCGTCGGGCGCGAACGTGCTCGCCCTGTTCGCGACGCCGCGGCACGCGATCCAGGGCTACGTGTTCGCGAACCGGCTCGGCTGGCGGCCGCTGATCATCAACAACGCCGTCTCGAGCGCCTCGAACATCATGACCCTCGCCGCCGAGGGCGGCTCGAACAAGGCCGTCGAGAACTCCGTCTCGATCGTCTTCCTCAAGGATCCGACCGACGCGAAGTGGCGAAACGACGCCGCCGTGAAGCTCTACCGCACGATCATGTCCCGCTTCGCGAAGGGGGCGAACCAGAAGGACGTCTACCACGTCTACGGCATGGCGGTCGCCTACGAGTTCGCCAAGGTGCTGAAGGCCGCGGGCAAGAACCCGACCCGCGCGTCGGTGATGGTGCAGACGCGGAAGCTGAACGACCCCTCCAATCCATTCCTGTTGCCGGGGCTGACGGTCAAGACGAGCGCGACCGAGCGCTTCCCGATCGAACAGGCGCTGCTGCAGCGCTGGTCGAAGGGGAGCTGGACGAGCTTCGGTGGACTGTGGGGGTTCCGCGCCGGGTAGTTAAGGTCTGAAGATGGATGCGCTGCTCGAAGCGCCGCTCGACGACCTGCTCGCGGCGGCGCGCGAGCGGCGCCGTGGCGACGGGCTCGTCACCTACTCGCCGAAGGTCTTCATCCCGCTGACGACGCTCTGCCGCGACGTCTGCGGCTACTGCACGTTCGCGCGGCCGCCCCGGCGCGGCGAGCGGGCGTACCTGACTCCGGACAAGGTGCTGGCGATCGCTCGCGCCGGCGCGGCGGCCGGGTGCACGGAGGCGCTCTTCACGCTCGGCGACAAGCCGGAGCTGCGCTACAAGGTCGCGCGCGCGGAGTTGGCCGAGCTCGGCTGCGAGTCGACGCTCGAGTACCTCGGCCGGGTGGCGAAGCTCGTGCTCGAGGAGACGGGCCTGCTGCCGCACCTGAACCCGGGCGTGATGACCAGGGAGGAGCTCGCGGGACTGCGTCCGGTCTCGGCCTCGATGGGGATCATGCTCGAAACGCTCTCGGAGCGGCTGGCCGCGAAGGGCGGCCCGCACTGGGCCTCGCCGGACAAGCTGCCGGAGCGGCGGCTGCAGACGATCGAGCTGGCGGGCGAGCTGCGGATCCCGTTCACGAGCGGGATCCTGATCGGGATCGGCGAGACGCGCGCCGAGCGACTCGAGGCGCTCGAGGCGCTGCGGGTGCTGCACGAGCGGCACGGACATCTGCAGGAGGTGATCGTCCAGAACTTCCGCGCCAAGCCCGGCACGAGGATGGCCTCGCACCCGGAGCCGAGCCTCGACGACCATCTCTGGACGATCGCGGTGGCACGGCTGCTGCTTCCCGACGACGTCGCCGTGCAGGCACCGCCGAATCTCGCCTACGACGACTTCCCCCGCCTGCTCGATGCGGGAATCGACGACTGGGGTGGTGTCTCGCCGGTCACGATCGACCACGTCAACCCGGAAGCGCCGTGGCCTGACTTGGTCAGACTTGGTCAAGCGACCAGGTCGAGGTTGCTCAACATCGCTGCAAGGCTGCCGGTCTACCCTGGTCATGTTGGTCATGACTGGCTCGACCAACAGGTCCTGCCGCACGTGCTTCGCGCCTCGGACGCGCTCGGGCTCGCCCGCGAGGACGCGTGGCATCCGGGCGAGGCAGGAGCCGTCCCGTTCGTCGTCGCCCGCGACGCGCTTCCAGTCGACACCGCCGCCGAGCTGGGGGAGGAGGACGTCATCCGCCTCTTCCGTGCCCGCGGCGAGGAGCGCCAGCGGGTCTTTGCCGCCGCCGACCGGCTCCGCCGCGAGGTGTGTGGTGACGAGGTCAGCTACGTCGTCACGCGGAACATCCAGTACACGAACGTCTGCTACTTCCGGTGTGGCTTCTGCGCCTTCTCGAAGGGAAAGCTGGCGGCGAACCTGCGCGGCGCTCCGTATCTCGTCCCGCACGACGAGATCGTCCGGCGCGCGCGCGAAGCTTGGGACCGCGGCGCGACCGAGGTCTGCCTCCAGGGCGGGATCCATCCGGCGTTCACGGGCGAGTACTACGCATCGGTCGTGGACGCGATCCGGACCGAGCTGCCCGAGCTGCACATCCATGCGTTCTCGGCGCTCGAGGTCTGGCAGGGCGCGGAGACACTCGGCCTTCCGCTCGAGCAGTACCTGGAACTGCTTGGCTCGCTCGGCCTCGGCTCGCTGCCCGGGACGGCGGCGGAGATCCTCGACGACGAGGTGCGGGCGGTGATCTGTCCGGACAAGGTCTCGACGGAGCAGTGGCTCGCGGTGCACGACGCGGCGCACCGGGTCGGCCTCCGCTCGAACGTGACGATCATGTTCGGGCATGTCGAGCGGCCGCAGCACTGGGCGCGGCACCTGCTGCGGGCGCGCGAGCAGCAGGAACGGTCGGGCGGGTTCACGGAGTTCGTACCCCTGCCGTTCGTGCACATGGAGGCGCCGATGTGGCTGAAGGGACGCGCCCGGTCGGGGCCGACGTTCGGCGAGTCGCTGCTCATGCACGCAGTCGCGCGGCTGGCGCTGCACCCGGCGATCACGAACATCCAGGCGTCGTGGGTGAAGCTCGGGCCGGAGGGTGTCGCCGCCGCGCTCCGTGCAGGGGTCAACGACCTCGGCGGGACGCTGATGAACGAGTCGATCTCGCGCTCCGCCGGCTCCGAGCACGGGCAGGAGATGTCGCCGGAGGCGATGGAGCGGCTGATCCGTGCGAACGGGCGCACGCCGCGGCAGCGGACGACGCTCTACGCCCCGGCGTCTGCAGAGCGACGCGCTGCGTCGTTCGGCGCGCCGCCGCTCGCGGAGCCGTCGAACCCGCCCGTGCGCGATGCGGGCCTGAAGGCGCCCCCACGCCTCGTCCGCCCGGGCCTGCTCGCCCGCGCGCGCTGAGCTAGAGCTTGATGTGAAACGTGAGCGGGTCTGTAGGGCCGTCCCAGACGCGGCGCCAGGCCGTCTCGTCGTCCTCACGCAGGCAACTAGCCTGCGCTTCGAACGCCGAGCCGCCCTGGCTTGGTCTGAAACAGCCCCACAGCGCGCCAATTCCACATCAAGCCTCTAGTAGCCCTCGCGGAGGATCCGGGGCAGCCCGGCGAGCCAGCGCGGGATCCGCCGCCGCCCCGTCCGGAGCGCGCTCTCGAGCGCGGCCGGATGGTGATGAACGCCTTCGCCGTGCCCGACGAGCAGGTGGTCGGGCTCGAGGCCGCGGAGCGAGCGTGGCGGCAAGAGCCGCAGCAGTGGGTGGAGGCCGGCAGGCTCGGCGCCGGCACGGAAGAAGGGGATCGTCCCGATCACGTCGGCGACGAGCAGGAGCCGCCGCTCCGGCCACCAGACCGCGACCTCGCGCCACCAGCGGAGCCGCACGACCGGCCGCAGCTCGAACGGTGTCCCCGGAAGCGCCCGTGGGACGACGTGGTGCGGAACCCCGAGGCGCCGGGCGACGGCAACGCAGTCGCGGTTGTGCCGGTCGAGCAACTGCACGACGCCGGCCGGCTCCCCGAGCTCCGCGACCTGCTCGTCGAGTCCAGGCCAGTCGACGACGTCGAAGAGCCAGACGCGGCCGGCGGCCTCGAGCGCGTGTGCTGTGCGCCGCATCCGGTCCTCGGCCATCCAGCCGGTCGCGTGCGCGATCTCGTCGACGGTCTTCACGCCGACTCCAGCTGCGCGAACGCCTGCTCGAAGACCTCGTCGGGCTGCGCGCCCAACACCAGCAGCCGCCGGTCGAGGACGAACGCCGGCACCGCGTTCGCGCCCATCGCGTACGCCTCCCGGGTCGACGCTTCGACCCGGTCCCGGTAGCGGTCGCCGGCGAGCACGTCCTCGACCTCGTCGGTGGGAAGGCCGACGGCGGTCGCCTCCGCGCGCAGCACGTCCGGGTCGCCGATATTCCTCGCCTCCGCCCAGTACGCGTCCATCAGCCGTTCGTGCATCTCGGCGTGCCTGCCGAGGTCACGGGCGAGCTCGGTCAGCCGCAGCGCCGTCATCGAGTTCGGGACGACCTCGGGATTCGGGTTGTACTCGAGCCCGCGGTCGGCGAAGAAGCGCGTCATCCGATCGGTCATCGCCGCGCCGCCGTAGCGCTCGAGCAGCTGCGCGCGCGGGATTCCCTCGGGCGGGTACTCGGGATGGAGGTCGAACGCCATCCAGTTCACGTCTGCGCCGAACTGGCGCTCGAGCTGCGCGGCTGTCGGCTGGCTCGCGCGGCAGAAGGGTCAGATGTAGTCGCTCCAGATCTCGACGGCGTGCTCGCTCACCCTTGGAGGCTAACCGCCTCGGAGAGCGCGAAACGTCCGAGCCAGAGCGCGCTCCCGGCGACCGCGCCCTCGCAGCCGAGCTCGCGCAGTGCGCGGAGGTCGTCCAGCGTCGAGACGCCGCCGGCCGCGATCACCGGCAGACCGGCGCCGAGGACGTCATCGAACAGAGAGACGTCCGGGCCGTCGAGCGTGCCGTCCCGGCGGGTCGCGGTGACGACGAGCCGGGCAACGCCGGCGGCTGCGCAGCGGTCGGCGAGCTCGCGTGGGGTCAGGGCGCCCACCGCCGTCCAGCCCTCGACCGCGACGGCGCCGTCGCGCGCGTCGACCGCGACCGCGACCGCGTCGCCGAAGCGCTCGACCACGTCGCGCAGGAAGGAGGGGGAGAGGGCGGCCGTGCCGACGAGAACACGCGCGGCGCCGGCGTCGAGCGCCTCCGCGACGAGCTCGGGCGTCCTGTAACCACCGCCGACCTGGACGGAGCGGCAGGCGTCGGCGACGCGCCGCAACAGGTCGAGGTCAGGCACGCCGTCGAAGGCGCCGTCGAGATCGACGAGGTGCAGCCACTCTGCGCCCTCGCCCACGAATCGCTCGACCGCGGCGACGGGATCTCCGCCCTCGACCGTCACCTCGTCGCGCCGTCCCTCTCGGAGACGGACGACGCGGCCGCCCAGCACGTCGATCGCAGGATAGACCGTGAACTCTTGTGTCATCGTAGTAGCATGCTAACATGCTGACATGAGCGAGCGGAGCATCGAGCCGGTCCCAGGCCTGGACGACCTGGCCGAGGCGGTGCTGACCCTGCGCGACCGCGACGAGGCGAAGCGCTTCCTCCGCGACCTCTGCACGCTCCCCGAGCTCGAGGCGCTGACGCACCGCTGGCAGACCGTGCAGCTGCTCGAGCAAGGTGTCCCGTACGTCGAGATCGCCGAGCGCGTGCCGACGAGCACCGCGACGGTGACACGCGTCGCCCAGTGGCTGAAGCACGGCACCGGCGGCTACCGGACGGCGCTCGACCGCGTCCACGCGAAAGCGCGGCGCTAGGTGGAGCCCAGCGGCTTCACCCGCGCCGGCGCGAACGGCCGGCTCACCCTCGCCGTCCCGTCCAAGGGCCGGATGGCCGAGCCCGCGCTGCGGCTCTGCGCCGACGCCGGGCTCAGCTTCGAGGCCACCGACCGCGCGCTTCTCGTCCCGTGCGCGAACGCGCCGGTCGACCTGCTGCTCGTCCGCGCGCACGACGTGCCCGAGTACGTCCAGGACGGCGTCGTCGACCTCGGGATCACGGGCGCGAACCTCGTCGCCGAGGCGGAGGCGCGGGTGGAGACGGTCGCTGCGCTCGGCTTCGCCCGCTGCAGCCTCCAGGCCGCAGTCCCGCAGAACGCGCCACAAGAGTCGCTCGAGGAGCTGGACGGGCTGCGGGTCGCGACCGCCTACCCCGTCTCGACGCGGGTGGCGCTCGGCGACCTCGGCGTGAGCGCGGAGCTCGTCCCCGTCTCCGGCTCGGTCGAGGCGGCGCCGCGGCTCGGGCTCGCGGACGCGATCACCGATCTCGTCTCGACCGGCTCGACCGCGAGCGCGAACGGTCTCCGCCTGCTCGGGCCGCTGCTCGAGTCGCAGGCGGTGCTCGTCGCGAACGGCGCCGCACTGGACGAGCGGCGCGAGCTGGTGGAGCGGCTCGAGCTGATGATCTCGGGCGTCGTCGCCGCTCGCCGGCGCCGCTACCTGATGCTGAACGCGCCTCGGGAGGCGCTCGACCGGATCACCGAGCTGCTGCCCGGGATGGGCGCGCCGTCCGTGATCGACCTCGCCGAGCCCGGTCAGGTCGCGGTGCATGCTGCGGTCGAGGCGGACGACGTCTGGGACCTGCTGGCGCCGCTCAAGGCTGCGGGGGCGTCGTCGATCCTCGTCCTCCCGGTCGAAAGGCTGGTGGCATGAGAGGCGCCGCGTTGGAGGAGGTGCTGCCGCGCGTCGCCGAGATCGTCGCCGACGTGCGCGAGCGCGGCGACGCGGCGCTGCTCGACTGGAGCGAGCGGCTCGACGGCGAGCGGCCGGAGCTGCGCGTGCGGCCTGAGCGGCTCGCGTCGGCACGCCTGGGGAAGCCCGAGCGGGATGCGCTCCGCGCGCTCGCGGACGCCGTCGAGGCGTTCTGCGCGCCGCAGCGCCCGCCCGACGTCGCGCTCGAGGCGGTGCCCGGCGTCTTGGCGGAGCGACGCTGGCTCCCGCTCGGCTCGGTCGGGATCTATGTCCCCGGCGGCCGTGCGATCCTGCCTTCCTCGCTCGTGATGGCGGCCGTGCCCGCGCGGCTCGCGGGCGTCGAGCGGATCGTCGTCGTCACCCCGCGGCCCCAGGACGCGACGCTTGCGGCCGCACACGAGCTCGGGATCGAGGAGGTCTACGCGATCGGCGGCGCCCAGGCGGTCGCCGCGCTCGCGTTCGGCACGGCGACGATCGCGCCGGTCGACAAGATCGTCGGGCCTGGGAGTCGCTGGGTCACGGCGGCCAAGCTGCTCGTCTCGAGCCACGTCGGCATCGACCTCCCTGCCGGGCCGAGCGAGGTCGTGCTGATCGCGGACGCGAGCGCCGACGCTGGGCGCTGCGCCGCCGACCTGCTGGCGCAGGCCGAGCACGGGCCGGACAGCGCCGCGACGCTGCTCGCGCTCGACCCGGCCCTCGCCGCGGCCGTCTCGGCCGCGACGGCGGACGCAGACAACGTCGACGTGCGTCTCGTCACCGACCTCGACGAAGCGCTCGCGCTCTCCGAGGCGTACGCGCCGGAGCATCTCGAGCTCTGGGTCGAGCGGCCGGGCGAGCTCGTGTCGCGGATCAGGAACGCCGGCACCGTCTTCGTCAACACCTCGGCCGTCGTCGGCGACTACGCGGCAGGCGCGACGCACATCCTCCCGACCGGCGGGCTTGCGCGTGGCACCGGCGGGATCGGGCTCGAGACGTTCCTCAAGCCGGTGCAGGTCGTCCGCGCCAGCGCGGCGGGGCTGGCGCGCGCGCGGGAGATCGGCGTACCGCTGGCTCGCCTGGAAGGGCTCGACCGCCACGCCGTCGCTCTGGAGCTCGCGTGAGCACCGTCGCCCTGCCGGAGGGCTTCGCTGCGTACGCCTGGTCGCCGTCCTCCGAGGAGGTGGCGGCCCGCCACGGCCTCCATCCGGAGCAGGTTCTTCGCTTCGACCAGAACACGCCGCCCTTCCCGGGTGTGCCGCAGGTGCCGCTCGCGGAGAGCTTCGCGCGCCTGCAGGAGTACCCGGACGGCACGTACGGCGAGCTGCGCGACGCGGCGGCCGGGTACTGCGGCGTGGCGCCCGAGCAGGTCGTGCCGGGCGCCGGAGCAGACGAGCTGATCCTGCTCTGCGCGCGCACGTTCCTCGAGCCGGGACGCACCGCCGCGATCTTCGAGCCGACGTACGCGCTTTACCGGATCGCGACCGAGCTGGCGGGAGCCGCGGTCGTCGACGAGTCGCACGGCGCGGCGTTGATCTGGATCTGCAACCCGAACAACCCGACGGGCGAGGTGCGGACCGCGGCGGAGATCGCCGACCTTGCGCGCGCGCACCCGGACGCGGCCGTCGTCGTCGACGAAGCGTACTTCGAGTACGCAGGCGTCACCTCCGTCCCGCTCGTCGAGGAGCTGCCGAACGTGGTCGTCCTGCGCACGCTCTCGAAGGCATTCGGACTCGCGTCCCTGCGCGTCGGCTACGCGGTCGCTGCGCCCAGCTTCGCCGCGGAGCTCGAGCGCCGCCGGCCGCCGGCGAGCGTCTCGGGACCGGCGGCGCGAATCGCGGCGGCGGCGCTGCGCGAGCCGCGCCTCGACGTCGAGGAGACGATCGCCGAGCGCGAGCGCGTCCGTGAGGCGCTCACCGCCGCAGGACACGATGCGCCGGCGGGTTACGGCAACTTCGTCTTCGTCCGCGACCCGTCGCTCGGGCCGCTCCTCGAGGCGCAGGGACTCGTCGTGCGCGAAACCGGCGGCGGAATCCGGGTCACGCTTCGTCGCCCACGCGAGAACGACGTCCTCCTTGCCGCCCTCGCCGCCGCCCCGCCGCCGGCTCCGGGCCGCGACGCGCTCGTCGTCCGCACGAGCACCGAGACGGCGCTGCGCGTCTCGCTCGACCTCGACGGGGAAGGACGCGCCCGCGTCGGGACCGGCATAGGCTTCCTCGACCACCTCCTGACCCTGCTCGCCTTCCAAGCGCGCTTCGACCTCGAGCTCGTCGGTTCCGGCGACCTCGACGTGGACGAGCACCACACGACAGAGGACGTCCTCGCGGCGCTCGGCGACGCGCTCGATCAGGCGCTCGGCGCACGCGAGGGGATCGCCCGCTATGGCGACTCGACCGTGCCGATGGACGAGGCGACGGGTGTCGCGGCCGTCGACCTCGTCCGCAGGCCGCACGCAGAGATCGACCTCGCGCTCCCCGAGACGCTGCTCCAGCACGCGCTCGAGCGCTTCGCGATGCAGGCGCGCGCGACCGTGCACGTGCGCGCCTCCGGCGGGGACGCGCACCACGTCGCCGAGGCTGCGTTCAAGGCACTCGGCCGCGCGCTCGGCACCGCGTGCGTGCGCAGCGGGACGGGAGTCGCGTCGACGAAGGGGCTCGCGTGAGGATCGTGCTCGCCGACTACGGCGCCGGCAATCTCCGCAGCGTCGCGTCCGCGCTCGCGCGCGCCGGCGCAGAGCCGGTCGTCAGCGCCGATCCCGCCGACGTGCGCGAGGCGCCGCTCGTCGTGATCGCGGGGGTCGGCAACGCGGCCAGCGCCGCGGCGGGTCTCGAGCCGGTCGCGGAGGCGCTGCGCGAACGGGTGCTCGCCGGCCGCCCGCTGCTCGGGATCTGCGTCGGTCTCCAGCTCCTGTTCGAGCGGAGCGACGAGGGCGGCACGGGGCTCGGCCTTCTGCGCGGCGACGTCCGCCGGCTCCGCGCCAGGACGGTGCCGCACATGGGCTGGAACGGGCTCGTCGCCACGCGGCCGTCGGCGATCCTCGATGGCCTCGACGGGGAGGACGTCTACTTCGCGCACAGCTATGCGGCCGAGCCGGCCGACGACGTCGCGACGGCGGTCGTCGAGCACGGCGGCGCGCTCGTCGCGGCGGTCGAGTCCGGCTGCGTCGCCGGCGTCCAGTTCCACCCCGAGCGGAGCGGCCAGGCCGGCGCCCGCTTCCTCGCCAACGCACTGCACTGGTCGAGAGGGGCATGGTCAAGAAGCGCCTGATCCCGTGCCTCGACGTCGCGGGCGGACGCGTCGTCAAGGGCGTCCGCTTCGAGCGGCTGCGCGACGTCGGCGACCCCGTCGAGCTCGCGGGCCGCTACGCCGGGGTCGGCGCGGACGAGCTGGTCTTCCTCGACGTCACCGCGACGATCGAGGGCCGCGCGCCGCTGCTCGAGCTGGTCGAGCGTGCGGCGGAGACGCTCGCCATCCCGTTCACGGTCGGCGGCGGCGTCCGCAGCACGGAGGACGCGCGGGCGCTGCTCCGCGCGGGCGCCGACAAGGTCGCCGTCAACCGGGCGGCGTTCGAAGAGCCCTCGCTGCTGACGGAGCTCGCGGAGGAGTTCGGCTCCCAGGCGGTCGTCTGCGCGATCGACGCGCGCGACGGCGAGGTGGTCACGCACGGCGGCCGGACGCCGCGCGGCGCAGATGCCGTTGCGTGGGCCCGCGAGGCGGTCGAGCGTGGCGCCGGCGAGCTCCTGCTCACCTCGATCGACGCTGACGGCACGCGCGCCGGCTACGACCTCGAGCTGACCGCGGCCGTCGCAGCCGCGGTCGAGACGCCGGTGATCGCCTCGGGCGGTGCCGGCGAGGCGTCCCACCTGGCGGCCGCGTTCGCCGCCGGCGCCGAGGCCGCGCTCGTCGCGTCGATCGTGCACGAGCGACCCGAGCGGGTGGCCGAGCTGAAGGCCGAGCTGAGAGAAGCGGGATGGAACGTCCGCAGCTGACCGCCGCCGTCGTGCAGGACGCGGGCACCGGTTGCGTCCTGATGCTGGCGTGGATGGACGCGGAGGCGCTGCGGCTGACGCGCGAGACCGGCGAGGCGTGGTTCTGGAGCCGGTCGCGCCGACAGCTCTGGCACAAGGGCGCGACCTCGGGCAGCACGCTCGCGGTCGAGGAGCTGCGGGAGGACTGCGACGGCGACGCGGTTCTCCTGCGCGTGCGTCCCGCCGGCCCCGCCTGCCACACCGGCGCCGAGTCGTGCTTCGCGCCGTGGCTCTGGCGCCGGATCAAGGAGCGCGAGCGGGAGCGGCCGGAGGGCTCGTACGTCGTTTCGCTCCTCGACGACGCGGCGCTCGCGGCCCGGAAGGTGGGGGAGGAGGGCCTCGAGGCGGCGCTCGCCGGGGCGGGTGAGTCGGATGCGCGGCTCGTCGAGGAGCTCGCCGACCTCTGGTTCCACAGCTATGCGCTGCTGGCGGCGCGCGGGCTCGGGCCCGAACGGGTGGAGGCGGAGCTCGCCCGACGCGCCCGCTAAGGCTCCAGGTCGAGCAGGTCGTCGACGGTCTCGCGGCGGCGGATCAGCCGTGCGTCGCCGTCGCCGACGAGCACCGCCGCCGGGCGCGGGACGCCGTTGTAGTTCGACGCCATCCCGAGCGTGTACGCGCCCGTTGCGGGAACCGCGATCAGATCGCCGCGTCTGGGCTCCGGCAGCTCGGCGCGCTCGATCAGCACATCGCCCGATTCGCAGTGCTTGCCCGCGATCGTGAAGACGTCCTCCGGCTCCTCGTCGGCGCGGTTCGCGAGCACCGCGGTGTAGCGCGCCTGGTAGAGCTGCGGCCGCGGATTGTCGGACATGCCGCCGTCGATCGCGACATAGCGCCGGTCGCCGGCGCGCTTGACCGCGCCGACCCGGTAGAGCGTGAACGCCGTCGGCCCGACGAGCGCGCGGCCCGGCTCGACGATCAGGCGCGGTGCGTCCAGCCCGCGCAGGAGCCAGTCGCGCGCGACCGCGGCCGCGACCGTCCGTACGAGCTCCTCCACGGGCGGCTCCGGCTCCGCCTGGACGTGCCGGATCCCGAAGCCGCCGCCGATATCGATCGTCCGCGGCAGCCAGTCGAGCTCGACCCGGCAGCGGTCGGCGAACTGAGCGAGCAGCGCCACCGCGAGCAGATGCGCGCGCACGTCCGCGAGCTGCGAGCCGACGTGGACGTGCAGGCCCTCGACGTCGAGCCCGCCGGCAAGCGCGGAACGGACAGCCTCGACCGCGTCGTCCTCGTCGAGCCCGAACTTGGAGCCGCGGTGGCCGGTGCGGATCGCCTCGTGCGTCTCCGCCTCGACGCCGGGCGTGACGCGGACGAGGACGCGGCGTACGCCTGCCTCGGCGGCGCGCGCCGGCTCGTCGAGAGCGTCCAGGACGACGAGCGCCCCCGCCTCGGCCGCCGCGCGCAGCTCCTCGTCCGACTTGTTGTTCCCGTGCACGAGTAGGCGCTCGCCGGCGATGCCCGCCCGCTGTGCGAACGTCAGCTCCCCAAGCGTCGAGACATCCGCGCCGAGGCCCTCCTCGGCGAGCAACCGCATCAGGGCGACGTTCGGGAACGCCTTCGTTCCGTAGACAACGAGCGCGTCCGGAACGGCCCGCTGGAACATGCGCGCCCGCTCGCGCAGCGCGTGTTCGGCGTAGACGACGAGCGGCGTCCCGAACCGCTCCGCCAGGTCGGTCGCGGGGATCCCGTCCAGCTCCAGCACCCCGCCGGCGACCCCGGTTCCGTCGGGGAACAGTGCTAGCATGCGCGCAAGTGAAGCAGCTTCTTTCGTAGAGCAGGAAGCCGGCGTGGCGTCGAGCCGCGAGAGCTTCCAACGGGCCTCTCGAGCGAGAGGCTTTTTTGTACCCGGAGACGGCCGTGAGCGAGACGTACGACCCGAAGACGATCGAGGAGAAGTGGCAGCGGGTCTGGGACGACGCGCGTGCCTGGCACGTGGACAACCCGGCCGATCCGGACACGGATGACCGGTCGAAGAGCTACGTGCTCGAGATGCTGCCGTACCCGTCCGGCTCGCTCCACCTCGGGCACTTGCTCGTCTACACGATCGGCGACGTCGTCATGCGCTTCCGGCGTCGCCACGGCCTGAGCGTCCTCCATCCGATGGGCTGGGACGCGTTCGGGCTGCCGGCCGAGAACAGCGCGATCAAGGAAGGCAAGCACCCGCGCGAGACCACCGAGCGCAACATCGTCAACATCCGCCGGACGATGCGCCGGATGGGGTGGTGGATGGACTGGGAGCGGGAGATCTCGACCCACGATCCGCGCTACTACCGCTGGCAGCAGTGGCAGTTCCTCCGCTTCCTCGAGCAGGGGCTCGCCTACCGCAAGGGCGCGCCGGTGAAGTGGTGCCCGAACGACCAGACCGTGCTCGCGAACGAGCAGGTGCTCGGCGACGGCACCTGCGAGCGCTGCGGCGCGCTCGTCGAGTCGCGCGTGATGGAGCAGTGGTTCTTCCGGATCACCGACTACGCCGACGCCCTGCTCGACGACCTCGACTCCGTCGACTGGCCCGAGTCGATCAAGGCGCGCCAGCGCAACTGGATCGGCCGCTCCGAGGGCGCCGAGCTCGACTTCCGCATCGAGGAGTGGGATGAGGGCGTCACGGTCTTCACGACGCGGGCGGACACGCTCTTCGGGGCGACCTTCTTCGTGCTCGCTCCGGAGCACGAGCTCGTCGCGCGGATCGAGTCGGAGGAGGTGCAGGCGTACGCCCGCCACGCCTCCGCGAAGAAGACCGAGGAGCGGGCGGCGGCCGTGGAGAAGACCGGCGTTTTTACGGGCCTGCACACGGTCAACCCGGTCAACGGCGAGCGGATCCCCGTCTACGTCGCCGATTACGTCCTCACCGACTACGGCACCGGCGCGATCATGGCCGTCCCCGCTCACGACCAGCGCGACTACGACTTCGCGCAGACGTTCGACCTGCGGGTGCGCCAGGTGATCCGGCCGGCGGAGGGGGAGGTCGAGTTGCCGTACGTCTCCCACTCGGAGTACGACGTGCTCGTCAACTCCGGCGAGTTCGACGGGCTGCCTGCCCAGGAGGGAGGCCGCCGGATCGTCGAGCGCCTCGCGGAGGAGGCGCGCGGCCGCTTCGCCGTCAACTACCGCCTCCGCGACTGGGGCTTCTCGCGCCAGCGCTACTGGGGCTGCCCGATCCCGGTCGTCTACTGCGAGACCGACGGGATCGTGCCGGTGCCGGACGACGAGCTGCCGGTCGTCCTCCCGGACATCGAGGACTACAAGCCGAAGGGCCGGCCGCCGCTCGCCCAGGCCGAGGACTGGGTCCGGACGACGTGCCCCCGGTGCGGCGGCGAGGCGCTGCGCGAGACGGAGACGATGGACACGTTCGTCGACTCCGCCTGGTACTTCCTCCGCTACTGCGACCCGGAGAACGACAGCGCTCCGTTCGACCGGGCCCCGGTCGACTACTGGAACCCGGTCGACCTCTACATCGGCGGCGTCGACCACGCGACGATGCACATGATCTACGCGCGCTTCTGGATGAAGGTCCTGAACGACCTCGGCTACATCGGGTTCCGGGAGCCGTTTGCGAGCTTCTTCTCGAACGGCTGGGTCACGACGGGCGGGAAGAAGATCTCGAAGCGCGCGGGTGCAGACACGGGCCCGGACGCGGTGATCGAGCGCTACGGCGCCGACGCCGGCCGCCTCTGCATCCTCTTCCTCGGTCCGGCCGATCAGGACATGGAGTGGACGGAGGAAGCGGCCGAAGCGATGGCGCGATTCGTCCGGCGGCTCTGGCGGGTCGTCAGCGAGGTGGTCGAACGCGCTCCGGCCGGCGAGCCGGAGGGGGGCGAGCTCGCCCGGAAGGCGCACGAGACGATCGCAAAGGTCACGGACGACGTCGGCCGGCGCTTCGCGTTCAACACCGGCATCTCGGCGGTGATGGAGCTCGTCAACGAGCTCTCCCGTGACACGGGCGGCCGTGACGCACGCTTCGCCGCCGAGACCGCGGTCTCCCTGATCCAGCCGTACGCGCCACACGTCGCCGAGGAGCTCTGGCAGCGGCTCGGCCATGAACGGCTCTGGGAGCAGGCCTGGCCCGTCGCCGATGCCGCCCTGCTCGAGCGCGAGACGGTCGAGGTCGTCCTGCAGGTGAACGGGAAGCTGCGCGACCGGCTCCAGGTTCCCGCATCGATCTCCGAGGAGGAGCTCGTTGCGCTGGCGCGCTCGTCCGAGAAGGTGCGCGCGTACCTGAACGGCGGCGAGCCGCGGAAGACGATCGTGGTGCCCGGCAAGCTTGTCAACTTCGTCGTCTGACGTCCGCCTGACGTCCCTGGCCGGGGCGCCTCCCGGCGGGCGGAGCCGGCCTCCGGCGCCCCTCGCGGCTCTGCGCGCGCCGGGCTCTCCGGGTCTGGGCTCGCGCCCTATCCCCTCCGGCCGGCGCCCGCAGCGACGCGCCAGGAACGTCAGACGCGTGGCCGCTGAAACTGACACGGAATTGGTGCAAAGGCGTTAGCCCTTCGTGACTGATTCACGGGCACGCTCGGGAGATGCCCTCCCTGCCCGTGTCGCGCCGGCGGGCGCTCGTCCTCGCGGCAGCCGCGCTCGCGCTGCTGGCCGTGGCCGGGCGCACGCTGGCCGGCGCGGGTGCCGCGGCCGAGCAGCCCGCTCAGGCGCTCGTCGCCGAGCCGGCCGCGGCTGCGCCCAAGCTCGTCGTCCACGTCGCGGGCGCCGTCCGGCGGCCGGGTCTCTACCGGCTGGCCGAGGGCAAACGCGTCGCCGACGCGGTCGCCCGTGCGGGCGGAGCGACCGCGCCGGCCGACACCGCCGCGATCAACCTCGCCGCGCCGCTCGCCGACGGGATGCAGGTGCTCGTGCCCCGGCGCGTGCCGGGTGCCGGCGGCAAGACGGCCGGTGGGCGGGTCAGCCTGAGCTCGGCGACGGCGGCCCAGCTCGACGAACTTCCCGGAGTCGGCCCGGTCACTGCCCAGAAGATCCTCGACTACCGCGCTGAGCACGGCGGCTTTCGCTCCGTCGACGATCTCGACGCGATCCCTGGGATCGGCCCGGCTCGCATCGAGCAGTTGCGGGAGGTGGTATCGCCCTGATCGCGCGCGTCTGGCCGACGTTCCTCGTGCTCGGGGCGTGCCTCGGACTCGCGCTCGCGAACGCGACCCGCGCGCCGGCGGTCGCCGTCACGCTGCTCGTTGCGTCCGCGACCGTCGCGGCAAGTCTCCCGGGTGCTCGTCTGCCGGCCTGCGCGCTGACGCTTCTGTTCGCCGGCTGGTGGTGGGGGAGCGTCCGCCTCGAGGCGCTCGAGGGCAGCGTCCTCTTGCCCGAGGTCGGCCGTTCGGCGGCGGTGACCGCGGTCGTGACGGGCCCGGTGCGCAGATCCACCTTCGCGCTCCGCCTCCCGGCCGAGGTGCGGCTTTTCGACGAGCGTTCGCTCCGCGAGCGGGTCCTGCTCGAGCTGCCACTCGGCCGCTCGCCGCCTCAGGGAGCCGTCCTCGAGCTCCGAGCGAGCGTGTCCGCGCCGCGCGGTCGGGAGGACGGCTTCGATGAGCGCGGCTGGCTCGCCCGCCGCGGCGTCCACGTCGTCCTGCACGGTCGCGATTGGCGGATCGTCGGCCGCCGGGGAGGGATCGGTGGTGTCTCGGATCGTCTCCGGGCGCACGTCGCGCGGGCGATCGCCCCTGCGCTCGAGGGGGAGCGCCACGCCGTGCTGGCCGGGATCGTGCTCGGTGAGGACGAGGGACTCACGGACGAGCTTCGCGACGACTTCAAGGCATCCGGGCTCTACCACCTGTTGGCCGTCTCGGGCCAGAACATCACCTTCCTGGCGTTGGGCGTCCTCGGGCTGGCGTGGCTGCTCGGCATCCCACGCCTCGCCGCGGAGGTGGTCGCGATCGCGGCGATCGCGGGCTACGTGCTCGCGGTCGGCTGGCAGCCCTCGGTCGTGCGCGCCGGCATCGCGGGCGGCCTCGCTTCGCTCGCCTGGTTACTTTCTCGCCCACGGGACCGGTGGCACTTCCTCGCGCTCGGAGCTGCGGTGCTGCTCGCGTGGACGCCTGCGAGCCTGCTCGAGCCCGGCTTCCAGCTCTCGTTCGCCGCCGTCGGCGCGATCTTCCTGCTGCTGCCGCGGCTTCGGCTCGCGCTCGAGGGCTACCCGCTCACGAATTGGCTCCGTGAGGCGCTCGCCGTCTCGATCGCCTGCGGCGCCGCGACCGCGCCGATCCTCTGGCTTCAGTTCGGCAGCGTCCCCGTCTACTCGTTGCTTGCCAACGTCCTCGTCACGCTCGCGATCGGGCCGCTGCTCGGGATCGCGCTCGTCGGTTGTCTGGTCGAGCCGGTACTGCCCACCGCCGCGCTCGCACTCGGCTGGCTGAATGGGTGGCTGGCCGCCTACATCGCCACCTGCGCGCGCCTGATCGGCGGGCTCCCGTTCGCCGAGGTCGGATCCGGCACCGCCGTCTGCGTGCTGCTCGGCACGCCGGTCGCCCTGCTCGCCCTGCAGCGCCTGCCGCGCTGGCGGCGCCCGCTGGCCGTCGCGAGCCTCGCGGCGGCCGTTCCGGCTCTGCTCGCCTGGCAGCTGCTGCCGGAGGCGCGGCTGCCGCCGCCCACCGGCCTGAGGATCACGTTCCTCGACGTCGGCCAGGGCGACGCGATCCTGCTCCAGGTGCCTGAAGGCTCGGTGCTCGTCGATCAGGGACCGCCGGAGGCCGACGTGGCACGGCAGCTGCGGGGACTCGGAGTCGGCCGGCTCTCCGCACTCGTGCTCACACACCCACAGCGCGATCACATCGGCGGTGCCGAAACCGTCCTGCGGCGCCTAGCGGTCGACCGCGTCCTCGATCCGCGGCTCGCGGCGTCGGGCCCGTTCGAGCGCGCCGCCCTTGCCGAGGCGGCCGACCGCAGCGTGCCGGTGGTGCAGACGCGCGCCGGGGACGGCTTTCGGCTCGGACGGCTCCGGCTCCGCGTCCTCTGGCCGGACCGGCCGGGCACCGCGAGCGAGGATCCGAACCTGCTCCCGATCGTGCTGCTGGCAACCTACGGCGAGGTCGACGCGCTCCTGACCGCCGACGCCGAGACCGAGGTGACGGCGCGGCTTGTCTCACGGCGCGTCGAGATCGTGAAGGTCGCGCATCACGGCTCGTCCGACCCCGGTCTCGCCGCCGAGCTGCGCGAGCTGCGGCCCGCCGTCGCGGTCATCTCCTGCGGCCGCAACAACGACTACGGCCACCCGACGCCCTCAACGCTCGGGGCGCTTCGCGACAGCCCCGGCCTGCGGCTGTACCGCACCGACGAGGACGGACGCATCGTGCTCGAGTCGGACGGCCGGCGCATCTCGGTGCGGACGGATGGTTGAGTAGGGTGGAGCCGTGGCCGAGTCGCCTGCGCTCAAGCCGGTCTACCTGCTCACCGGCAGCGACCGTCCCAAGATCGAGACCGCACTCGCTCGGCTCCGCCGCCACTTCGAGCCGGAGGCGACCGAGATCGTCAGCGCCCAGGAGCGGTCGGGCGGCGAGGCCGCCGCCCTCTGCAACGCGGGCAGCCTCTTCGGCGACGCCCGCCTCGTCCTCGTCGAAGGAGTCGACGGGCGCCGCAGCAACGAGGGCAGGCTCGCCAACGGCTGGAAGGCCGCCGACGTGAAAGCGATCGAGGACTATCTCGCCTCACCCGCGCCCGGCACCGTGCTCGCGCTCGTCGCCGAGGAGCTGAAGAAGGATGCGCCGCTGACGAAAGCGTGTGCGAAGACGGGCGACGTGCTCGCGTACGAGGTCGCGAAGAAAAAGGCGGACGCCTGGGTCGCGGAGCGCTTCAAGCAGGCGGGCGTCCGGGCCGAGCCCGATGCGGTCGCTGCGCTCGTCCAGCTCGTCGGCGAGGACTTCCAGCAGCTCGCGAACGAGGTCGACAAGCTCGCGCTTTGGGCGGGCGACGAGCCGATCGGGGAGCGCGAGGTGGAACAGCTTGTCGCGGCCGTAGCCGAGACGCCCACGTTCGCGCTCACGGACGCCTGGGCCCAGCGCGACCCGGGCCGAACGCTCGACGCCAGCGAGACGATCTTCGAGCGCGAGGGGCGCCCACGCCGCGACACGGCGCCGCGGCTGGCCGGAGCGCTCGGCAACCACCTGGCGTTCATGCGCCGCTGCCAGCGGCTCGCCGGCGAGGGCGTGCGGGCGCGCGAAGCAGCGGCGAGCCTGAAGCGACACCCGTTCTACGTCGAGAAGGTGTTCGGCCAGGCCTCGAATTTCACCGAGGAGGAGCTGCGCACGGCTGTCGTCCGGCTCGCCGGGCTCGACCACGCGCTCAAGGGCGGCAGCAAGCTCGCACCCGACCTCGAGCTCCAGCGAGCTCTGATCGACCTCAGCGTCGAGAGCTAGGCGGCGTCGCCGGCGACGAGCCGGGACGCGCGCGATTTCTTGCGGCCGGCCGTGTTCTTGTGCAGGGCCCCGTGCGAAGCGGCCTTGTCGATCATCCGCGTCAGCTCGAGGTGCTCGGTGGCGACCCTGTCCTTGTCGCCATCGGACACCGCGGCCTCGAGGCGCTTCGTCAGCGTCTTCACGGTCGACCGGTAGCGCAGGTTCTCCTCCCGCTCGCGCTCGGAGATCCGGACACGCTTCTTCTGTTGCTGAATGTTCGCCATAGTCGAAGAAAGGCCCGCACTGGTGCGGGCGCGCGGAATCCTAGCAGACCGTGTTCCTATACTCGGTGCCGTGGAAACGCGGGCCCAGGCACGGAGGCTCGCGTGGTCGACGGCGATCTTCTCGGCCGCGACCGGCCTCTCGCGCGTCCTCGGCCTCGCCCGCGAGATCGTCGCGGCGAACTACTTCGGCGCGCGCGGCTCGATCAATGCGTTCACGGTCGCGTTCCAGATTCCGAACCTGATCCGCGCGCTCGTCGCCGACGCGGCGCTCTCGTCCGCGTTCGTCCCCGTCTTCAGCGAGCTGCTCGAGAAGGGCGAGAAGGCACGCGCCTGGCGGGTCGCATCGACCGTCTTCTGGCTCTTCCTCCTGATCGGCGGCGGCGTCACCGCGCTCTTCATCCTCGCCGCGCCGCTGCTGATGCCGGCGCTCACAGGCGCCTACGACGACCTGACGGTCACGCTCTCGCAGATCCTCTTCCCGATCGTCGTCCTGCTCGGCCTGTTCGGGATCTTCACCGGCATCCTGAACAGCTACGACGAGTTCTCGATCCCGGCGCTGACGCCAGTGTTCTGGAACCTCGCGATCATCGCCGGGCTCGTGTTCGGCGTGCCGCAGGCGGACACCGAGAGCGGCAAGCTCTACGTCTACGCCGGCTCGATCGTCGTCGGCACGGTGATTCAGCTGCTGCTGCCGCTGCCGTGGCTGCGCGGGCTCGACGGAAGTCTCCGGCTCGCGCTCGACATCCGCGATCCGGCCGTGAAGCAGGTCTTCACGCTGATGCTGCCCGTCATGCTCGGCCTCGGGCTGATCAACGTCAACGCCGTCATCGGCACGATCGTGGCGTCGAAGTGGATCGACCCGACGATCGCGCCGAATGCGATCGACAAGGCTTTCCGGATCTACATGCTCCCGCAGGGGATGTTCTCGGTCGCGGTCGCGACGGTGCTCTTCCCGACGCTCGCCCGGCTCGCGACCCGCGGCGACCTCGTCGGCGTGCGCAACACGATCGCGCTCGGGCTCCGCCAGATCAACTTCCTCCTGCTCCCCGCCGCCGCCTTCTCGATCGTGCTGGCCGAGCCGATCGTGCGCTTGCTCTACGAGCGCGGCGCGTTCGACTCCGGCCAGACGGCCGTCGTCGCCGGCGCGCTCGCGGCCTTCTCGGTCGGCCTCACCTTCAACGGGATGATGCTGATGCTGAACCGCGGCTTCTTCAGCCTCCAGCGGCCGTGGATCCCGACCGTGGTCGCGCTGGCGAACCTCGCGCTCAACGTCGCGCTCTACGCGGTCTTCTACCGCGTCGGGACGTGGGGGATTCCGTTTGCGATCTCGCTCGCGAACATCGCGGGTGTCGGGATGCTGCTTTTCGCGTTGCGCCGCCGGATCGGTGCGCTCGACCTGACCGAGACGGTTCGGTCGTTCGGCCTCGTTGCGATCGCCTCGGTGCTGCTCGGGGTCACGAGCTACGCCGTCTGGCGCGGGCTGGACGAAGCCCTCGGCCGCTCCTTCCTCGCTCAGCTCGTCTCGCTGGGCTTCGCGCTCGTCGCCGGCGGCGCGGTCTACCTGGCCGCGTGCCGGGCGCTCAGGGTGCGCGAGCTCGCGACGCTACTCTCCCTGCGAGGCCGCTCGCGCCGAGGCTGATCACGCATGGACCAGGACAAGATCCGCAACTTCTCGATCATCGCCCACATCGATCATGGGAAGTCGACGCTGGCCGATCGGATCCTGCAGGCGACCGACACCGTCGCCGACCGCGACATGAAAGAGCAGCTGCTCGACTCGATGGAGCTCGAGCGCGAGCGCGGGATCACGATCAAGGCCCAGGCCGTGCGGGTGCTCTGGAAGGGTCACCAGCTGAACCTGATCGACACCCCCGGCCACGTCGACTTCACCTATGAAGTCTCGCGTTCGCTGCAGGCGTGTGAGGGGGCGCTGCTCGTCGTCGATGCGGCCCAGGGGATCGAAGCGCAGACGCTCGCGAATGCCTATCTGGCGATCGAGAACAACCTCGAGATCGTCCCGGTCGTGAACAAGATCGACCTCCCGCAGGCCGACCCCGACGGGGCCGCCGCCGAGGTCGCCGACCTGATCGGCGACGACCCGGAGCGCGTGCTCCGTATCTCGGCCAAGACCGGCCAGGGCGTGGAGGAGGTGCTCGACGCGATCGTCGAGCGGATCCCCGCTCCCGACGGGGAGGCGGACGCCCCCGCCCGTGCGCTCATCTTCGACTCGTCCTACGATCAGTACCGCGGCGTCGTTGCGTTCGTGCGCGTCGTCGACGGCCGCTTCGAGACCCGCGACGCCGTACGAGCGATGGCTCAGGGAACACGCTTCGAGGCTGAGGAGCTCGGCTTCCTCTCCCCGGAGCGGCGCCCGGTGAAGGCGCTCGTCGCCGGCGAGGTCGGCTATGTGATCACGGGGCTCAAGGACGTCTCCAAGCTCCGTGTCGGCGACACGCTGACGGCCGAGAAGCGACCGGCGGCCGAGCCGCTGCCCGGCTACAAAGAAGTGAAGCCGATGGTCTTCTCCGGCCTCTTCCCGACCGACTCGGACGAGTATCCCGAGCTTCGCGACGCGCTCGAGCGGCTGAAGCTGAACGACGCCGCGCTCTTCTACGAGCCGGAGACCTCGCAGGCGCTCGGCTTCGGCTTCCGCTGCGGCTTCCTCGGCCTGCTGCATATGGAGATCGTCCGCGAACGGCTCGAGCGCGAGTTCGACCTCGACCTGATCGTGACCGCGCCGAATGTCGCCTACCGCGTCCAGGCGCGGAACGGCGACTGGGTCGAGGTGCACAACCCCGCCGACATGCCGGTCGAGATCGAGGCGGCCGAGGAGCCCTACATCCGGGCGTCGGTGATCGTGCCCAAGGAGTACGTCGGCGCCGTGATGGAGCTCAACAACGAGCGCCGCGGCAAGTTCGACCACATGGAGTACCTCTCCGAGGAGCGCGTGCACCTCACGTACGAGCTGCCGCTGGGCGAGATCGTGCTCGACTTCTACGACCAGCTCAAGTCGCGAACGCGCGGCTACGCGAGCTTCGACTACGACCTCGCCGGCTTTCGGCCGGGGAACGTGGTCCGCGTCGACGTCCTCGTCGGCGGCGAGCAGGTCGACGCGCTCTCGCTGATCGTCCACCGCGACTTCGCCTACGAGCGCGGCCGCCTACTCGTCGAGCGGCTGCGCAAGGAGATCCCGCGGCAGATGTTCGACGTCGCGATCCAGGCCGCGATCGGGGCGCGGATCATCGCGCGCGAGACGGTGAAAGCGCGCCGCAAGGACGTGCTCGCGAAGTGCTACGGCGGTGACATCAGTCGCAAGCGGAAGCTGCTCGAGAAGCAGAAGAAGGGCAAGAAGCGGATGAAGCAGGTGGGCGGTGTCGAGGTCCCCCAGGAGGCGTTCCTGGCCGTGCTCAACCTGGACGAGCGGTCGAAGTGACCGCCACCGGTCGGCACGCAACCGGCACTCCCGCGTCACACATGCGCGACGAATTGCCGCGTACCGTTTCAGAAGGGGGCTCTGTCGCCCCCATCCCGGGGGCTGGACCCGGCGCGCACCACCTCTACGTCCACCTGCCCTTCTGTGCGCACCGCTGCGGCTACTGCGACTTCGTCACCGTGACCGGCCACGACGGCGAGCACGGCGGCTATGTCGACGCGCTCCTGGCGGAACTCGAGCTCGAGCGCGGGCTGCTCGCTGACGAGGTCGAGACGGTCTTCCTCGGCGGCGGCACGCCCACCTTCACCGAGCCCGCCGTCCTCGCACGCCTCCTCGCAGGTCTGCCTGCCGCCGCGGAGACGACCGTCGAGGCCAATCCGGAGACCGTCACTCCGGCGCTCGCCGCGCTGCTCCACGAGCACCGCGTCGATCGCGTCTCGCTCGGCGCGCAGAGCTTCCAGTCGCACCTGCTCGAGACACTCGAGCGGCAGGCGAGCCCCGACGACGTCCGCGCCGCCGTCCGCGTGCTGCGCGACGCCGGCTTCGACAACGTCTCGCTCGACCTGATCTACGGCATCCCGGGCCAGAGCGTCGCCGATCTCGAGCGGGACCTCGCCGAGGCGATCGCGCTCGAGCCGGAGCACCTCTCCTGCTACGAGCTCGAGGCGAAGCCGGGGACGCGCTTCACGCACGCCCACGGCGAGGAGCTCGAGCGGCAGGCCGAGGCGATGGAGGACTACTTCGAGCGCGTCGTCGAGTCGCTCACCGGCGCCGGTTACCGCTGGTACGAGACGGCGAACTTCTGCCGCGCCGACACCGACCGCGACTTGCGTGCTCGCCACAACCTGGGCTACTGGCTCGGGCGCGACTACCTCGGGATCGGCGTCGGCGCCGTCTCGACGGTCGCAGGGCTGCGCTGGCGGAACTCGCCGAGCCTGCCGCGCTATCTCGCCGCGCTCGGCCGCCGCGGGCGCCCGCAGCGCGAGCTCGAGCGGCTCGAGCCCGAGACGACCGCGCGGGAGCGCGTCATGCTCGGGCTCCGCCTCGACGAGCCGCTCACGCTGACCGGGCTCGCGACGGCAGTCGACGGCGACGCGCTGGCGCGGCTCCAGCGGCACGGCTTGATCGAGGCCACCGGCGAGACGCTCGAGCTCACCCGCCGCGGCCGCTTCCTGGGCGGCGGCGTCACCGCCGAGTTGCTGGCCGAGAGCTAGAATTCTCCTGCAAATGGGCGAGATCAGCGAGCGCAAGCGAGACCTCCTCCGGCGCCTGGTCGAGGAGTACGTCGCGACCGGCGAGCCGGTCGGCTCGAAGACGCTCGTCGAGCGCGCCGGCCTGCCCGTTTCGTCGAGCACGGTGCGCAACGAGCTCGCCGAGCTCGAGTCGCTCGGCCTGCTCACCCATCCGCACACCTCGGCCGGCCGGATTCCCACCGACGCGGGCTACCGCTTCTACGCCGAGGGAGTGCTCGAGCGCCAGGAGCCGCGGCCGCCGCGGTTCCCGCTCGACCTTACCTCGATGCGGAGCGAGGTCGAGGATGCGCTCCAGTCGACGACCGAGATGCTGAGCCAGGTGACGCGGCTGCTCGCGCTCGTCTCGGCGCCCGGTCTCGAGACCGCCTCGGTGCGTCACGTCGAAGTGCTGCTGCTGCAGCCGTCGGTCGTGATGGTGGTGACGATCACCTCCGCCGGCGGTGTCGCCAAGAAGCTGATCACCTTCGAGCGCGCGGTCGACTCGGGCCTCGCCGCCTGGGCGAACGAGTACCTGAACGAGCGGCTCGTCGGTGTCGGCATCGGCACGCACACCTTGCGCAGGCGGATCGAGGATCCCGGTCTGACGGGGCGGGAGAAGGACTTCGTCGACGCGCTGCGGCCCGCGCTCGCCGATCTTGCGGCGCCAACTGCGCAGTCGCTCTACGTCGGCGGCGCCGCCTCGCTGCTCGACGACGTCCGCGCGGACGAGCTCGAGGCCTGCCGGCGCCTCCTCTCCGTGCTCGAGAAGCGTGCGGCCGTGCTCGAGCTGATGACGGAGTCGTTCGACGTGCGCCGCCCGTACGTCCGCGTCGGCCTCGACCACCCCGGCCTGCACGACGTTGCCCTCGTCGGCGCCACCTACGGATTGCCGACGCGCACACTCGGCTCGATCGGCCTGCTCGGCCCGGTTCGAATGGACTACGACAAGGCCGTCCGCACCGTTCGCGCCGCCGCCTACGAGCTCTCCAGGCTCGTCGAAGCCGCGTACGAGGAGGACTGACCTCCCCGGTACGCTTGGGCGCATGGCCACGGCCGAACGCGACTACTACGAGCTCCTCGGCGTCGAGCGGACGGCGAGCGACGCCGAGATCAAGAAGGCGTTCCGCAAGCTCGCGCGCGAGCTCCATCCCGACGTGAACGGCGACGCCGACGCGCAGGACCGATTTCGCGCCGTCGCCGAGGCCTACGAGGTGCTGTCGGACGCCGAGCGGCGTAGGCTCTACGACCAGTACGGCCACGCCGGCCTCCGCCGCGGCGGCTACGCGCCCAGCGACTTCGCCTTCTCGAACCTGAGCGACATCTTCTCGGCCTTCTTCGGCGATGACCTCTTCGCGCGCAACCGCAGCGGGCGCGCGCGCGGCGGCGATGTCGGGATCGCGGTCGCGATCGAGCTCGCCGACGCGTTCACCGGCGTCGGGCGCACAGTCGAGGTCGAGGTCGCGGTCACCTGCGAGGTCTGCGACGGCGAGGGAGCCGAGCCGGGCACCGAGCGCATCACCTGTCAGACGTGCGCCGGCCAGGGTCAGCTGCAGCAGGTCTCGCGCAGCGTCTTCGGTGAGTTCGTCCGCACGCAGGCCTGCCCCACCTGCCTCGGCGCGGGCACGCTCGTCGAGACACCATGCGCCGCGTGTCAGGGCAACGGCCGCACGATCGAGCTGAAGGAGCTCGAGGTCGAGATCCCGGCCGGGATCCACGACGGTCAGCGGATTCGCATCCGCGGCGCGGGCCACGCGGGCACCGGTGGCGGCACTCCCGGCGACGCCTACGTCGAGGTGCACGTCGCACGCGATGCGCGCTTCGAGCGCGACGGCGACGACATCCTCTCGCAGGTCGACCTGACGATCGTGCAGGCGGCGCGCGGCGCGCAGCTGTCGGTCCCGACGCTCGAGGGTGAGATCGAGCTCGACTTCGAGGCCGGCACGCAGCCGGGTGAGGTGCGTGTCCTGCGCGGCAAGGGGATGCCCTCGCTGCAGCGCTCCGGCCGCGGCGACCATCGCATCCTCGTCAACGTCTCCGTCCCGCGACAGCTGACCGACGAGCAGCGCGAGCTGCTCGACCGCTTCGACGAGCTCTCCGGCGAGGACACCTACCGGCGCGACGAGGGCTTCTTCGAAAAGCTCAGAAACGCGATCCGCTGAATGCTCGGGTCAGCATGAATCTCGCCAGCGGGTGTTCACCCTGACCCGAACATCCCTCCTACGCCGCGTCTCCATCACCGTCCCCGACGCTCGGGCCGAGGAGGCACGCGCGGTCATGCTCGAGCTGTTCCCGGAAGGCTTCGAAGAGCTGGGCGGCGAAGGCGGCGCGCTCGAGCTGGCGGCGTACACCAACGCCGCCGGCGAGGAGCGGATCTGGCAGGCGTTCGGCGGCGCCGCGTCCTCCGACGTCGAGGAAGACTGGCAGGACCGCTGGCGCCAGTTCCACAAGCCGGTTCGCGTCGGCTCGCTCTGGATCGGCCCGCCCTGGGAGACGCCCGACGGGGACGCGACCGCGGTCGTGATCGATCCGGGCCGCGCATTCGGCACCGGTGGCCACCCGACGACGCAGCTCTGTCTGCAGTTGCTCGAAGGTGAGGAGCGGGGGAGCGTGCTCGACGTCGGCTGCGGTTCCGGCGTCCTCTCGATCGCGGCCGCGAAGCTCGGTTTCGCGCCCGTGCGGGCGTTCGACTTCGATCCCCAGGCCGTCGAGGCGACCGAGCGGAACGCCGCCGACAACGGCGTCACCGTCGAGGTGGGGCAGGCCGACTTGCGCCAGGACGACCTCCCCGAGACCGATCTCGCGCTCGCGAACATCGCCGCCGAGGCGGTCGTCGCGCTCGGGCCGAGGCTCCGCGCCAGGCGTGCGATCACCTCCGGCTACCTCGTCTCCGACGAGCCCGAGCTCGAGGGCTATCGCCGCGAGCGCCGCGTCCAGTCAGGCGGCTGGGCGGCGGATTTGCACGTCCGCCAGTAGATTTCCGGCTCGATGGCGAGCTTCTCCGTCCGTTTTCTCGGCTGCAAGGTGTCGCAGACCGATGCGCAGGCGCTGCGCGAGCGGCTCGTTCACGACGGCCACAGCGAGGTCGAAGGCGGCGGCGACGTCGCCGTCGTCAACACGTGCTGCGTCACGAACGAGGGGCTGGCCAAGTCGCGGCAGGCGGCCGCGCGGGCCGCGCGTTCGCACAGACGCGTGTACGTGACCGGCTGCGGCGCGCGCCTCTCCGACACGGCATTCGCCGGACTTCCCGAGAACGTCACGGTCGTCCGCGGCCAGATCGAGCAGGCGGTCGAGACGGTCGCCGGCGACGTCGGCGCGATCGCCTGCGTTCAGGCGGACGTGCGGCTCGACCGCGTTCGCGCCTTCGTGAAGATCCAGGACGGCTGCTCGTTCTCGTGCGCGTTCTGCGTGATTCCGCTCGTCCGCGGCGCCACGCGCAGCCGCAGCGCCGACGCCGTCCTCGCCGAGATCCGGCGCCGGGTCGCGCAGGGCCACCGCGAGATCGTGCTCACCGGCGTCAATCTCGGCTGCTTCCGCGACCGCGCCGCCGGGACGACGCTTGCCGGCCTGATCCGCGCTGCGGGTGCGATCGACGGTGTCGAGCGCCTCCGGCTCTCGTCGATCGAGATCAACCACGTCGACGACGACCTCGTCGGCGCCCTCCTCGAGACACCCGTGGTCGGCCCGCACCTGCACGTGCCGCTGCAGTCCGGCGACGACGGCGTCCTCCGCGCGATGTCGCGGCGCTACTCGGTCGAGACCTACCTGCGCAAGCTCCAGCCGCTCGCGGACTTCAACCTGACCGCCGACGTGATTGTCGGCTTCCCGGCCGAGGACGACGCCGCTTTCGAGCGCACGCTCGAGACGGTGCGCGCTGCGCGGCTGACGAAGGTGCACGTCTTCCCCTACTCGCCCCGGCCGGGGACGCGCACCGAGGCTGACGACACGATTCCGCCCGAGGTGAAGAAGGAGCGGAGCGCCCGGCTGCGCGCGCTCTCCGACGAGGCGTGCCGGGCACGCTGGGCGAAGAAGGTTGGCCGCAAGGACGTCGTCCTCGTCGACCGTCCCGGCCGCGGCTACGGAGCCGACTACTCGCCCTGGCTCGTCGACGCCCCCGTGGGCGAGCTCGTGCGGGTGCGCGGGGCGTCCGTCACCGAGGAAGGTGTGCTCGCCGATGTCGCCTGACGACTGCCTCTTCTGCACGCTCGCGCGCGAGGGCGACCACGTCGCGAAGGCGGACGGCTTCGTCGCGATCCACGACATCAATCCGCAGGCGGAGACGCACCTGCTCGTCCTGCCCGAGCGCCACGTCGACACCTTTCGCGAGGTGTCCGCGTTCCCGCCCGAGGAGGCGAAGCGGATGCTCGAGTTCGTCGCCGAAGTCGCGCGCGACGCGGGCCTGACCGACTACCGGGTCATGGTCAACGTCGGTCCCGGCGGCGGCCAGACGATCTTCCACCTGCACTGGCACGTCCTGGGTGGGAAGATCACGAGGATGCCGGAATGACCCTGATCGCCGAGATCAAGTCGCAGCTCGAGGATGCGATGCGCGAGGGCGACGCCGCGCGCCGCGACACGTTGCGCCTGATCCTCTCCAGCCTTCAGGGCGCGGAGAAGGAGCTGCAGCGGCCGCTGCACGAGGACGAGGAGCTGCAGGTGCTCCAGCGCGAGCGCAAGAAGCGGGTCGAGGCCGCCGAGGCCTTCCGCAACGCCGGCCGCGAGGAGCAGGCCGACAAGGAAGAGGACGAGCTCGACGTGCTCGAGGAGTTCATGCCCGAGCCGATCTCCGAAGACGACCTCGAGGCGATCGTCGACGACGTGATCGCCGAGGTCGGCGCCACCAGCATGCGCGACATCGGCCGCGTAATGGCGGACGTGATGCCGCAGGTCGCCGGCCGCGCGGACGGGTCGGCCGTGAGCCAGATCGTCCGCGAGAAGCTCGCCTAACACGATCAGGCACACTGTTCGCATGAGAAGGGGTCTCGTCCTGGTGCCGCTGCTGGCGCTCCTGCTCGCAACGGCGTGCGGGTCTCAGAACATCCTCCAGCGGGACGCGGTCGCCTCGGCGGCCGCGAAGACCGAGGAGGCAGGCAGCTCCCGCATCGCCCTCGAGCTGGCGGGGAACATGCTCGGTCGCGACGTCGCGCTCCGTGGGCAGGGCGCGTTCGACTACGACGCTTCGCGCGGCCAGATCGAGCTCGACGCCTCTTCGCTCGTGCCGGGTGCGCGAGTGGAGGTGCGCGCCATCGACTCGACGCTCTACATCCACATTCCCGCCGGTCTCTCGTTCTGGTTCCCGTCGGTCAAGCCGTGGCTGGCCGTGCGCGGCGGCCGCTCGCTCGACGCTTTTGGGCTCGGCGAGCTGCAGCAGGACCCCGGTCAGCTGCTCGGCATCGTCCGCGCGTCCAGCACCCGCGTGGCCAAGACCGGTACGGCGGTCGTCCGCGGCGTGGAAACGACGCGCTACACCGCGCAGCTCGAGCTCACGAAGGCGCTCGAGGCGAACGCCGATGCTCTCGGCCTGACCGAGCAGGAGCGGCAGCAGCTCCGTCGCGCGGCCGAGGAGCTGCGCCGGCAGGCGCAGCGGCAGACCCTGCCGATAACCGTCTTCGTCGACGACGAGGGGCTCGTCCGGCGTCTGACGCTGAGCAGCGGCGGCGACCGGATCTCCGTCGACTTCTGGGACTTCGGCGCCGATGTCGACGTGCAGTCGCCGCCGGCCGCGGACGTCCAAGAGCTGTTCGGCTAGCACGCGCGCCTACACTGAGCCGCGTGCAGGAAACCCTCTCCGTCCCGAATGAGGTCGCGGCCGAGCTCGCAGGAGTGGGTGACGGCGTGCTCGACGCGCTGCGCGCGCGCCTGTCCTGCACGCTCCGTCTCCGCGGCAACCAGCTGACGATCGAAGGCGAGGACGACAGCGTCGCCGCCGCGCGCGCGGTCGTCGACGAGCTCGTCGAGCTGGTCGAGGGCGGGCACGAGATCGGGCCGGACACGGTCGGCGCCGTCGTCGCAGCGCTCGACCAGGCCGAGGACATCCGCGAGGTCTTCGAGGACGTCGTCTGGCGCCACCGCGGCAAGAAGATCGCGCCGAAGACGGTGACGCAGAAGCGCTACGTCGACTCGATCCGCGACTGCACGGTCACGTTCGGGATCGGCCCGGCCGGCACCGGCAAGACGTACCTCGCGATCGCGCTCGCGGTCGCTGCGCTGACCGAGAAGCAGGTCGGGCGGATCATCCTCACCCGCCCTGCGATCGAGGCGGGGGAGCGGCTCGGCTTCCTCCCAGGGGACATGCTCGCGAAGGTCGACCCGTACATGCGGCCGCTCTTCGACGCCCTCTACGACATGATGGATCCGGACCGGCTCTCCGCGTACATGGAGCGCGGCACGGTCGAGGTCGCCCCACTCGCCTTCATGCGCGGCCGCACCCTCAACGACTCGTTCATCATCCTCGACGAGGCGCAGAACACCTCGCCGGAGCAGATGCAGATGTTCCTGACCCGGCTCGGCTTCGGCTCGAAGGTGGTGGTGACCGGCGACGTCACCCAGGTCGACCTGCCGCGCGACCAGGCGTCCGGCCTGATCCAGGTGCGCGACATCCTCAGCTCGATCGACGGGATCGGCTTCGTCGAGTTCACCCACCAGGATGTCGTCCGGCACAAGCTCGTGCAGCGGATCGTCGAGGCGTACAAGCTCCACGCCGAAGAGACGGGCACCGCCCGCAAGCGGTAGGTGCCGGTGGTCGCCGTCGAGGTCGAGAACCGGAGCGGGGCGGAGGTCGACGAGGCCGGAGCTGTCGAGCTCGCCCGTCGCGTGCTCGCGGCCGAGGGGATCGAGGAGGGCGAGCTCGGAATCGCGTTCGTGCCGCCCGAGGAGAGCCGCGTGCTGAAGCAGGAGCACCTCGGAATCGACGAGGCGACGGACGTGCTCTCGTTCCCGCTCGACGGGCGCGAGCAGCTGCCGGCCGGGCTGCCGCGCGCGCTCGGCGACCTCGTCATCTGCCCGCAGGTCGTCGGCGAGGCCTGGCGGCAGCCGCTCGTGCACGGGCTCCTGCACCTGCTCGGCTACGACCACGGCGACGAGATGGAGGCCCGGGAGGCCGCGCTGCTGTGAAAGCTCGCAGACCGCCCTCGATCGTCGAGTCGTTCAACTTCGCCTTCGAGGGGATCATCCACGTGCTCCGGACGCAGCGGAACATGAGGATCCACTTCGGCGTCGCCGCGCTCGTGCTGATCGCCGCGCTCATCTCCGGCGTCGACAAGCTCGAGCTGATCGCGCTCCTGCTCGCGATCGCCTTCGTCCTGATCGCGGAGATGCTGAACACCGCCGTCGAGGCCGCGATCGACGTCGCCACGACCTCGTTCGACCCGATGGCAAAACTCGCCAAGGACATCGCCGCCGGCGCTGTCCTGATCGCGACCGCCGTCGCCGTCGCGGTCGGCTATCTCGTCTTCTCCGGCTCGGTCGCCGACCGGAGCTCGCGGCTGCTCGACCGGCTCTCGACCGTCCCGGCCGAGCTGACGCTGATCGCGCTCGTGCTGACGACGATCGTCGTCATCGCGACGAAGGCGCTCACCGGCAGCGGCACACCGCTTCGAGGCGGGCTCCCCTCCGGGCATGCGGCGGTCGCGTTCGCCGGCTGGATGGCCGTGACGCTGATCCTCGACGACGTCGACCACCGCTTCCTGATCTCGTCGGTGACGTTCATCATGGCCTTGCTCGTGGCGCAGACCCGCGTCGAATCCGGTGTCCACTCCTCCGCCGAGGTCCTCTACGGCGGCCTGATCGGCGCGCTCGTCGCGCTCGCCGTTTTCCAGGTGGCGCAATGACCGAACTGGTCGAGAAGGCCGAGACCGTGGCCGCGCGCGCCTATGCGCCGTACTCGAGCTACCACGTCGGCGCGGTCGTGCGGACGGACGACGGCCGCGAGTTCGAGGGCGTCAACGTCGAGAACGCCGCCTATCCGCTCGGCGTCTGCGCCGAGAAGAGCGCGCTCGTGGCGGCGGTGGCCGCGGGCTACGGCCCCGGCCGGATCGCGGCGATCGGGATCAACGCGTCCCCGTGCGGCGGCTGCCGCCAGTGGCTGACCGAGTTCCGGGTCCCCGAGGTGAGCTTCCGCCGCGCCGACGGCACGATCGCGACGTACGACGCGAAGGAGCTGCTGCCGGAGAGCTGGGACTTCCCGGAGCCGTGAAAGCAGGCTTCATCGCGGTCGCGGGGCGGCCGAACGTCGGCAAGTCGACGCTCGTCAACGCGGTCGTCGGCGAGAAGGTCGCGATCACCTCGCGGGTGCCGAATACGACCCGCCGCCGCGTCTTCGGGGTCGCGAACGACGAGGACTGGCAGCTCGTGCTCGTCGACCTGCCCGGCTTCCAGAAGCCGATGGACAAGCTGACCCAGCGGATGCAGAAGACCGTCGACACGTCTTTCGAGGACATCGACGCGATCCTTTTCGTCCTCTCGGCGCGGGATCGCATCGGCGGCGGCGACCGTTTCATCGCCCGGCGTGTCTACGGGCTCGGCAAGCCGGTGATTGTCGCGCTCAACAAGGTCGACAACCTGAAGCCGAGCCACATCATCACGCAGATGAAGGCGGCGGCCCAGCTCGGCGACTTCCACGCCTTGCACCCCGTCAGCGCGTTGACGAAGGACGGGATCGAAGAGCTCCGCTCCGACCTCGTCTACCTGCTCCCCGAGGGGCAGCCGTACTTCCCGCGCGAGTCGGCGACCGACCAGACGAGCGAGGAGCGGATCTCGGAGCTGATCCGCGAGAAGGCGCTCCAGCTGACCCGCGACGAGGTGCCGCACTCGATCTCGGTCGAGATCGACGAGCTCGACGAGAAGCTCCTGCGCGCCTTCGTACTCGTCGAGACGGAGTCGCAGAAGCAGATCCTCGTCGGCAAGAAGGGCTCGATGATCCGCGAGATCGGCACCCGGGCGCGGCCGGAGATCGAGGCGCTGCTGGGACACAAGGTCTTCCTCGAGCTCGTCGTCAAGGTCCGCCCGAAGTGGCGGCGGGACGACGCTGCGCTGGAACGGTTGGGTCTCTAGGTAATACTGCGGTTTGACCGTGGCTACGAGCCCGGATGAGAGGAAGGCAGCGCTTCTCGAGGCGACGGTGGCGCGCGTCCGCGAGCGGGTCGAGCCGGCTCAGGCCGAGCAGGTCGAGCGGTTCGTGCGCGCGTACTACGCCCACGTCGCTCCCGACGATCTGAACGACCGGAGCGATCTCGACCTCTACGGCGCGGCCGTCGCGCACTGGAACCTCGCGCGCGTCAGGCGGGCCGGCGAGTCGAAGGTGCACGTCTACACGCCCAGCGTCGAGGAGCACGGCTGGGAGTCGCCGCACACCGTCGTCGAGACGGTCGTCGACGACATGCCCTTCCTCGTCGACTCGGTCTCGATGGAGGTGACGCGGAACGGGAGCGCGATCCACCTCGTGATCCGGCCGATCATGCGCGTCCGCAGGGACGAGGAAGGCCGGCTGCTCGACGTCGGCGGCGAGGACGGGCAGCCCGAGTCGATGATCCACGTCGAGATCGACCGCCAGGCCGGCCCCGAGGAGCTGAAGCGTCTGCGTGCCGACCTCGCGCGTGTGCTCGCGGACGTCCGCGCCGCGGTCGAGGAATGGCCGACGATGCGCGAGCGCGTCCACGACGTGCTCGCAGCGCTCGACGCGGCGCCGACGCCCGTCGACCCGGACGAGCTTGCGGAGGCCCGCGAGCTGCTCGCGTGGATGCACGACGACCACTTCACGTTCCTCGGCTTCCGCGCGTACGACATCCTCACCGAGGACGGGGAGGAAGTGCTGCGGGCGGTGCCGGGCTCGGGGCTCGGGATCCTGCGCTCCGGCGACGAGCGGACGATCTCGGTCAGCTTCGCCCAGCTGCCGCCGGCGGTGCGGCGGCTCGCCCGCGCGAAGAGCCTGCTCACGCTGACGAAGGCGAACTCGCGCGCGACCGTGCACCGGCCCTCGTACCTCGACTACGTCGGCGTCAAGCGCTTCGACGCCGCCGGCGAGGTCGTCGGCGAGTGGCGCTTCCTCGGCCTCTACACGCACACGGCGTACAGCGCGAGCCCGTGGGAGATCCCGGTCCTGCGCCGCAAGGCCCGGCGCGTCGTCGAGCGGTCGGGCCTGCCGACCGGCAGCCATGACCACAAGGCGCTCCTCGACATCCTCGAGACCTACCCTCGCGACGAGCTCTTCCAGATCTCGGAGGACGAGCTCTTCGAGACGGCGCTCGGCATCCTCCACCTCGGCGAGCGCCGGCGGGTACGGCTCTTCGTCCGCCGGGACGCGTTCGGACGCTTCCTCTCGTGCCTCGTCTACGTGCCGCGCGAGCGCTTCGACACCGAGAACCGGCAGCGGATCCAGGAGATCCTCCAGCAGGCGTTCGCCGGCACGAGCGTCGACTACTCCACCCGCGTCTCCGAGTCGGTGCTGGCGCGCCTCCACTTCGTCGTCTACACCGAGCAGGGAACCGTGCCCGAGTTCGACGTGGGCGAGATCGAGGCCCGGCTCGGCGCCGCGACGCGCGCCTGGACCGACGATCTCCGCGACGCACTCTCGGAGCAGCTCGGCGAGGCCCGTGCCGGGCCGCTCTTCGAGCGCTACGGCGAGGCGTTCCCCGGCGCCTACCGGGAGGACTTCACCGCCCGCCAGGCCGTGCACGACATCGAGCGGATCGAGCGCCTCGACCCCGACGGCGACCTCGGCATGAGCCTCTACGTCCCGCTCGAGTCGACACTCGACCACCTCGCCTTCAAGCTCGTTCGCACGGGAAAGCCGACGCTCCTCTCGGATGTGCTGCCGCTGCTCGAGAACATGGGCGTCCGGGTCAGCGACGAGCGGCCGTACGAGGTCAAGCCCGCCGGCGGGCGCACGATCTGGATCTACGACTTCGGCCTCCGCCACGACGGCGCCGCGGAGCTGCACGCCGACGACGTGCGCGAGACGTTCCAGGACGCGTTCGCGCGCACCTGGCGCGGCGAGACCGAGAACGACGGCTTCAACCGCCTGGTGATCGCGGCCAGGCTGACCGCGCGCGAGATAACGATCCTGCGCGCGATCGCCAAGTACCTCCGCCAGGCGGGGAGCACCTTCAGCCAGGCGTACATGGAGGACGCGCTCTTCGCGCACGCCGACGTCGCCCGCGGGCTCGTCGAGCTCTTCCGGATCCGGCTCGATCCGGCGCGTCCCGAGGACGCGGACGCGAAGGCGCGCTCGCTCGAGCGCGAGCTCGAGGGCGCGATCGACGCGGTCGAGAGCCTCGACCAGGACCGGATCCTCCGCGGCTTCCTCCGCGTCGTCCGGGCGGTCCTGCGCACGAACTACTTCCAGACCGACGGCGGCGGCCAGGCAAAGCCGTACCTGTCGCTAAAGCTGGATCCCGACCTCGTCCCCGACCTCCCCGAGCCGCGGCCGATGTTCGAGGTCTTCGTCTACTCCCCGCGCGTCGAGGCCGTGCACCTCCGCGGCGGGAAGGTCGCCCGCGGCGGCATCCGCTGGTCGGACCGCCTCGAGGACTTTCGCACCGAGGTACTCGGGCTGATGAAGGCGCAAACGGTCAAGAACGCCGTCATCGTCCCGGTCGGCGCCAAGGGCGGCTTCGTCGTCAAGCGGCCTCCGGCAGGCGGCGACCGGACCGCGCTGCTCGACGAGGTCGTCGAGTGCTACAGGATCTTCATGCGCGGCCTGCTCGACCTCACCGACACGATCGCGGGCGGGAGAGTCGTGCCGCCGCCCGACGTCGTCCGCCACGACGAGGACGACCCGTATCTCGTCGTAGCCGCGGACAAGGGCACCGCGACCTTCTCGGACATCGCGAACGAGATCTCCGTCGAGTACGGCTACTGGCTCGGCGACGCGTTCGCGTCGGGCGGCTCCGCAGGCTACGACCACAAGCAGCTCGGGATTACGGCCCGCGGCGCCTGGGAGTCGGTCAAGCGGCACTTCACCGAGCTGGGGACGGACATCGGCGCGACCGATTTCACCGTTGCCGGGATCGGCGACATGTCCGGCGACGTGTTCGGGAACGGGATGCTGCTCTCCCCGCACATCCGGCTGATCGGCGCGTTCGACCACCGGCATGTCTTCCTCGACCCGGATCCCGACGCCCAGGCGAGCTTTGCCGAGCGCGAGCGGCTCTTCCGGCTCCCGGGCTCGTCCTGGGCCGACTACGACCCGGCGCTGATCTCGCCCGGCGGCGGCGCCTTCCCGCGCACCGCGAAGTCGATTTCGCTCGCCCCGGAGGTCCGCGCCGCGCTGGACGTCGAGCAGGAGTCGCTGACGCCGAACGAGCTGATCCACGCGTTGCTCCGTGCCCCGGTCGACCTGCTCTGGAACGGCGGCATCGGCACCTACGTGAAGGCAGCGGAGGAACGGCACGCCGAGGTCGGCGACCGCACCAACGACGCCGTCCGCGTCGACGCCGAGGAGCTGCGCTGCCGCGTCGTCGGCGAGGGCGGGAACCTCGGCGTGACGCAGCGCGCACGGGTCGCCTTCGCGCGCGCCGGCGGCCGCATCTACATGGACGCGATCGACAACTCGGCCGGCGTCGATTGCTCCGACCACGAGGTCAACATCAAGATCCTGCTCGGCACGATCGTCGCCGAGGGCGATCTGACCGGGAAGCAGCGAAACGCGATCCTCGCCGAGATGGCGGACGAGGTGGCCGCTCTCGTCCTGCGCGACAATTACGAGCAGACGCAGGCGATCGCGACCTCGACGGCGCAGGCGGCGTCCATGCTCGACGTGCACGAGCGCTACATCCGGAGTCTCGAGCAGGCCGGCACCCTGAACCGCGGGCTCGAGTGCCTCCCGTCCGACGACGGGTTCGACGAGCGCGCGGCGGCCGGCGGCGGGCTGACCGCTCCCGAGTTCGCGACCCTGCTCTCGCACACGAAGATCGCGCTCGCGCAGGAGCTGCTCGCCTCCGACCTGCCGGAGGACCCATACCTCTCGAGCGAGCTCGAGCGCTACTTCCCGACACGGTTGCGCGAGGAGTTCGGGGCGCAGCTCCAGCGTCATCCGCTGCGGCGGGAGATCATCGCCTCGCGCGTCGTCAACGACCTCGTCAACCGAGCCGGTACGACCTTCGCCTTCCGCCTCGGCGACGAGACGGGGGCCGGCGCCGACGACATCGCCCGTGCCTCTACGGCGGCGCGAGAGGTGTTCGGTCTGCGCGACCTCTGGGGGGAGATCGAGGCCCTCGACGGGCGCGTGCCAGCAGAGACGCAGATCGCGATGCTGCTGAAAGCGCGCATCCTGCTCGAGCGGGCGACGCGGTGGCTCCTGCGCAACCGCCAGCGGCCGCTCGACATCGCCGCGACGGTGGCCCGCTACGCGCCCGGCGCGACCGCGCTCGGCGGGGCGCTGCCGGCGCTACTCGGCCCGGCCGAGCTCGGAGCCGCGCAGGCCAAGGCCGCAGCGCTCGCCGACGTCGGCGTCCCGGCCGAGCTCGCGGAGCGCGTCGCGCACCTCGAGGCGCTCGTGCCGACGTTCGAGCTCGTCGAGATCGCGATCGCGTCCGAGCTGGACGTCGTCGCGGCGGCAGAGGTCTATTTCGCGCTCGGCTCCCAGCTCGAGCTGAGCTGGCTGCGCGACCGGATCGTCGACCTCCCTCGCGAGACGCGCTGGGAGGCGATGGCGCGTGCGGCGCTGCGGGACGACGTCTATTCAGAGCAGGCGGGGCTGACCGCCGAGGTGCTGCGCGCCGGCACCGGCGCCGAGCGCTGGCTGGCCGAGAACGCGAGCGCGGTCGAGCGCTCGCTGCAGGTGCTCGCGGACATCAGGACCGGCGGCACGCTCGACCTCGCGCGGCTCTCGGTCGCGGTGCGTGAGATGCGCAACCTGATCCACTCGACCGGGACGCGCGAGCCGGCGAGCGAGCCCGCATCGCGGCCGTAGGCGCTATTCGGTCTCGAAGCCCTCGTGCGCGAGCTCGAGCGTCTCGATCACGACCTCGTTGCCGAGCGCGTTCAGCGAGCTGTACTCGAGCTTCGCCGGCCACGCGTTGCGGAGCCGCCAGCGCTGAACCGGGGCTCGCTGCTCGTCGAGGAGCGTGATCGCGACAGTTCGCCGGTCGGGCGACCCGTCGCGCACGGCCTTCCACCAGTCGAAGAGCTCCAGACCGCCGGCGAGCCCGCGCTTCAGGACGACATTCGGGTAGCTGACCCGGCCGGGCAGCTTGCGCGGGGACGACACCTTCTCGTCGCCCTCGCGGTACTCGATCACCTCGATCTCGCCCGACGGGAGCTCGGCCTCGCTGAATCCGGCCTCGTCACCCTGGCCGAGGTCGACCACGAAGTTGTAGTTCGCATACGGGTTGTCACGCTGGACGGCCACTGGGCGGAACCTCCCTTTCGATGTAGCCGAGATCGCGGTAGATCTCGAGGTCGTGGACGATCGTGGTGCGGCGCCGCTCCCCCTCAGACGTCCGCCAGCTGATCGCGGCGGTCAGCTGCGTCGGCTCGCCCCTGGCGAAGTAGTCGCCGCTCCGGTCGAGGAAGACCTCGATCGCCTTGCGCGGCGCGAGGAACTCGAGCTTGCGGAAGAGCGCGAGCCGGTCGATCCGCTTCGTGCCGCCCACACCCGAGAACCGCTGGCCGAACTTGACGCGGACTCCGTGCGCAGCCCGGTCGCCCGTGTTCTCGAGGACGAGGAAGAAGAGCCCGCGGTCGAAGACGACGTCGAGGATCACGTCGGCGTCGAAGCGCTCCTCGTGCATCGGCTGAGTGTATGCCGAGGCTCGCGCGCAAAGTTCCGACGTTCTGACGATGTCAAAGCGTCCGGTTCGCCGTAGCTTCGATGGCGTGCCGAGCTTCCTTGTCGAGATCTACCTTGCCCGCGGCGACGCCGGAGGGCGCGCCGTGTGCGAGCGGCGGGCCCGCTCGGCCGCTGAGGAGCTGACGCGACAGGGAACGCGCGTCCGCTTCGACCGTGCCATTCACGTTCCCGAGGACGAGATGTGCTTTTTCGTCTTCGACGCCCCGTCGAGCCTGGACGCCGTGCTCGTTGCCGAGCGGGCCGGGCTCGACCACTTCCGCGTCGTCGAGGCGATCCCGTCCGGAGAGGAGTACCGATCATGAGAATCCGTATCGGATTCGCTGTAACGCTTGCGTTCGTCCTCGTCCTGGCCCTCGGGTCGACGGGAACGTCCGCAGCACCCGCGGCCGCACCCAGCGAGAACGCGGTCGTTTATTGGAGCGGCATCGCCGAGGTGGCGATCGCCGCGGGTCGTCCACCCGCGAGCAGCACTCCGCTCGCGGCGATGGTGCACGGGGCGATGTACGACGCGGTCGCCGCCGTGGAGCGAGGCCTCGAGCCGTTCGCAACCGGGGTGACCGCGCCGCCGGAGGCGTCAGCCGACGCCGCCGTCGCACAGGCGGCCAGAGACGTCCTCGTCGCCCGCGTTCCGGGGCAGGTCACGGCAGTCCAGGTCGCCTACGACACCTTCATGGCGTCGATCCCGGCTGGTCCCGCCAAGGACGGTGGCAAGGCCGTCGGCACCGCTGCCGCCGCAGGCATGCTCGCGATGCGGACCGGCGACCACTTCGACGACGTCGTTCCCTATGTCCAGCCGACGCCAGGACCCGGAGTCTTCGAGCCGATCGCTCCGACGCCGCCCGTCGACGTCAAGCTGGGGAAGGTGCGACCGTTCACGTTCGACTCGCCGTCGAAGTACCGGCCGGGCAAGCCGTACGAGCTGACGAGCAAGCGCTACGCCCGCGACGTCAACGAGCTGAAGGAGATCGGCGGCGTCGTCAGCGCCAGGATGCCGTTCCAGACCGAGCACGCCCGCTTCTTCTCCGATCAGGCCTACGCCCAGTACAGCCGTGCCGTCCGAGGCATTGCCGTCGCGCGTGGGCTCGACCTGGCTGAGTCCGCGAGGCTGCTCGGATACGTCTGGGTCGCGGCCGCGGACACGATGATCGCCTGCTGGGAGGCCAAGTACCACTACTACTTCTGGCGCCCCAACCACGCGATCCAGCGTGCCGGCACCGACGGGAACCCGGACACCTCGCCGGATCCGACGTGGCTGCCGCTGCTCACCGGCAACCATCCCGAGTACCCGTCCGGCCATGCGTGCCTGACGGCGGCGATCACCCAGTCGCTGAAGGGCTACTTCGGGACGAAGCGCGTGCAGATGACGTTCACGAGCAACGTCGTCGGTGCACCGAAGACGTATGCGACCCTGGACGACGTCGTGGCCGCGATCGAGGACGCCCGCGTCTGGGGCGGCCTCCACTACCGCACGACGATGACGGAGACCGCGAAGCACTTCCCGCGGATCGCCCGCGACGTCGGTCGGCAGTTCTTCCTCGAGCACGAGGACGACGACGAAGACCAGGACGAGGACGACTGACGTGCTGAACCCGGGTGGGCCCGCTTTCGAGCGGCCCACCCGGGGTTACACGTCGCCCTTGAAGGTGTCGCAGGCGGTTGGGTCGCCCGCCTCGAAGCCCGACTTGAACCATTTCACTCGCTGCTCGCCGCTGCCGTGCGTGAAGGTGTCCGGGTTGATCTCGCCGCCCGACTGTTGCTGGATCCGGTCGTCGCCGACAGCGGCGGCCGCGGTCAGCGCCTCTTCGAGGTCGCCCGTCTCGAGCAGGTCCTCCTGCCGCATCGCCGAGTGCGCCCAGATCCCGGCGAGGCAGTCGGCCTGTAACTCCAGCCGCACCGAGAGGTCGTTGGCGTCGTCGGGGTTCTCCTGCTGCGCGAGATTGACGTCGTCCATGACGCCGAGCAAGTTCTGGACGTGGTGGCCGATCTCGTGGGCGATGATGTACGCCTGCGCGAAGTCGCCGTTCGCGCCGAGGCGCTGTTGCAGCTCGTCCATGAACGGGATGTCGAGATAGACCTTGCGGTCGGCGGGGCAGTAGAACGGCCCGACCGTGGAGGGCGCGTTGCCGCACGCGGTGCTGACCTGGTCGTCGTAGAGGACGATGATCGGCTGCTCGTACGTCTTGCCGCTGGCGGCGAAGAGCTTCGTCCAGGTGGCGTCGACGTCGCCGGCGACGAAGTCGACGAACTTCCCGGGATCATCCGGCGGCGCTTGCTCGAGCTCGGCCTCGGTCGGGGCCGGCGCCTGGTCGAACTGGCCCGTGCCCGGGTCGACAGCGAAGCCGCCGCTGCCGCCGCCGGGCAGCCCGCCGAAGATCAGGTAGGCGACGAGAAGGATGATCAGGCCGATGCCGCCGCCTCCGGCCTTCCCCATCGGCAGGCCGATTCCGCCGCCACCGAGGCCGCCGCCGGCACCGCGCCGGTCCTCGATGCGGCCACCGCCGCCGCGTCCGCGCCATTTCATGCCCACCCTGATTCCCGCTCGGCACGGATCTAAGCGCCACTACACTGGAGCCATGGCTCAGGCTCCTGCACTGCCGCGCGGATTCGAGCTTCCGCTCGAGCCGAGGCTGCCGCGGATCGGCTCCGTCGACGCCGTCGCGCTCGAGGAGCGGGCCGCGACGCTCGCGAAGCGCTCGATCAAGAAGGACTCGAAGCTGCAGGCGTACGACCTCGCCGTGCGGATGATGGATCTGACGACGCTCGAGGGGGCCGACACCCCCGGCAAGGTCGCCGCGCTCTGCTCGAAGGCGATGCGGCCCGACCCGGTCGACCGCTCGGTTCCGCCCGTCGCGGCCGTCTGCGTCTACCCGAACCTCGTCGCGACGGCAAAAGCGCGCCTCGACGGCTCCGGGGTGAAGGTCGCCTCGGTGGCGACGGCGTTTCCGTCCGGCCAGTCACCGCTCTCGGTCAAGCTCGCCGATGTCCGCGAGGCGGTCGAGCTCGGGGCCGACGAGATCGACATGGTGATCGACCGCGGCGCGTTCCTCTCCGGCCGGTACGCCAAGGTCTACGACGAGATCGTCAAGGTGAAGGAGGCCTGCGGGACGGCGCACCTCAAGGTGATCCTCGAAACCGGCGAGCTCGGCACCTACGACAACGTCCGCCGCGCCTCGCTGCTCGCGATGGCCGCGGGAGGCGACTTCATCAAGACGTCGACCGGCAAGGTCAATCCCGCCGCGACGCTGCCGGTGACGCTCTGCATGCTCGAGGCGATTCGCGACGTCCACGAGGAGACGGGCCGCGTCGTCGGGATGAAGCCGGCGGGTGGGATTCGGACGGCGAAGCAGGCGGTCTCCTACCTCGTCGTCCTGCACGAGACGCTCGGCCTCCAATGGCTGACGCCCGACCTCTTCCGCTTCGGCGCCTCCTCGCTCCTGAACGACGTGTTGATGCAGATCCGCAAGCAGAAGACCGGCCAGTACCAGTCCCTCGACTACTTCACGCTGGACTGATGAGGACGCCGATGAAAACGCCTCGGTTCGCCGGCGGAGCCGGGCTTTGCCCGGCGGGAGCCGCAGTTCGCGTTCGTGATGCCGCAGCGGCAAAGGAGGGGGCTCATGGGGGAACCATGGGTTCCCCCATGCTCGAGAAGTCCGGCCAGTACCAGTCCCTCGACTACTTCACCCTTGACTGAGCTCGAACGCAGGCACGCGCCGGTTCCGGCCCTGACCGAGTGGGACTACGCGCCTGCGCCCGAGGCGCGCGAGATCGTCCAGCTCGAGAAGCGGTACGGGCTCTTCATCGGCGGCAAGTTCGTCAAGCCGCGCTCGGGCGAGTGGTTCCCGTCGGTGTCGCCCTCGAGCGAGGAGAAGCTGGCCGAGGTCGCGCAGGCGAGCGAGCAGGACGTCAACCTCGCCGTCAAGGCGGCCCGCGCAGCCTACTCGGACGGCTGGTCGAAGCTCCCCGCGTCCGAGCGGTCGAAGTACCTCTTCCGGATCGCGCGCGTGCTCCAGGAGCGCTCGCGCGAGCTGGCCGTGCTCGAGAGCCTCGACGGCGGCAAGCCGATCCGCGAGAGCCGCGACGTCGACCTGCCGCTCGCGGCCGCGCACTTCTTCTACTACGCGGGCTGGGCCGACAAGCTCGAGTACGCCTTCCCGGCGCGGAAGCCGAAGCCGATCGGTGTCGCTGGCCAGATCATCCCCTGGAACTTCCCGCTGCTGATGCTGGCGTGGAAGATCGCGCCTGCGCTCGCGGCTGGGAACACGGTCGTGCTGAAGCCGGCCGAGACGACGCCGCTGACCGCGCTCTTCTTCGCCGACGTCTGCCGCCAGGCCGAGCTGCCGCCCGGTGTGGTCAACATCGTCACCGGCGACGGCCGCGCGGGTGCGGCGCTCGTCAAGCACGAGGACGTCGACAAGATCGCGTTCACCGGCTCGACCGAGGTCGGCAAGGCGATCCAACGCGAGCTCGCCGGCACGGGCACGAAGCTGACGCTCGAGCTCGGCGGCAAGGCGGCGAACATCATCTTCGACGACGC
>DATMEO010000107.1:0-4547 GCA_035556515.1 Gaiellaceae bacterium
CTCGATGCCGGACTTCTCGCCGGACGGCCGCCGGATCGTCTTCACCTCGAACCGCGACCAGCAGGCCGAGATCTACGTCATGAACGCGAACGGCAGCGGCCAGAATCGGCTGACGCGCCGCGGCGGCGACGACTGGGCGCCGGACGTCTCACCCGACGGGAAACAGATCGCGTTCACGCAGCTGCCTGGGACGATCTGGACGATGAACGCTGACGGCAGCGGGTTGAAGCGCTTGACGCGCGGTGTCGACGCCGACTGGCGTCCGAAGCTGTAGCTACTCGCTCGACAGCACGTCGATCGAGGCGACCGAGGCCGGCCGGATGAAGCGGCCGTCGAGCTCGGGCCACTCGCCCGCCGACTCGGCGCTGCTGAAACGCGTCATCAGCTCGCGCGCCGCAGCCACGGCTTCGTCGCGGTCGCCGTAGGCCGCCAGCTCGAGCTGCTCTCCACCGAGGAGCCGCAGGACGACCCGACGCGCGCCCACAGACTCAGGCGCTGCCGCCGGAACCGCCGTCGCCGTCGACGTGTGCTCGGCCAGGATGGTCTCGAACGAGCGCAACGGCACCGGAGGCGCCTCGAAGTTCGATGGGGCCGGGCCCACGGGCTCGGGGCTCAGCGGAGGATCTTCGGAGCCGATCAGGCCGACGGCCACGGGCGCAGCCGCACCGCTCGCGAACTCGTACATCTGCTCTTTCTCCCTCTCCGGCCGCCGCAGGATGCCGGGGTCGTACGCCGCAATTGGGGTGACTATGGGCGGCCGCTTCGCGCCCGGCGTCCCTCAGGTGGGTGAATCGGTGAGAAAGGCCGAAGCGGCCGGAGGCATCGCAGCCTCCGGCCGCAGTGAGGGGGAGAGTGGGACTAGGAGTCGTCGCCGTCGCCGAGCACGGTGACGGACTTAACGGTCTCGCAGTTGACCCAGGTGTCGATCGAGGTCTCCTTGGCGTTGATCCAGAGGACGTCGTTACCGGGGCCGCAGTCGATCGTGTCGACCTGCTTGTCACGCGCGAGCGCGTGGAGGACGTCGTCACCCTCGCCGCCGTTCTGCCTATCGGTGCCGCGGCCGGGCCACATCCGGTCGTTGCCGGGGCCACCGTCGAGCGAGTCGTCGCCCGGGCGCCCGCGGAGAATGTCGTTCCCCTCGCCACCGGCGACGGAGTCGTTGCCGTAACCGCCCCAGGCGCGATCGTTGCCGGCACCGGCGTCGATCGTGTCGTTGTCCCGGTTGCCGTGGATGCGGTCGTTGCCGCCGAGACCGGTGATCGAGTCGTTGCCCTGCCGGGCCACGATCAGATCGTTCCGGTCGGTGCCCGTGAGCACATCGTCGCGGTTCGTGCCCTTGATCACGACGGCCGCGACCGCGGTGGTCGCGAGGGCGAGCGTCGCCAGGGCGGCGATCGCTCCCAGCGCGTACTTGGCGTTCTTCATCTGAGAGATCCTCCTCGTAGGCGAAGCTGACAACCGCATCCTTCCCCGGTGCTGTCAGCCGCTCGTTCGCCGAACGTAAAACCGGCGTAAAACAGGATCAGGCGTGCGTGAGTGGGCGCTGCGCGGCACCGGCGACCGCATGCGGCAGCCGGACCGTGAAGACGGTCAGCTCGCCGGGCGTGCTCTCGGCGGCGACGCTGCCGCCCATGCCCTCGGCCAGCTCCTTCACGATCGCGAGGCCGAGCCCAGTCCCCACCGGACGCTCGCGCCCGTAGCGGGAGTAGAGGTAGAAGCGCTCGAACGCCTGTCCCAGCTCCTCGGGCTTGAGGCCGGGGCCGGTGTCCTCGACCCGGATCGACCCCGGCGCCGTCACGATCCGGACCGAGCCGCCCGCCGGTGTGAGCCGGAGCGCGTTCTCGACGAGGTTCGAGACGATCTGCAGCGTCCGGTCGGCGTCACCGGTCGCGGGTGCCGCCGCCGCCCCCTCCGCCTCCAGCGTGACGCCGAACTCACGCGCCTGGGACTCGTAACGGCGAAGCGCCTCCAGGACGATCGCGCGCAGGTCGATCGGCTCCCGGCGGACGCTGAACTCGGCCTTGCGCATCCGCGCCAGGTCGAGCAGGTCGCCGACGAGCCGCTCGAGCCGCCGCGACTCCGTCACGATCGTCGCGGCCGCCTCGTCCGCCGGCAGCGCGCCCTCGCCGAGCCCCTCCGCGTAGCCGCGGATCGCGGTCAGCGGCGTCTTCAGCTCGTGGCTGACCGAGAGCAGGAACGCCTGCTCGGCCTCGCGGGCCCGTGCGAGCGCCACGGCGACCTCGTTGAAGCTCTCGGCGAGGAGGGCCAGCTCGCGCGCGCCCTCGACCGGGACGAGCGGCGGCGTAGAACCCGAGCCGGCGAGGCCGCGCGTCGCCTCCGCCACGCGCCGGACCGGACGCGCGATCGCGCGAGCGAGCAGGAACGCGATCAGCGCGGCCAGCGCCGCCGTCGCGGCGGCGGCGGCGACGAGCCCCTCGATGTGCGGACGCCAGGCCGACGTGGTCGAGCTCGCCGGGCGCAGCAGGATGAAGCCCTTCCCGTTGACGAGCCGCGCCGCGTAGAGGTAGCGCGTCCCGTCTTCCTGCAGCGTTCCGTCGAGCTGGACTCCGCGGCGGACGAGCGAGGCCCGTTCCGGCGGGAGCAGGCTCGAGGAGCCGTCCAGCGGCACCTGCACGACCCGCTCGTTCTGGCGGTCGAGGAACTCCTGCAGCGAGCGGAGGCGGGCGAACGGCACGAGCGCCTCCCGCTCGCGCTCGACGAGCAGGTCGAACTGCGCCGAGACGTCGCGAAGCGTGTTCCGCTCGACGGCGCGGCGGGTGAGGATCGCCCCGAGCGCCAGCGCCAGCGCCAGCGAGAGCAGCGCGACGAGGGCGATCGCCGCGAACAGCCGCGCTCGCAAGGACTGCAGCTTCAGGGCTTGACCGCCTTGTAGCCGGAGCCGCGCACGGTCCGGATCGAGGCGGGCCGGCCGAGCTTGCGGCGCAGCTGGGCGACGTGGACGTCGACAGTGCGCGTGCCGCCCGCGTAGCTCATTCCCCAGACCCGGTCGAGCAGCTGGTCGCGCGAGACGACGATGCCGGCGTTCTCGAGCAGGTAGGCGAGCAGGTCGAACTCCTTGCCGGTCAGCTCGACGATCTCGCCGGCGACGCGCACCTCGCGGGCCTGCGAATCGAGCGCCACGTCGCCGATCTCCAGGAGCTCGGCGCGTGCGGTCGGCCCGGTGCGGCGCAGGACGGCCTTGACGCGGGCGGCGAGCTCCCGCGGCGAGAACGGCTTCGAGACGTAGTCGTCGGCGCCGACCTCGAGCCCGGCGACGCGGTCGGCCTCTTCGTCCCGCGCGGTCAGCATCAGGACGGGCACGTCCGAGCGGGTGCGGATGCTGCGGCAGACGTCGAATCCGTCCGCTCCCGGGAGGCCGATGTCGAGGATGACGAGCCGCGGCCGCACCGTCTCGAGCGCCTGCAGGGCCTCCTCGCCCGAGCGCACCCAAGCGACGCGGTACCCGGTCTGCTCGAGGTAGGCGCGGACGAGCGAGCCGATCGACTCTTCGTCCTCGACGAGCAGGAGCTGTGGCCCCGGCGTGCCCGCTGGCTGGAGCTCGGCCGCACTCACCGCGGTCATCTGCGGGTGGCGCGGACCTCGTTCGCGGGCGCGTCGCCGTCGCGAATCACGGTCGCGACCATTCCGCGCCTGAGCTCGGAGTACGAGGCGGCGCGCCCGCCGATCGTGATCGAGGCCCCGGCAGCGACCGGGATCGGGACGAGGCTGCCGTCCCGCTCGAGCAGGGTCAGCGTCCCGCCCGCTTTGTTGCGGATCGTGCCGCGGTCGACGCGGTAGTCGTGCAGGACGCCGCCGTCCTTGACGAGCACCTCTGCCCGCACGAGCTTCGGGCCGAAGAAGTAGTTCCCGAGCGAGCCCGGCAGCGCGAGCCCGGGCTGTGCGAGCAGCAGGGTCGCGTTCACCGCGAGCAGCGCAGCGACGATCCAGAGCCCCTTGGCGCGCCTCGTCCTCATGGCCGCATTGTGGCCGCTCTTCGTCAGCGTGTCGTGCCCCGGACGTTAGGGCGTTGTAAAACCGTCGTTTGTGACGCCCCGATTGCGAGCAGAAAGCTCCCATGAGCACGACATGGCTCGAGCGGCTCGTCTGGCCGGGGATGATCCTGGCCGGGATCACGCTGGCAGCGTGCGTCTGGGCCGCCTGGCCCGTCGCGGACGCGCCGGCTGCGCCGCCGACGGTGCGGCCGCCTGCCGCCCTCGGTCCGGCGCCCGTTCCATCCGAGCTCGAGCAGAGCGTCGGTTACGTGCAGGAGTCGCCGGAGGAGCTCGGCGCCGAGCCGCTGCCGGGCGTCGAGATCACGCCAGAGCCGCCGCCCGTCGTAGGCTGAGCTTCCGCGCCGCAAGCGTCGCCATCACGAGGCCGGTCGCGCCGGCGACGGCGAAGCTGAGCTGCGTGCCTCCGACCTCGCAGAGCCAGCCGGCGAGGAGGCCGCCGAGCGGCGCCAGCCCCGCGAAGGCCCAGAGGTAGAGGCTGACGACACGGCCGCGCAGGTGGTCGGGCGCGCGCAGCTGCAGGATCGAGCTCGCGTT
>DATMEO010000108.1:0-4038 GCA_035556515.1 Gaiellaceae bacterium
CTCGCGCTCGCCCACGAGCAGGAGACCCAGCCGGCGGGCGTTGTCGTCGCCCGCGACCTCAGCCGCCGCTATGGCGCCGGCGAGACCGCCGTCGACGCCCTAAGAGGCGTCTCGCTCGCGATTCCGCGCGGCCATCTGACCGCGGTCATGGGCCCCTCCGGCTCGGGCAAGTCGACACTCATGCACATCCTCGCCGGGCTCGACAAGCCGAGCTCCGGCAACGTCGAGATCGACGGGATCGAGCTGACGACGCTGAAGGACAACGACCTGACCAAGCTCAGGCGGCGCCACATCGGCTTCGTCTTCCAGTTCTTCAACCTGCTGCCGATGCTCTCCGCCGAGGAGAACATCCTGTTGCCGCTCTCGATCGCCGGCGAGAAGCCCGAGCCGGAGTGGATCGCAGAGCTGCTCGAGGCGACCGGCCTCACCGACCGGCGCTCGCACCGGCCGGCCGAGCTCTCCGGCGGCCAGCAGCAGCGCGTCGCGGTGGCGCGCGCGCTCGTCTCGAAGCCGACGGTGCTGTTCGCCGACGAGCCGACCGGCAACCTCGACTCGCAGACCTCGGCCGAGATCCTCGGCCTCTTGCGCGGCGCTGTCGACACCTACGGGCAGACGACGGTGATGGTCACGCACGATCCGCGCGCGGCCACGATCGCCGACCGCGTCCTCTTCCTCGCCGATGGCGTCATCGTCAAGGAGCTCGGCCGCTCGTCGCAGTCCGAGATCCTCGACGTCCTCAGTGCGGTGGCGGATCGATGAGGCGCGTCGCCCTCCGAGGCCTGCTGGCACGCAAGCTCCGCTCGACGCTGACGGCGATCGCAATCGTCCTCGGTGTCGCGATGGTCAGCGGCACGCTCGTCCTCACCGACACGATCGACAAGGCGTTCGACTCGATCTTCTCCAGCTCGTACGAGCAGACGGACGCGGTCGTCTCGGGCAAGAAGCTCGTCGAGTGGTCGCAGACCGGCAAGGCGCAGATCTCCGGGGACGTACTCGCCAAGGTGCGGGCGCTGCCCGAGGTCGAGGCCGCCGCCGGCACGATCCTCGACCTGTCCGGCGACACGAACCAGGCGAAGATCCTCGACCGCGACGGCAAGGCGATCCAGGGCAACAACCCGACCTTCGGGCTCGGCGTCGAGCCCGCCGACGAGCGCTTCAACCCGTTCAAGCTCGTCGAGGGCGACTGGGCGTCCGGCTCCGGCGAGGTCGTGATCGACGTCAGCACCGCCGACGATCAGGGCTTCGTGGTGGGTGACACGGTCAAAGTCGCGGGCGAGGGACCGGTGCGCGCCTACGAGCTGACCGGGATCGTCCGCTTCGGCGACGTCGACAGCCTCGGCGGCGCCACGATCGCGCTCTTCGACGTCGACACTGCGCGCACCGTGCTCGGCAAGACCGGCTTCGACGCGGTCGCGGTGGCGGCGAAGGACGGCGTCGGCCAGGAGCGGCTGCTGGACGCGATCGCGGTCGCGCTGCCCGACTCCGCCGAGGTGAAGACCGGCGCCCAGCAGGCGCAGGCGGACGGCGAAGGCGTCGGCGAGTTCGTCTCGTTCATCCGCTACTTCCTGCTCGGCTTCGGCGGGATCGCGCTCTTCGTCGGCGCGTTCGTCATCTTCAACACGCTCTCGATCACCGTCGCGCAGCGGACGAAGGAGCTCGCGACCCTGCGCACGCTCGGCGCCTCGCGGCGCCAGGTGCTGCGCTCGGTCGTGCTCGAGGGCACGGTGCTCGGGATCGTCGCCTCGGCCGTCGGCCTGGGCCTCGGCGTCCTGCTCGCGAAGGGGCTGACGACGCTCTTCCGTGCAGTCGATCTCGAGCTGCCCCAGTCGGCGATGGTCTTCCAGCTCCGCACCGCGGTGGTCGCGATGCTGACGGGCACGATCGTGACGCTCGTCGCCTCGGTCTGGCCGGCGGTGCGCGCGACGCGGATCGCGCCGATCTCAGCCGTCCGCGAGGGCGGGATGGTCGTCAAGAAGCCGTCCCGCAAGACGCTGGTCTTCGGCCTCACCGTCACGGCGCTCTCGGCGTTCGGCCTCGTCTACGGGCTGCTCGGCGAAGGTGTCTCCTCGGCCGTGCGCGTGCTCGGAATCGGCCTCGGCTCGTTCGGCATCTTCATCGGCCTGGCCGCGGTCGCGCCGCGCCTCGTCCGCCCACTCGCCTACGTCGTCGGCCTCCCGGCCGCACGGCTCGGCGGTGTCGCGGGACGGCTCGCGCAGGAGAACGCGATCCGCAATCCGGGCCGAACCGCGTCGACGGCCGCCGCGCTGATGATCGGGCTCACGCTCGTCTCGTTCGTCGCGGTCTTCGGCAAGGCGCTGCTCGCGAGCGACGAGGACGCGCTGCGCAAGCAGCTCGGCACGAGCCACGTGATCACCTCCCAGAGCGGCTGGGACGCGGTCCCGCTCGGGGCCGGGAAGGCAGCTTCGGCGGCAACCGGCGTGCAGCTGGCGTCCTCGATTCGCGGTGACCGGGCCCAGCTACTCGGCGGCGGCGAAGTCGACGTCAGCGGTGTCGACCCGGCGACGATCGCCCGCGCCTACAAGTTCGAGTGGCTCCAGGGCTCATCCGCCTCACTTGCCACGCTGGCGCGGGGCGGCGCGATCGTCCGCGAGGGCACCGAGCTGCCGGGCGCCGGGACGGCTGTCGTGGGCGACCGGATCGCCTTCCTCACTCCGGCGGGGAAGGAAGTGGAGGCCGTCGTCCGGGGCGTCTACCGCAAGCATGGCGACCTCGACCAGCTGCTCGGTCAGGTGGTGCTGTCGCAGGCGACGTTCGACCGGACCTTCCCGCGGCCCGGCGACATGCTCACGCTCGTGCAGGCCGACTCGACGGGCGGGCTCGAGCGGGCGCTGGCTGCCTATCCGGACGCGAAGCTGCAGACCGACGACGAGTTCATCGCCAACTGGACCGCCTGGCTGTCGGACGTGATGAACCTCTTCTACGTCCTGCTCGCACTGAGCGTGATCGTGTCCCTCTTCGGGATGGTGAACACGCTCGTGCTCGCTGTCTTCGAGCGGACGCGGGAACTCGGGATGCTGCGGGCGGTCGGGATGACGCGGCGTCAGGCGCGGCGGATGATCAGGCAGGAGAGCGTGATCACGGCGCTGATCGGCGCCGCGCTCGGGCTGCCGCTCGGCGTCGGCCTGGCCGCGCTCGTGACGCAGTCGCTGTCGGAGTTCGGCGTCTCGTTCTCGCTGCCGGTGGGGACGCTCGTCGTCTTCACGGTGGTCGCGATCCTCGCCGGCGTGCTCGCGGCAATCGCACCGGCGCGGCGAGCGGCGCGGCTGAACGTGCTCAACGCGCTCCAGTACGAATAGGTCGGGGGCAACTGCGGTGGCGAAGGGGCGGCTTGCGGGCCGCCCCTTCTCGTTTCGGATGACATCGCGTCATTCTCGAGAGTGACGCCGCGTCCGCTCGGATCATCTCCCCGGGCAGGCCGAATCGTTTTTCAGGCCGACGACGCGGAGGCCGCGCTCCCGGAGACTCGCTTCAAGGGAAATCGCTGCAAAACGATTGAAAGGGAGCCAGATGATCCGCAAGGGAGATGTGATCGAGAACCCCGTCACGGGCGAGCGCCTGCTCTTCCTGGAGACGTCGCACGAGACCGGGGGCGAGTACGTGCTCGTCGAGTGCACGGTGCAGCCGAACGGCTTCGTCGCGGCGGCGCACGTGCACCCGCACCAGAGCGAGCGGTTCGAGATCGAGTCCGGCACCGTTGCCTTCAAGCTGGACGGCGAGGAGATCGTCGCCGGGCCGGGCGAGACCGTGAACGTGCCGGCCGGCAGCTCGCACAAGTTCTGGAACGCCGGCGAGACCGAGGCGGTCTTCGTGACCGAGGTGCGGCCCGCGCTCCAGTTCGAGCGGCTGCTCGAGACGATGTTCGCGCTGGCGAACGACGGCAAGACGAACAAGAAGGGCATGCCGAACCCGCTTCGCCTCGCGGTGATCGCGAACGCGCACTTCGAGGACGTGCGGCTGCCGTTCCCGCCCGCCTGGCTGCAGAAGCTCGGCCTCGCCATGGGCGCTCCGCTCGGCCGC
>DATMEO010000109.1:0-21054 GCA_035556515.1 Gaiellaceae bacterium
TGCTGACGCGACTCCGGGTCTCGGACGACGGCATCGACGTGCTCGGCTTCCTCACGCAGGAGGCCCTGACCGCCGAGCTGAGCTCGGCAAAGGCGCTGGTCGCCCCGTCCCTCGGCGGCGAGAGCTTCGGCATGGTGCTCACGCGCGCGTTTGCGTGCGCGACACCCGTCGTCGCGTCCGACATCCCCGGCTATCGCGACGTGATGACACCCGAGGCGTCGCACGCCGTCGCGCCGGGGGATCCGGACGCGCTGGCCGACGCGGTCGAGGCTCTGCTCGCCGACGAAGCCGGCCGACTCGCTTCCGGCGCCGCCGCGAGACAGCTCGCGATCGACCGCTACTCGTGGCAGGACATCGCCCGCCGGCTCGAACGGATCTACGACTCCGCACGCCGCGTCGCGCCCGAGACGGTGGCGGCGTGAAGTACCTGCCGCGGAGCCTCTGGCTTCGTGCGCTGCTCGGCATCCCTCTGTTCGCGGTCGTCGCAGCACTGCTCTGGTGGCGCGGCCCCGACTGGAACGTTGTCTATCACGCGTTCGACCTCGTTAACTGGGCCTGGGTCGCGTTCGCCCTCGGCCTCAACCTCGTCTCCGTGTTCCTGCGATCGCTTGCCTGGAAGCTGACGATCGACCAGGCGCTCGAGCCGCCGCGGCCCCGCTACGACCAGGTCTTCTCGTCATTCTCGGTCGGGCTGCTCGCGAACGCCGTTCTCCCGGGACGGATCGGGGAGCTCGCCCGCGTGGCGGTGCTGCGGCGGCATGTCCCCCGCGGGCGCGGGTCGAGTGGGACGCTCGTCGGGACGGTTTTCGCGCACCGGCTCTTCGATCTCTTCCCGGCGCTGCTGCTGATCGCGTACGTATTCACGACCGCGAAGGTTCCGCACTGGGCCGTCACGAGCCTCGTGATCGTCGCGATCATCGGCGGTGCGCTGTTCACCGTCGCGTTCGTGACCGCACGGCGGCAGCACCGGTCGCTCGACGGGGCCCGCTCGCTCCGTCGGCTGCTCGCGATGGCCCGGCAGGGACTCGCGGTGCTGCGCTCGCCCTGGCCGGCCCTCGGCGCGATCGTGCTCCAGTGCGCCGGCTGGCTCATGCAGCTGTTCGCCGTGTACGTCTCGATGCGCGCCTTCGACATCCATGCCTCCTTGGCGGCCGCCGGCCTCGTGCTGCTGCTGATGAACGTCGCGACGATCTTCCCGCTCTGGCCGGGCAACATCGGGCTGCTCCAGGCGGCGGTCGCGCTGCCGCTCGTCCAGTACGGAGTCCCGTACTCGACCGGGTTCGCGTACGCGCTCGTCCTGCAGGTGATCGAGATGTCGGTCGGCGTCGGCGTCGGTCTGATCTTCCTCGCGCGCGAGGGCCTTTCGTTCGCAAGCCTGCGTGACATTCCCGACGCGACCGAGGCGCCGGACGAGGAGGGCGAGACGCATCCTCCCGAGAGGCGCCGTGCGCGCGCTCGCGTGCCCGGCTAGCCTCAAAGGCGTCCTGACGGCGGCAGAGGCGGCCGCGGCACTGGCCGACGGCCTGCGCTCGGCCGGCGCCGACGCGATCGAGCTGCCGGTTGCCGACGGCGGCGAGGGCACGGCCGAGGCGCTCTGGCTGGCGCGCGGTGGCGAGTGGCGGGAGGCGAACGTGCACGACGCGTTCGGCGCACGGCGGCGGGCGCGCTGGCTCGTCCTTCCCGACGGGACAGCGGTCGTCGAGTCGGCGGCGGCTGTGCCGCTCGACCCTGCGCGGCTCGACCCGCTGACAGCCTCCAGCCGAGGCTTCGGCGAGCTCGTCGCAGCCGCGCTCGCCGGCGGCGCTAAAGGGCTCGTGCTCGGCCTCGGCGGAACGGCCACGATGGACGCTGGCGTCGGGTTCCTCGAGGTCGTCGGCCGGCTGCCGGTGCCGGCACTCGCTGCGTGCGACGTGACTGCGCGTCTGCTCGACGCGCCCCGTCTCTTCGGCCCCCAGAAGGGAGCCGATCCGGATGGGATCGCGGAGCTCGAGCGGAGGTTCGCGGCGCGCGAGGAGCTTGTGTCTATCAGACACAAGCCCGGTTCGGGCGCCGCCGGTGGGCTCGGCGCCGCGCTCGCGTCGCTCGGCGCCGAGCTCGTTTCGGGTGCGGGCTACGTGCTCGACGCAGTCGGGTTCGACGCATCCGCCTTCGATCTCGTCGTCACCGGCGAGGGACGCGTCGACGCCACGACATCGCTTGGAAAGGCGCCTGGGGAGGTAGTACGCCGCTCGGGCGCGGCGCGTTGTGTCGTTTTCGGGGGCGTCGTCGAGCAGCAGGTCCCGGGTGCCGAGACGATTGCGCTGTCGGGCGACCCCGGTCGAGCGCGGGCCGACCTCGTCGCGCTGGGGAGAGACTTAGTGTCTGATAGACACTAGGTTTTTCAGCGCGAGTCGGCCTCGCGCAGCCGGTGCGCGAGCGCTTGCACGAGCTTCCAGGCGATCCGCGCGTCCGTCTCGACGATCGGGCGGAACTCCCAGAACGTCATCGCGTAGGTCGTCATGTCCGTCTCCGCCGTGACCGTGGCGGTGCGGGCGCCCTCGTCGAGCAGGGCGATCTCGCCGAAGTAGTCGCCGGGCCCGAGCTTTGCGCGGTCGTCGCCGTGGACCGTCACCCTGGCAGTGCCGTCGCCGATGACGAAGAATCCGGCTCCACCGGAGCCCTCGCTCGCGATCGTGTCGCCGGCCGAGTAGTCACGCTGCTTGAACGAGTCGGCGATCCGCTCGAGATCGCGCCGCTCGAGGCCGGCGAAGAGCGGCACACGGGACAGAGTCTCGGTCGACGGGCGGGCCACGGACGCGATCCTAACCGGACTCGCCGGCGGGAGGAAGCGGTGCAGTGCTCGCCGCCCGCTGCGCGAGCTCCTCGATCTTTCCCTCAGCCGTCTCGAGCCGCGTCAGGCAGAAGCTCAGCAGCTCCTCGCCGCGCTCCCAGAGCGCGATCGCCTCGTCGAGCTCCGCCTCGCCGCGCTCGAGCCGCTCGACGATCTGCTCCAGCTCCTTCTGCGCCGTCTCGAAGGTCAGCTCACTCACGGACGTCCTCCACCCGGGCGCCGAACGCGCCCTCGGCCACCTCGACGTCTACGGCGACCCCCGTCGCGAGCCCGGCGGTGGTGCGGAGGACGGTGTCGCCCGAGCGGACGATTGCGTAACCGCGGCCGAGCGTCGCACGGGGCGAGAGGGCGGTCAGGCGGCCCTCCGCCCGCTCGATCGCGCTCCGGCGCCGCTCGAGCAGGAGCGCCGGGCCGCGCCGGAGCCGGTCGCCCAGCGTCGTCACCCGCCGGTGGTCGCGGTCGAGCGTCTTGCGGGCTCCACGCTCGAGTGCCGAGCGCGTGCGGGTCAGACGCTCGCGCTCCCGCTCGGTCGCCCGCCGGACGCAGCGCTCGAGCGAGCTCCGCGACCGCGTCAGCTCGACGCGGAGCGCCTCGAAGTCGGGGACGACGAGCTTGCCGGCCGCCGTCGGGGTCGACGCGCGCACGTCCGCCGCGAGATCGCACAACGGGGTGTCCTGCTCGTGCCCGACCGCCGAGACGACCGGCACGGAGCAGGACGCGACGGCGCGGACGACGCGCTCGTCGCTGAAGGGAAGCAGGTCGTCGAAACTGCCGCCGCCGCGCGTGAGCACGATCACGTCGATGCCGGGCTCGCGGGCGAGCGCGTTGAGTGCCTCGACGATCCCGGCCGCTGCGCGGGGACCCTGCACGAGCGTCTCCGCGACGAGCACGCGCGCGGGCGGGAAGCGGATCTGGATCGTGGAGATCACGTCGCGGCGCGCGGCCGCGTCGCTGCCGGTGACGAGCCCGATCCGGCGCGGGAAGCGCGGGAGCGCGCGCTTGCGGGAGGCATCGAAGAGACCCTCCGCCGCCAGTGTCTGCTTGAGCCGCTCGATCGCGGCGAGGTGCTCGCCGAGGCCGAAGCGCTCGAGCGAGAGCGCGCGCAGCCGGAACTCGCCCTTCGCCGAGAACAGCTCCGGGCGCCCGAGCACGTGGATCCGCTCGCCCTCGACGAGGTCGAGCTTGAGCGCGTCGAACGTCCGCCGTGGGATCGAGGCGGGCAGGCAGGCGCCGTCGTCTGGATCCTTGAGCGTGAAGAAGACGCTGCCCCAGTTCGCGTTCCGGCGCAGCTCCGTCACCTCGCCCTCGATCCAGAGCGTCGGCAGCCGCGCAAGCCAGTCCGCGACACCGCGATTGAAGCCCGCGACGGTGAAGACCTTCTTGTCGCCGTAGAGCAGGGGCTCGACCTTCATCACGTTCGAGCGTAGATGATCGATCTCATGACGGAAGCCGTCCCGCCGCTCGGCCTGGCGCGCTACGGCGCCCTCTTCCGCGTCCCCTACGTTCGCCGGCTCGTGCTGAGCGGGATGCTCGCGCGCCTGCCGGCGGGCATGATCGGGCTGGCGCTGTTGCTGCTCGTTCGCGAGGGCGGGGGCAGCTACGCCGCCGCCGGTCTCGTCTCCGGAGGCTACTTCGTCGCCACGGCGATCGGCGCTCCGATTGCGGGACGGCTCGTCGACCGGCGTGGGCAGGCGCGGATCCTTCTCTCTCGGGCGGTGATCTTTCCGGCTTTGCTCGCCGGGGTGTGCGCGCTGGCGCTGCTCGACGCGCCGCTGGCGCTGATCGGCGTGGCCGCGGCCGCCGCCGGAGCGTTGATGCCCCCGGTCGGCGCCTCGCTGCGCGCGCTCTGGCCCCGGATGTTCGTCGACGCCGAGCTGCGCGCCGCCGCGTACGCGCTCGAAGCCTCGCTGCAGGAGATCACCTTCATCGTCGGGCCGTTGCTCGTTGCGCTGCTGACCGCGGCCGCCTCACCCGTGCTCGCGCTCGGGGTGGCGGCGGTGGTGGGCGGCGTCGGCACGCTGCTGATCGCGCTTGCCGAGCCCGTGCGGGCCTGGCGGCCCGAGGAGGAGCGGCACGCGGTGTCGATCCTGGGGGCGCTCGAGTCGCGGGGCGTCCTGACGATCGTCGGCCTCTCCGCCTGCCTCGGCGTCGGCTTCGGAGGCACGGAGGTCGGCTTCCCTGCCTTCGCCGAACGTCACGGAGGCGCGGAGCTCGGAAGCATCCCGCTCTCGCTCTTCGCCGCCGGCAGCCTCGTCGGCGGGCTCGTGGCCGGCGCGCGCGTGACGATGTCGCCGCTACGGCTGTTGCGCGTCTCCGCGGTGCTGCTCACCTTCGGCCTCGCCCTGCCGCTGCTCGGGTGGTCACTGCCCAGCATGGCCGCGCTCGCTTTCCTCGCCGGGCTCGCGATCGCCCCGGTCGTGATGTCCGCGTACGGGCTGGTCGACTCAGTCGCCGCCCGCGGGACCGCCGCCGAGGCGTTCTCGTGGATCACGACCGCGGTCTTCGCCGGGTTCTCGGCCGGGATGGCGCTCGGTGGGACGTTGATCGACGCCTACGGCGCCAAAGCGTCGTTCGTCCTCGCGACCGCGGCTGCGTTCCTCGGCGCAGTGGTCGTCGCGCTCGGTCCGGGTCTCGACGGCGACTGACTAGAGCAGGATCTCGGCGGCGGTGCGTGGGTCGCAGCCCTGGTGCACGAGCTCGACGGCCTCGTGCAGGTCGGCATCGAGCGCGGCTGCGATCTTCTCGGCCAGCGGGAGGGGATAACCGGCCTCGATCAGGACGTGCAGGCGCCAGGACTCGACCTTGGCCCGCTCGTTACCCGTATCGATCAGCTCGGTGGTGTCGGCCATGCTGCGCATGTTCGTGGTGCAAGAGACGTTCCCTCTGCTTGCTTGTTAGCGCAAGACGCCGAACCGCAGGAGCGAATCCGGCGTCGCGCGAAGACCCTGAAGGGGGCCGCTCCGCGGCCCCGGCGTTGACTAGTGGCGGAGGGAGGAGGCCTCGTCGACCCGGCGGTGGAGGTCGGCGAGCCGGTCCGCGATCGCCGAGCGCTCGGCTTCCGCCTCGGCCGCGAACGCGCCCAGCATGCGGCGGAGATCGGCGTCGGCGGCGGCCACGCGTTCCTGGAACGAAGCCACCAATTCCTCGCGCTGGCGCTCGAATGCCGCCTGGGCCTGGCGCTGGCGCTGCTCGAGCCGCTGCTGACCGGCGTCGCCCGTCTGGGCAAGCCGCTCGGCGAAGACGGAGTCGGCCTGCCGCACGAACGTCTCGACGGCGCGGTCGAGCTCACGCGAGAGCCGGCCCGCCGCCTCTTCGCGCGCCGAGCGCATGGTCACGTCGAACTGGACTCCGGCGGCCTCGGCATGCCGTTCCGCCTCGCGTGCGATCGTCCGCTGGAGCTGCTCCAGCTGGCGCCGCTCGATCTCGGCGAACGATGCCTCGATCCTTCGCGCTGCCTCCGTCTCGGCGCGCTCGACCTGCTCGGTCAGGGCCTGCTCGCGCCGCCGCAGCCGCTCGGCAATCTCCTCGATCACGCGGCGCCGCTCGCTCGTGTGCGCCTCGAGCTCCTCGAGTGCCTCTGCGACCGCTTGCTGTGCCGCCCGCTCGAGCTCTTCGCGGAGCCTCAGCACCGACGCACGCTGCTCGTCGGAGGTGGTCACGAGCTCGGAGGCGTCGGCGTCGATCCGCGCCTCCGCCTCTGCGATCAGCTGCTTGTGGCGCTGCTCGAGCCGCCGCAGCTCGGTCTCGAGATTCTGCTGCGCCCGGTCGAGGTCGTCACCCCAGCCGCGGAGACGCTCGTCGACGCGGCGCGTCGTCGCAGCAAGCGCGTCGGCGAGCTCGACGCCGGCGGCTCGCTCGCGCTCCGCCAGCTCCTGGCGCCGCTCGTCCGCGATCCGCCGCTCGTCTTCGGCGAGAACGGAGAGCGAGTCCGCCCGCATCCGCGCCAGGCGGGCTTTCAGCTCCTCCGCGCTCGCGGACGTCTGCTCGTCGACCAACGTCCGCAGCTTCTGTTGCGCGTCGGCGGTCGGATCTGTCCGCCGCCTGAGCGCGGCGACGACGACAGCGGCGAGCGAGAGCACAAAGGCCACGATCGCGAGGGTGAGTGCGGCCTCCTCGAGCACGATTTCCATCGTATGTTGCGGCGATGACACTGGCCGTGGACCTGGAGCGAATCGCCACGTTGGCGGGTGCCGACGCGGTGCTCGCCGCCGAGCCCCATGCGGGCGAGCGGATCTACGTCTGCGCGTTCGAGGAGGCCGACGGGGGACGCACCTGGCTCGCGCTCGACCCGGACGGCGAGCCGGTCGCGGAACGGCAGCGCATTCGTGACGCGGTCTCGATCGTCGCGCTCTGCGAGCTGGCGGAGGAAACGGCTGCGGGCGGCGACCTCGACGAGCTTCGCTCTCAGCTCGCCGCGCTGCGCGTGACGGAGAACCCTGCCGGGATCGAGGAGGCCGAGGAGGCGGTGCTCGAGCTGCAGCGCGTGCTCGGGGCGCCGCCGATGCTCGCCACCCCGGCCCGCCTCGACGCGATCGGCGCCGCGACGCGAACGCTCGAGATCGCGCTCGGCGGCGTCACGCAGGGCTCGCCGTTCGCAGCCGCGATGAAGGGTGCGAGCGAGGTCGTCGAGGCGCTCTTCGCTGACGTCGCGGGCTCCTACCGCATCCCACTTCGGTAACCTCGGAGCATGGAAGGCAGCGGTTTCGGGGGCTTCCCGTTCGGCGGCGATCCGGAGGATCTCCTCCGCGGCCTGCGTGAGTTCGCCGAGCAGCAGGCCGAGTCGGTGCAGGAGGCCCAGCGCGAGCAGTTCGCCACTCTGACCCTGAACACCGCGGTCGAGCTGACCGCTGCCGCGCTGAAGCAGGTGCAGCCGAGCGGCGCGATCGACGAGCAGGCGATCGCGCTCCGCGACGCCATGCGCGTGCTCTTCCCCGAGGCGGTGGCCCTCGTTTCGGCTGCCCGCCAAGGGTTCATGCAAGAGCGTTAGGCTCCTCGGCCGTGTCCCTGCTCGACCGCGTCGTCGTCACGCTGCTCCCGGCCGTCCCGAAAACGGTCGTCCGGAAGCTCTCGTCCCGCTACATCGCCGGCCCGCAGCTCGAGGACGCGCGGCGGGTGGTGGCCGGGTTGAACGCGCAGGGGAAGCTCGCGACCGTCGACGTGCTCGGGGAGGAGGTCGCGCGTGCGGACGAGGCCGCGGCGATCGCGGCCGAGTACGTCGCGGCGCTCGATGCCTTCGAGCAGGACGGCCTCGACGCGAACGTGAGCATCAAGCCGACCGGGCTCGGGCTCAAGCTCGACTACGACCTGTGCAAGCGCAACATCGAGGCGGTGATCGCAGCCGCCGAGCCGACGAACCGCTTCGTCCGGATCGACATGGAGGACTCGTCGACGACGGACGACACGCTCCGGCTCTTCCGCGAGCTCCGCGACGAGGGCCACGCGCGTGTGGGTCCCGTTCTCCAGGCCTCGCTTCGACGGACGGTCGCCGATGCGGCGGCGCTCGCGGGGGCGAGTGTCCGGCTCTGCAAGGGAATCTACGTCGAGCCGGAGTCGATCCAGTTCCGCGACGACCAGGAGGTGCGCGTCAGCTTCCTCCAGGCGCTGGAGACGCTCCTCGACGGCGGCTCGTACGCCGCGATCGCGACCCACGACGAGTGGCTTGTCGACCAGTCCCTCCGGCTCGTGCATGAGCGGGGCCTGGAGCCGGACCGGTACGAGTTCCAGATGCTGCTCGGCGTCCGCCCGGAGCTCGGCGACAGGATCGTCGCCGAGGGGCACCGGCTGCGCATCTACGTTCCCTTCGGCCGCCAGTGGTACGAGTACTCGCTCCGGCGCCTGCAGGAGAACCCGAAGATCGCCGGCTACGTCGCCGGCGATCTGGGACGATCCTTGTTCCGTAGGCGCTAGCGCCTACGGAGGAGGCGGGCCGGGTGCGACGTCCTCTTCCTCGACCACCGTGGTGCGTCGCGGTGCCGCTGCCGTGGTCGTGCGGACGGGGCCGCCCTCGACATAGGCGGCGCGCCGCCGGAAGCCACCCCAGCTCGACCAGAAGAGCATCGAGATGACGAGGCCCAGGAGGCCGACGATCATCAGGATCACGCCGATCGCATTCACGTCGAGGCCCTCGGCGTCAGCCGTGACCCCCCACGTGAGAATCGCGCCGACGGCGATCAACAGAATGCTGACTGAGATTCCCATATCCGGGTTTCTCCCCGAACCTGCCGGTTTCTAAGCGCCGGGCTTCTCCGCAGCCAGCACGACGTGCCCGGGGATGTGTGCGTCCTTGCCCGGCCACTCCTCGAGCCCGCGGAGCAGCAGTCCGGCTCCGGCGACCGCGGTGACGAGCTCGCCGAGGCCGACCGAGCCGAAGTAGTCGCCGCGCCAGCGGCCGAACGCGTCGAGCGCGGCCGCCGCCGGATGCTCGTCGTGGAGGAGGAGCACCCCGCCCGGCCGAAGCGCCGCCGCGACGCCGCCGGCAAACGGCTCGGCGGAACGCAGCCGCCGGAGGCAGCCGTAGCCGACGTAGACGAGATCCCAGCGGCCGAGCAGGAGCTCGGGCGGCAGCGCGTGCACGTCGGCGTGCACCCATGGCAGCTCGGGCGCACGGCGGCGCGCCGACTCGATCGCCGCCTCGTCGTCGTCGACGCCGGTGACGAGCGCGCCGAGGTCGGCCAGGTCGACCGACTCGCGGCCGGTGCCGCTGAAGAGGTGGAGGACGCGATGGCCGGTCGCTCCCTGCAGCCGCTCGCGGATCCGGTCGGGCATGCCCGGCACCTGGAGCACGTTCTCGGAGCTGCGGTGCGCGTCGTCCCAAGCGCGGCGGTTGTGGTCGGTCGGCTCCATCGTTCTCCTGACGCTCCTGGCGCGTCGCTCGCGGTGCGTAGGCCGGTGGAACAGTATGAGAGTACGGGCCGCCGGCTGGAGTGCCGCGAGCGACGCGAGGCTGCGCCGGAGGCCGGCTCCGCCGGCCGGGAGGCACAGCCGGCCAGGGGCGTCAGGCTCTCAAGGAGTAGCCGCCGTCAACGATCAGGGTCTGGCCGCGGATCATCTCCGCCGCAGGCGAGCAGAGGAACGCGACCGCGTCGGCGATGTCCTCCGGCCGCACGAGCCGGCCGGCGGGATTGTCGCTGCCGAAGCGGAGCATTTCGTCCTTGTTCGGGAAGTGCTCGAGCGCGCCGGTGTCGACGACGCCGCCCGAGACGCCGTTCGCCCGGATCCCACGCGGGGCGAGCTCGACGGCGAGGTAGCGGATCAGCGCCTCGAGTGCGGCTTTCGAGGTGCCGACGAGCGTGTAGTTCTCGAGCACGCGCTGCGAGCCGAGACTGGAGATGCCGACGATCGACCCGCCCGCACGCATCTCCGGGGCGACCGCGCGAGTGAGGGAGAGGAGGGCGCGGGCGTTCGCCGTCATCGTCCAGTCCCAGTGCTTGTCCTCGGTCTCGAGCGCCGGCCGGATCACGCCCGTGGCGGCGTTGTGGACCAGCACGTCTAGCGGGCCGAGTGCGGCCGCATCCGCGAGCACGCGGTCGGAGGAGATGTTTCCGCGCACGAGCACCGGCTCGGCGCCGAGCTCCCGCAACTCGGCTGCGGTGTCCTCGGCAGCCTGGTCCGAGCGGAGGTAGCCGATCGCCACCGTCGCGGCGCCCAGCGCCGCGAACCGGACCGCGATCGCCTTGCCAATCCCCCGTGAGCCGCCGGTCACGAAGACCGAGGCGCCGCTGAACGTCGTCACCGCTTCGGCAGCGGCTCGTAGGCCGGCGCGGAGCTCGGCAGCTCCTCCCAGCCGATCCGCGAGCGCGACTCCTTGCCGCCCTGCTCCGCCTTCGAGGAGGCATAGCCGAGCGCCTCGAGCAGCCGCAGCTTCTCCTCGCCGTAGCGGCGCACCGGATGATCGGAGGGCAGGTCGCGGATCAGGTCGCCGACGCGCGCGCGGAGCTGGAACGCGAAGTGCGGCGTCGCCGGCCCGACGAGGGCGTCGATGTCGCGGATCGAAGGCTCGGCCATCGAGCCGAAGCGTAACGCGAGTACGCTCCGCGCCGGTGAGACGGCCGTCGACGATCGAGCTCATGCTGCTCGCCACGGTCGTGCTCTGGGCGCTGAACCTGACGGTGACGCGCTACATCCTCACGCACGGGTTCGAGCCGCTCGCCTACGCAACGGTGCGCTACGGGCTGGCGACCGCGATCTTCGTCGGGATCGTCCTCGTCGGGGAGGGGACGCTGCGGATCGCCCGCGCCGACGTTCCGCTCGCCGCCCTCGCGGCGCTCTTCATCTTCCTGAACCAGCTGGCGTTCGTGTACGCACTCGACCGCACCAGCGCATCGACGATCGCGTTGATCCTCGGAGCGACTCCGGCGTTCGCCGCTCTGATCGGCCTCGTGCTTGGGCTTGAGCGGCTCTCGCGCCGTTTCTGGATCGCGGCCGCGATCTCGTTCGCCGGCGTCGGCCTCGTCGCGCTCGGAAGCGGCCGCGAGGTCTCCGGTGACCGGCTCGGCATCCTGCTCGGCCTCGCGACCGCGGCGACCTGGGCCGCCTACTCCGTCGCCGTCGGGCCGCTCATGCAGCGCTACTCGGCGTCGCGCATCAGCGTCGTCGCCCTCGGCTTCGCGTGGATCGGGATCCTGCTCGTCGGGCTGCCGCAGACGGCCGACCAGGAGCTCGAGCTCGGCGTGAAAGTGTGGGTGTTCCTCCTCTTTGCGACGATCGGGCCGCTCGTGCTGACGACGATCATGTGGTTCCGCGTCATTCACCGGATCGGGGCCTCGCGCGCCACGCTCGTCGCGAATCTGCAGCCGTTCGTCGCCGCGGTGTTCGCGCTCGTGCTCCTCTCGGAGTCGATGTCGACGCTGCAGGTGATCGGCGGCGCGCTGATCGCCGGCGGCATCCTCACGGCGCGGCGGCGGGCTCCGGCGCCGCCGGGCTCCGAGTAAGATCCGGCCCATGGCAGACACGGATTTCATGCCGCTCGACGGGTGGGACCACGTCGAGCTCTGGGTGGGGAACGCCAAGCAGGCGGCGTTCTGGTACGAGCATGCGCTTGGCTTCGACCGCATCGCCTATGCCGGGCCGGAGACCGGCGTCCGCGACCGCGCCTCCTATGTCCTCGCGCAGGGCGAGATCAGGCTCGTGCTCACGAGCGGGCTCCGCAGCGACAGCGAGATCGTCCGCTTCGCCGGCCGCCACGGCGACGCGGCGAAGGACGTCGCGCTGCGGGTGCCCGACGTCGGCGCCGCATATCGCGGCGCCGTCGAGCGCGGCGCCACGAGCGTCGCCGAGCCGCGCTGGGCCGAGGACGGGCACGGCCGCGTCGAGCTGGCCACGATCGCGACCTACGGCGAGAACGTGCACACCTTCGTCGACCGCGCCGACTACTCCGGCCCGTTCCTCCCCGGCTACGTCTCGCTGTCGCCGAACGGTCGCGCCGGCAGCGGCGTCGGTCTGATCGCGATCGACCACGTCGTCGGCAACGTCGAGCTCGGGAAGATGAACGTCTGGGTCGAGTTCTACGAGCGCGTCTTCGGGATGACGAACATCGTCCACTTCGGCGACGACCAGATCCAGACCGAGTACTCGGCGCTGATGAGCAAGGTGATGGCGGACGGCGCCGGCAAGATCAAGTTCCCGATCAACGAGCCGGCCGAAGGGAAGCGCAAGAGCCAGATCGACGAGTACCTCGAGTTCAGCGAGGGCCCGGGCGTCCAGCACATCGCGCTGCAGACGTCGAGCATCGTGCAGACGATCGAGACGCTCAAGGATCGCGGCGTCATCTTCCTCGACACCCCCGAGGCCTACTACGACGAGGTCGAGGGACGCGTGGGCGAGATCGACTACGACTACGGCGACCTGAAGCGGTTGCGCATCCTCGCCGACCGCGATGAGGACGGCTATCTGCTGCAGATCTTCACGAAGACGGCGCAGGACCGGCCGACGCTGTTCTTCGAGGTGATCGAGCGGCACGGGGCGACGACCTTCGGCGAGGGCAACTTCAAGGCGCTCTTCGAGTCGATCGAGCGCGAGCAGGCCCTGCGCGGCAACCTCTGAGCTAGCAGGGGCTAGAGCGCGACCGAGAGTCGAACCGAGAGGGCGAAGGCGCGCGCGGCGCCGCCGGTATTGGTCACAGTGACGGCGCAGTCCTCGGCGGGGCCGAGGTTCGGCCGGTCGATGCTGACGACCCTCATCCCGGTCGCGAGCGTGCGGGTGGAGATCCGCCGGCCGTCGCAGCTGAGCTCGAGCCGTGCGCGGACGCCGGCTGCCGAAGCGCCGGCGACCTCAACCGTCGCGCGGACGCGCCGGCCGGGGCCGAGCAGGCCGAAGCTGCGCGTCGCCGATCGGTTCGGCGCGAGCCTGCCGCTGCGGGAGAGCACGACCGGCTTCAACTGCGGTGGCGTCGTGATCGTGGGCTCGGGCCCGAGACCGAGATCGTGGAGGATCGCCGCCAACACCGACTCGTTCGGCTCCTCGAGCCACGGGATCCTGTGGTCGCTGCCCGGGCGGGCGAGCCGGGCGTAATCCTCGGCGAAGATCTCGGCGATGTTGCGGTCCCAGCTGCGGACGTAGCCGTGGTAGGCGCTCCGGAGCTGGACGAGGCGCGCCACTCCGCGAGCGCGCCACCAGGTGCTCGAGCCGTTCGGCTCCCGCGCTCCCGCGACGCCGCGTGATGCGTCGACGTGATGGCCGTACTCGTGCACGAGCGTGTGCGCGTTCGCCTCGGACTCCGCGGCGGTCACGGTGATCACTCTGCGGCCGTAGCAGCCCCTCGCCGCCCGTCCGCACCTCTCGACCAGCTCGGCGGGCGCGACGAGGTCGATCTGAACTGTGGAGATCTCGTCGCCGTGCGGTGCGGCCCGGAGGAGGGCCGCGTACCACTCCACGTCGACGCCCTCGGCGCGCACGTCGAACGTGATCGAGCGGCCCTGGTCGTCGGCGACGACCACCTCCTCGGCGGCCGCCTCGCCGGCGAAGGCGAGTGAGAGGAAGGCGGAGACGAGCAGGAGCGCGCGGCGCACGAACGTCACGGTAGCCACGCGTCGGTCAAGGTTTCGTAAAAAGCCGCCTGGAGTTTGCCGTCCGACTCGGCGTGAGATAGTCCCGCGCATGGGAATCGGCGCAATCCTCGTCATCATCGGCATCGTGCTCGCGGTGACCGATCGCCTCATCCTCGGGTTGATCCTGATCATCCTCGGGCTGGCGTTCGGCGGCTTCCGCCGCGGCAGCTGGTACTGATCTAGCCTTCTTCGCATGACCCCGCAGCGCCGTACCGCGCTCGTCTCGATCGGCGCGGCGGCGGCTCTCGTGGCGCTCAAGCTGGGCACCGGCCTGGCGAGCGGCAGCCTCGGCCTGGTCTCCGAGGCGCTTCACTCGGGCACGGACCTCGTCGCGGCGCTGCTCACGTTCTTCGCGATCGGGGTCGCGGGCCGCCCGGCTGACCGCGGCCACCAGTACGGGCACGGCAAGGCGGAGCACCTGGCCGCGCTGGGCGAGGCGACCGTCCTCGCCCTTGTCAGCCTCGTCGTGGCCGCGCTCGCCGTCACGCGCCTCGCCGGGACGGCCGAAAGCGTCGTCGACACGAGCTGGTGGGTCTTCGCGGTCGTCGGCATCGTGCTCGCGATCGACCTCGGCCGCACCGTCGTCTCGCTCCGCACTGCGAGGCGCTATCGCAGCGAGGCGCTCTTCTCGAACGCGCTCCATTTCGGCAGCGACTTCGCCGGCACGCTGGCCGTGCTCGCCGGGCTCGTCGCCGCGTCGGCCGGATACCCCGGGGGCGACTCGATCGCAGCGCTCTTCGTCGCCGCGCTGGTGCTTGTCGCGGCGGCGCGGCTGATCCGCCGCAACGTCGACGTGCTGATGGACCGCGCGCCGGCGGATGCGGAGGAGGCGGCCCGTGCGGCGATCGCCCGGATCGAGCCGCCGGTTCAGCTCGAACGGCTTCGCCTGCGCCAGGCGGCGGGGAGGACGTTCGCCGACGCCGTCATCTCGGTGCCGCCCGCCGCGGCGGTGGGCCAGGGCCATGCGACGGCCGACCGGGTCGAGGAGGAGCTCGAGCGCGCTCTGCCCGGGATCGACGTCGTCGTCCATGTCGAGCCGCGACAAGGCGAGGCAGCCCTGCGCGAGCGCGCCCACGCTGCAGCGCTCTCGGTGCCGCGCGTGCGCGAGATCCACAACCTCAGCATCGTCTCGCTCGACGGGCACACTGAGCTCTCGCTGCACCTGAAGCTGCCGGGCGAGCTCTCGCTCGAGGAGGCGCATGAGATCGCAGAGCAGGTCGAGCACGAGATCGTGCGCGCCGTTCCCGAGATCGGCTCGGTGCAGACGCATCTCGAGCCGCTCGCCGAGGTCGATTTGGGCGAGGAGGTCGAGGCGGCCGAGATCGAGGACGCCGTGGCGCTGGCCGCCGGCGGCCCGCCGCGGGAGCTGCGGCTGCTGCGCACCGAGAAGGGCGTCGTCGCCTTCCTCACGCTCGGGCTCGACCCGGGCTCGACGCTCGCGGAGGCGCACGCCAGGGCGAGCGAGGTGGAGGAGCGCCTGCGCCGCGCCCGTCCCGACGTCGCCGACGTGATCGTCCACACCGAGCCGTGAGCCGCTGTTGCGCGCAGGTAGACCCGCATTTATCGTGACATGTCAGATGCGCGGGGTCTGCGAGCGATGAGCACGTCGAGCGAGAGCCGCGGGGACACCGCAGCGGCCGAGGTCGCAGCCCGGTTGCTCGCGAACATCGAGACGGTCGTTCGCGGCAAGACGGAGGAGATCAAGCTCGTCATGACCGCGCTCGTTTGCGGCGGCCACGTGCTGCTCGAGGACGTGCCCGGCACGGCGAAGACGGTGCTTGCACGCGCGATCGCCGGCAGCGTCGACGGCGCCACGAACGCCCGGATCCAGTGCACCCCCGACCTCCAGCCGACAGACGTGACGGGTCTCTCGGTCTTCGACCAGAAGGAGCGCGACTTCGAGTTCCGCGCCGGCCCGGTCTTCGCGAACGTCGTGCTCGTGGACGAGATCAACCGCGCGATGCCGAAGACGCAGTCCGCGCTGCTCGAGGCGATGGCCGAGACGCAGGTGACCATCGACGGCGTCACCCGGCCGCTGCCCGATCCCTTCCTCGTGCTCGCGACCGAGAACCCGATCGAGCAGGAGGGGACGTTCCCGCTGCCCGAGGCGCAGCTCGACCGCTTCTTCATGCGCACGGCGCTCGGCTACCCGAGCGAGGAGGACGAGCTGCACATCGTCGAAGCGCAGCTGCGCGCGCACCCACTCGCCACCCTCCGCCCGGTCGTCGACCTGGACGGCGTCCGCACCCTTCGGCACGCGGTCGAGGACGTCTACCTCGATCCCGCGATCCGGCGCTGGACGATCCAGCTGGTGCGCGCGACGCGCGAGTTCGATGGAGTCGCGATCGGCGCCTCCGTGCGCGGCAGCCTCGCGCTCGAGCGTGCAGTCCGGGCCTGGGCGCTGCTCGACGGGCGCGACTTCGTCACGCCCGTGGACGTGGAGCGGCTCTTCCTCCCCGTCACCATGCACCGAATCGTCTTCACGCCGAGCTTCGTCGCGACCGCACGTGAGATCGGCTGGGACGCGGCGGCATCCCGCTTCCGCGAGCAGTGCCTCGCGCTCGCTCCCAGGCCGGGCACGGAGCTCGAAGAGCCGGTCGCGCTCGCCGGGTGACCGCCACCTTCCCGCTGATCCCGCGGCGCCGCGTGCTCGGGCTCGCGTTCGGCGGCCTGCACAGCGTCCGGCGCGGGCACGGCTCCGACGTCGCCGCCTCGCGGCCCTACAGGCCGGGCGACGACATGGGCAAGATCGACTGGCCGGCCTCCGCCCGGCTCTCCCTCGCCCGCGGCACCGACGAGTTCGTTGTCCGCGAGCACTTCGCCGAGGAGGCGCCGCGCGTGGTCGTCCTGAGCGACCGGCGGCCCTCGATGTTCGCGTTCGGCGAGCCGTGGCCGTGGCTCGACAAGGCGGAGGCAATCCGCCAGTGCGTCCGCCTGATCGGGGACAGCGCCGTCGCGGCGCGGGGCCTGCTCGGCTACTTCGACGAGGGGGAGGTGATCCCGTTCTGGCATCCGCCCCGCAGTGAGGGAGAGCTCGGCCTGCTCGATCTCAACCGCCCGTTCGGCGCGCCAGATGACACGGTCGCCCGCGGCCTGCGGCACCTGCTCGAGCATCCGCGCGACCTGCCTGCGGGCACGTTCGTCTTCGTCCTCTCCGACTTCCTCGTCGAGCCCGAGCGCGACGACTGGCTTCGGGCGCTCGAACGCCGCTGGGAGGTCGTCCCGGTCGTGATCCAGGATCCGGTCTGGGAGCAGAGCTTCCCGGACGTCGGCGGTCTCGTCGTCGCGTTCGAGGCTCCCGACGGCGTCGAGGGCGGTGGGCTCGTCCGGTTCGCCACGGACGACGCCGAGCAGCGCCGGCAGGAGAACGAGGACCGTCGCCGCGATCTGCTCCAACGGCTGCGCGCGCTCGACCTCGAGCCCGTCCTCGTCTCCTCGCACGAGCACCGCGACGTCCTCTACTCGTTTCTCACCTGGGCCGATCAACGCCTGTTCACAAGGGGGCGCGCGTGAGGGCGCTGCTGCTCGCGCTAGCAATCGGCTCGTCGGGGCTGCTCGCAGGCTGCGGAGGCGACGGCGACGAGGCGGCACCGCCGCCCGGCCGCTCGCTGGCGACAAGCCGCGCGCTGACGCCGACCGCGCACCTTTTCGGAGAGGTCGTGCAGGCGCGGCTGGACGTGATCGTCGACAAGGACGATCTCGATCCCGACCGCGTGCAGACGAGCCTCGACTTTCTTCCCTACCGGATCCAGGGTGGGGTCAGGCGCACGCGCGACGACTTCTCGCACTTCACGCGGCTGCGCTGGGAGGCAACGCTCAGATGCATCACGATCGCCTGCGTCCCCAGCCGCCTGCAGAGCGTGCTCGGCGAGCAGGAGGGTCGCGGCGAGCGCCGCACCTACCGCTTCAACCCCGCACGGGTCTCCTACGAGGATCCGAAGACCGGCAAGGTCAGGGAGCTGCGCAAGGTCTTCTGGCCGCCGCTCGATGCGATCTCGCGGCTCAGCCCTGCCGAGCAGCAGATCCCCTCGTACGCGTCGCTCGGCCCCGGCGGCGAGTTCGGCGCCACGCTTGCTCCCGTCGTCGAGCTGTCGTACCGCGTGCCGGCCTGGCTGCTCGGCGGCGCGCTGCTCGCGGCTGCGCTGGCGCTGCTCGCCTTCCCCGTCACGCTCGTCGCGCGCGAGGTGCGCCGCCGCCGGCCCGAGCCGCACGAGGAGGATCAGCCGTCGGCGCTGGAGCGAGCGCTGCAGCGGGTCGAGCGCGTCCGCGACCACGGTGACGCCGACGAGCAGCGCGAAGCGCTCGAGGCGCTGGCGTTCGAGCTCGACGGCGACGGCCGCGCCGCGCGCGTGCGCGCGCTGGCTTGGCGGCTCGAGGCGCCTGCCGCCGCCGAGACGACGTCGCTCGTCGCCGAGCTGAGGGGAGCCGATGGCGCTTCCGTTTGAGCTCCGCACGCCGATCCCGACCACCGAGCCGCAGCGGTTCCGCCGCGCCGTGCGCCGCACCGCCGCGCTTCGCGCGGTTCTGGCCGTCGCGCTGGTCGCTTTCCTCGCCGCTGCAGTGCTCGTCGCCCGCAGCATCGACCCGCGCCGCGCGCCGCTCGTCCCGTCCGGTACGACCGGGATGCTCGTGCTCGACCTCTCGGCGAGCGTCTACGAGGATGCGTTCGGCCAGACGATCCGCAAGCTGGCCCGCTCGGGCGAGCGCACCGGCGTGGTCGCGTTCTCCGATGCCGCCTACGAGCTGCTGCCGCCCGGCACGCCTGCCCGCGAGCTGCTGCCGCTGCTGCGGTTCTTCCGGCCGGAGGCGGCGAGCGCGAGCGGCGAGCTGCCGGTCGACCCGTGGAAAGACTTCCGCGCCGGCACGAGGATCTCCCAGGGTCTGCGGGTCGCGCACGAGACGCTCGTCCGTGAGGGCACGTCGAACGGGTCGATCGTGCTCGTCAGCGACCTGGAGATCCTCCCGGACGAGGTCGTCCGGCTCAGCGAGGTCGCGGCCGAGCTCCGCCAGGACGGGGTCGGCCTCCGGATCGTGCCGCTCTTCCCGACGCCGGAGAAGTACGCGCGGATCCGTCAGATCGTCGGCGACTCGGCGTTCTTGCGCGAGTCGTCCGCAGCCTCGCCCGTCGCGCCGCCCGAGGGCCAGAGCCTCCGGCACGCGCTGCCGTGGTCGTTCGTGCTCGTCGCCCTCGGCTTCGTCGTCCTCCTCGCGGTCAACGAACGCCTGCTCGGCCGGCTGGAGGTGCGGCGATGAGCCGCCGCACGTGGGTCGTCCGCATCCTCGCGGTGCTGGCCGTGCCAGCCGCGGTCGCGCTCGCCGTGCTCGCCGTCGACGTGATCCGCGTCCCCGGCGAGATCGCCGCGGACGACGTGCGTTTTCAGGGCGGTCCGCGCGTGCGCCGGTCGCTCTGGGACGATCTCGGCTTCCTGCCAGGCGAGCCCGGCGTGCGCCTGCTCGGAGCCGACGACGACGTCTCGCACCGCAAGACGGTCGCGCTCTTCGCGCAGGTGCAGCCGGGAAAAGTCGCGATCACGTCGCCCGAGCTGGAGGCGCTCCGAGGCCGCGCGCAGCTCGAGGTGACGCTGCAGGCCCGCATCGAGCGGGAGCCGCGTCGCCAGGCGCAGCAGCTGAACAACCTCGGCGTGCTCACGATCGGCCGCTACAGCACCGACGGCCAGGAGGCGTCGCAGATCCTCGCCCGTGCCGTCGGCGCGTTCCAGAACGCGATCGCCGCCGATCCGGACAACCTCGACGCGCTCCGGAACCTCGAGATCCTGCTCCGCCGGCCGGAGGCGGCGACGCTGCCTCCGAACGACCCCAGCCAGGGCGGCGCGCAGGGACGCGTTTCCGGGCAGGGCCGCGTCGGCAGTGGCTACTGACGCGTGGACGTGCGCTTCCTGACGCCGCTCGGCGCCGTGCTCGCGCTGACGCTGCTCGTCCCGCTAGCGGTGTTCGCACTCCGTGAGCGGCGCGCGCGGCGGGTGCGCACGAGTCTCGGTCTCGCGCAGCCGCCGCTCTGGTCGCTCGTGCCGTTGGCTGCGGCGCTCGCTCTCACCCCGTGCCTGCTCGGGCTGGCAGCAATGCAGCCGATCGTCGAGACGACGACGACCATCAACGAGCGCACTGACGCCGAGGTGTTCGTCGTCTTCGACGTGTCCCGGTCGATGCTCGCCTCCTCCCGCTCCGGCGCGCCCACGAGGCTCGAGCGCGTCCAGGCCGGGGCGGATGCGCTGCGCGCGGAGCTGCCTGGCATCCCCGTCGGGATCCTGTCGCTCACCGACCGGCTGCTGCCGCACCTCTTTCCGACGGTGGACGAGTCGGTCTTCCGCTCGACGCTCGACAGGTCGATCGGGATCGAGCGGCCGCCGCCCGCGCTGTTCTTCTCGACCCGCGCCACGCAGTTGAACGCGCTCGCGGGCATCCCGGAGCGCGGCTTCTTTTCGCCGTCCGCGCGCAAGCGTGTGCTCGTCGTCTACACCGACGGCGAGTCGCAGCCGGTCGACGAGGAGCTGACGCGGGCCTTCGCGCGCAAGCCGCGCGTGGAGACGCTCTTCGTCCACGTCTGGGACGGCGGCGAGCGGATCTACGAAACCGGCGTTCCGGAGCGCGGCTACACGCCCGATCCGGCGAGCGCCGCGCTGCTTCGCCGCGCGGGCGAGCTCACCGGCGGCCGGGTCTTTGCGGAGTCGGACGCGGACGACGCGGCCTCGACGACCCGGCAGCTGCTCGGCGAAGGCCCGACGCGCGAGCGCGTGCTCGAAGGCGAGCGTCGTGCGTTGATGCCGTATGCGACCATGCTCGCCCTGCTGCCGCTCGGCTTCGTGCTCCTCCGCCGCAACCTCTGATGCGACTGTGCATGTTCACCCCTGCCGACTCGGATCTCGAGCGCGGCTGGCCGGGTCGGATCGACGGTGACGTCGTCGTCCAGCTCGCTGCCCAGACGCTGCAGTCCTACTTCGCGAGCGGCTCGTCCGCACGCGAGCACGCCAAGTACCCCTTGGGAGAGGTGGAGCTGCGCGCGCCGGTGCTCGAGCCGCCGGCGATTCGGATCTTCGACGACGAGAGCGGCTTCGCGTTCGCGAATCCGACCGCGGTCCGCTCGCCGGGCAGCGAGATCCCGCGTCCGGGCGGCCGACTCGATGCGGCGCAGAGGCTCGTCGCCGTGATCGGCGCCGACGG
>DATMEO010000110.1:0-15358 GCA_035556515.1 Gaiellaceae bacterium
GCCCGCGTCCTTGATGATCTCGGCCTCCCGCTCGTGCTCCTTCGCGTTGAGGACGTTGTGCGGGACGCCGCGCCGTTTCAGGAGCTCGGCGAGGTACTCGGAGGTCTCGACCGCGATCGTGCCGACGAGGACAGGCTGGCCTTCCTCGTGGCGCTCGACGATGTCGTCCAGGACGGCCTTGAACTTGGCTTCCTTGGTCTTGAAGATGTAGTCGTTCTCGTCGAGCCGGGCAACCTTCACATTGGTCGGGATCTCGACCACGTGAAGGTTGTAGATCTCGACGAACTCCTTCTCCTCCGTCTTCGCGGTACCGGTCATGCCGGCGAGCTTCTCGTAAAGGCGGAAGTAGTTCTGGAGCGTGATCGTGGCGAGCGTCTGGTTCTCCTCCTGGATCCGGACGCCCTCCTTCGCCTCGACGGCCTGGTGCAGGCCCTCGCTCCAGCGGCGACCCTCCATCAGGCGGCCGGTGAACTCGTCGACGATCTTGACCTCGCCGTCCTGGACGACGTAGTCGACGTCGCGCTGGTAGAGCGACTGCGCCTTCAGCGCCTGGATCAGGTGGTTGACGAGCTGGACGTGGCGCGGGTCGTAGAGGTTCTCGAGCCCGAGCGCACGCTCGACGGCGTCGATCGTCGTCTGCGCCGGTGAGACCGTCTTGTGCTTCTCGTCGTAGAGGTAGTCGGCGCCGGAGAGCTCGGTCTCGTCCTCGCCCTTCTCGCTCTTCCGGGTCGCGGGCGCCCCCTGCAGGTCCTTCACGATCCGCGCGAAGTCGTAGTACGTCGTCGCGGCGGTCTCGGGCTCGCCGGAGATGATCAGCGGCGTCCTCGCCTCGTCGATCAGGATCGAGTCGACCTCGTCGACGATCGCGAAGGAGTGGCTGCGCTGCACGAGCCCGTCCTTCGTGACGGCCATGTTGTCGCGCAGGTAGTCGAAGCCGAACTCGGAGTTGGTGCCGTAGGTGATGTCGGCGGCGTAGGCCTCACGGCGCTCGGCGAACGGCATCATGTTCTGGATCGCGCCGACCGTCATGCCGAGGCGCTCGAAGACGGGCCGGTTCCACTCCGCGTCGCGCTTGGCGAGGTAGTCGTTCGTCGTGACCAGGTGGACGCCCTCGCCGGGGAGCGCGTTCAGGTAGAGCGCGGCGGAGGCGACGAAGGTCTTGCCCTCACCGGTCTTCATCTCGGCGATGTCGCCCTCGTGGAGGACGATCGCGCCCATCATCTGGACGTCGAACATTCGCTGCTGCGACTCGCGCCAGCGCGCCTCGCGGACGGCGGCGTAGGCGTCGAAGAGGAGCTCGTCGACCGCCTCGCCGTTGTCGAGCCGCTCGCGGAGGCGGGCGGTCGTGCCGCGGAGCTCCTCGTCCGAGAGCGCCTGCAGCTCGGGCTCGAGCGTGGCGATGTAGTCCGCCTGCCGAGCGAGCGACTTCAGGCGGCGGCCCTCGCCGACGCGGAGGACTTTCTCGAGCTTGCCGAAGTTGGCGTTCGCCATCGCCACAGGGTAGCCGCTGGGGGATTTCTTCACCCCGGCTTCACGGACGACTAACAGCCTCGCGGTAGCGTCCGCCGCGATGCTCCGAATCCTCGCTCTCGCCCTCGTTCTCGCGCTCGCGCCGGCCGCAGGAGCGGCCACGGCGCGCGAGCAGCAGGTCGCAGGACCCGTGTCGAGTGTTGCGATCGCCGGCGTCGATCTCGCCTACGCGGACGAGTACACGCGCGGCTGCCACGAGGTACGGCTCTGGAACGTGGCGACCCGCGGCGACCGGCGACTCGCGAGCCATTGCTTCGTCAGCACGAGCACCGGCAGCGGAGTCGGGGGCGTGATCGCGACGCAGGGCCGCGCTCTCTGGCTGACGTACACCGGCGGGAACATTCGGGAATGGTCGCTCTGGACGAAAGGCGGGCAGGCGAAGGCGAAACGCGTCGCGTTCCTGCCGGCCGATGTCGACGGGCCGCCACCGGTGATCCTCGGCCGCGTCTGGGAGGGCTCGCTCCCCTATGCGACGGGGCGCACGATCATCGTCCTCGCTCCGAACGGCTCGCGGCGCTTCTCGTTGACCGCGGCCGACCGCGTCGTCTACCTGAGCGCGCACTCACGCGGCTACGCGGCTGTGCTCGCCAACGGCAGCGTGCTGACGATCTCGCCTGCCGGCAAGCTGGTCCGGGAGCGCACGTTCGCGCCAGGGGCGGTGCAGGCTGCGGTGCTCGCCGCTCCCGGCCTGATCGTCGAGACGGCCGCCGGGCTCGAGGTCCACAGCGCCGCCCCGACTCGGACGATCTCGCTGCCGCGCGGCGCGCGCTTCCTCGGCTACTCCGAGGGGATCGCCGCGTACGGCATCGGGCGGGAGTTGCGGCTGCGTCGGCTCGTTGGCGGCAAGGACCGGCTCTTCCGGACGCTCGCACCGCGCTTCCATGCGCAGCTCGGCCGGCGCGGGCTCGCGTACGCGTCCGGGCGCACGGTCGGGTTCAGCGTCTGGGCGAACATCAGCAGCGCGGTCTAGACCGGCGAGACCTGAATTTCGAACAGGTCGCCGTCGAGACGGCGGCCGATCACGATCTGGCCGTCCTCGAGGAGCTCGAGCTCGTCCTCCTCGTGTCCGGGAAATGAGCGCACCTGGATCCGCTTTGCGCCCACAGCCCAGACGGTGTCGTCGCGGCGGACGCCCTCGGCGACGTACGGCGGGTTGATCGACGCCTCGATCGCATCCGCCAGCGGGCTCAGGGCGCCGTCGGGAACGTCCTCCTCGACCAGGAGCGTGCCGTCGGGCAGCGACGTGAAATGCACCTCCTCGCCGGGAAGCTCCGCGGCGACGGTGGCGACCGTGTCCCACTCGCGGGCGCGCGGGACTCCGTGCACGGCGACCTCGCCGAACGGCGACGGCCGCCCGAACTCGTCAGGCGGGGCCGAGAGGAAGCCGTCCGCAAGCCCGTGCATCAGCCCCGCCAGCCGCGACGGCGTGCGTTGCCCGGGCTCGGACTCGCCGTCCTCGGCGCCGATGTCCAGATCTGCTTGCTCTGCGAGCTGCTCGTGCAGAGGCTTGGCGCGGCGGAAGAGCCCCACGCTACTGCTGCGGCTCGATCAACCCGTACGCCCCGTCACGACGGCGGTAGACGACGTTCTGCTTGCCCGTCTCGATGTTGACGAAGACGAAGAAGTCGTGGCCGATCAGCTCCAGCTCGACCGTCGCCTCGTCCGGGGTGAGCGGCTGCAGGTCGAACTGCTTCGACTTGACGATCATCCGGTCGAGCTGCTGGCCCGAGAAGGTCGGCTCTTCAGGCCCGCTTCCGTTCGCGCGCCGACCGGTCTCGCGGCGGCTGCGCTTCTCGCGGTAGCGCTTCACCTGCCGCTCGAGCTTGTCGGCGAGCTGGTCGATCGAGGCCTCGAAGCCGGCCGAGCGCTCGCGCACGCGCAGCGTCGAGCCCTTCGTCCACACCGTCGCCTCGGCAATGTGATCGTCGGCGATCGACGGGTTGGTCTCGAGCGTCAGCTCGACCTCGATCTGCGTCGGCTCCGGCAGCTGCTTCTCGATCTTGTCGAGCTTGTCCTCGGCGTACCTCCGGATCGAATCGTTGACCTCGACGTTTCGGCCTTTGACCTCGAGTCGCATCGCGTCTCCTCCGTCCGGTGGTTGACCTCAGGGTAACCGACCGCGGACGGAGCGGGTCATCGCGAGCGCAACCATGCCCGCCGTCTCAGCGCACAGCGCGTGCGAGCGTCACCACTTCCACTCGGCGAGCGCCGCCCTGCTTGAGCGCGGATGCCGCCGCGCCGGCGGTCGCGCCGCTCGTGTAGACATCGTCGACGAGGCAGACCCGGCCCGGCGACGCACGCGCCGACGCAAACGCGCCGCGAACGTTCCGTCGGCGTGCCTGCAGACCGAGCCCTCGCTGGCGCTCGACCGAACGGGCTCGTCGGACGAGCGGTGCGACCGGCAGCTCCCAGACGCGGCCGAGTTCGCGGGCGAGCGCCTCGGCCGGCCGGTGGCCGCGGTGCAGCGCCCGTTCCCCGTCGGAGGGAACGAACGCCAGCACAGGCGCCGCAGGTCGCGACAGCGTCTCGGCGATGATCGCTGCCGCCTCGCGTGCAAGCCTACGCTGCCCGTGCTCCTTCCAGGCCTGCACGAAGCGGCGGGCCGTGGCGTCGTAGACGACCGCTGCGCGCGCGCTCGCGAACGCGATCCTCCGGCCGCTGCACTCGGCACAGCGCTTGACCGGCCAGGCGCCGGGAGAGCCACAGCGGTCGCAGAGCGGCGGCGCCAGCCGGATCAGCGAGTCGCGACAGCCGAGGCAGAGCGCAGACCCGGGAATGCCGCAGGCGGCGCAGCGGTTCGGCAGCAGGATGTCGAGGAGCATTGCCTCGACCGTACGGGCACACCTGTCACGGGTGTGTCACGGGGTCGTGACGACTTGCTAAATCTCGAGCTCGTACTGGTCGCGCTCGGGGAGGCCCTGCGCTCGGCGGAGCATGTTGTCGGCGGCGAGCAGCTGCTCCTTGTCGCCGATATCGAGCCAGATCCCGGTGAACCAGTAGCCGTAGACCGGCTCGCGCGAGCGCAGCCACTCGAAGAAGCTCCCGGACTGGTCGGGCGGGTTCCCCTCGGCGAGATACCGCGACACGAGCGGCAGGTGCTCGCGGTGGTAGATGTAGGTCGCGGTCGCGGCAAGCGTGCTGGTCGGCTCGGGTGGCTTCTCGACGAAGTCGATCACGCGGTCGTTGCCGTCGAGGGCGACGATCCCGTACTGGCTGGCGAGCCGGAGGTCACCGACGTCGCGCACCGCCACCGCGCTCGCGACGCCCTTGCCGCGCCAGAAGTCGACGTACTCCTGCAGGTCGTAGTCGAACAGGTTGTCGCCGGCGATCACGATCACGTCGTCGTCGACGATCCCCGCCCGGTCGAGCGTGAAGGCGACGTCTCCGATCGCACCGAGCCGGTCCTCGTTCGACGTCGTCCGATCGTCGTGGACGGTGACGCCATCCTTGAACATCGCCCAGTGCTCGAAGTCCCGGGCGAAGCGGCTGTTGGTGACGACGTGCACCTCGTCGATCTCCTCGACCTCGCGGATCCGCTCGAGGATCCAGTCGACCATCGGCTTGCCTCCGACCGGCAGCAGGCATTTCGAGAGATCGTCGGTGAGCGGCTGTAGCCGCGTTGCGTACCCGCCGGCGAGGATGATCGCCTTCATTCGAACCGGTGCTCCTTCACGACGTCGAGACCGTCCTCTGGACCCCACTGATGGGCGATGCCACGAGCGTCGAACAGCGCCTCGACACGCAGCTCGAGCGCCTGCTGGAGTGTCGGGTCACCGGTCGCGAGCACGCGCGCCAGCGTCTCCGCGAGGAACCCCTCCTCCCATCCCTGCGCGAGCTCCAGGGTCTCAAGCGGGCCCCGCAACTGATCGTGGTAAGGCGCCGGCTGATGTTCGGCGGCGAAGAGGAGCCGGACGACACAGAGGCACGAGTGGGCCGCCTGCATACGAGCGCCGAGCTCGTCGCCACGCCGCCACGCCTTCAGCGAGCGGAAGAAGCAGTTCAAGTAGTCGTCGTAGAGCTCATCGAGCTCGTCCCACGCGCGTGCGCCGGCGTTCGCGACGATCGCCTCGACCAGCGCAGCGACCTCGCCGTCCGTGTCGGCGACGACCCTGGCGTTCACGAACATCGGCGTGTAGCCGTCCGTCGACTTGGCGCGCAGACGCAGCCCCTCCGGGGAGGCGTAGACGATGTCCATCTTGGGAGGCCCCGGTCGCCGCTCGCGGATCTCCTGCCCGTCGCTGCGAGCCGCGTAGCTCGCGTCGGTGACGACGCGGACGAGGTCGTAATCCGAGCCCGGCCCGTCGACGCCTGCGGCCCGTGAGCCGTGCAGGATCAGCCCGATCGAAGCGGGATCGGCGGCCACTTCGCGGACGACCTCGTCGAGCGCGCTCATCGGGGCAATGACTCCTCGTAGGGCGGGCGATGGACACCTTCCTCGGTCACGATCGCGGCGATCAGCTCTGCCGGCGTGACGTCGAAAGCGGGATTGTGCGCCGGGAAGCGGGTGCTGATCTCGGCTCCAGCGCGCTCTTCGATCGGGATGCCGGCGCCCGTCGGCGTCGCCGGATCGATCGTCGACGTCGGAGCGACGACGAACAGCGGAATCCGGTGATGGGCGGCGGCCACGGCCAGACCATATGTGCCGATCTTGTTCGCCGAATCGCCGTTCGCGGCGATCCGGTCGGCTCCCGTGACGATGCAGTCGACCTCGCCGCGACTCATCAGGTGCGCAGCCGCCGAGTCGGCGATCACCGCATGCGGGATGCCGAGCGTCTCGAGCTCCCACGCCGTCAGTCGCGCTCCCTGGAGCAGCGGCCTCGTCTCGCCGACCCAGACGTGCGCGAGCAGGCCGTCCTCCCAGGCCGCGCGCAACGCTCCGACCGCCGAGCCGTAGCCGCCCGTCGCCAGGCCGCCGGCGTTGCAGTGCGTCAATGCCTTCGTGTCGGGCCCGAAGAGGGCCGATGCATGGGTACCCATGCGCTTGCACCGATCAACTTCCGCTGTGTGCAAGGCGCGCGCCCGCTCCGGGGAGGGGTCGTCGCGCAGCTGCTCGAGCGCCCAGATGAGGTTCACAGCCGTCGGCCTCGACTCGGCGAGCACACGGTACGCCGCGCCGAGATCCTCGCCCCGCCCGGCCGCGAGCGCGTACCCGTACGCGGCCGCGACGCCGATCGCCGGCGCGCCGCGCACGGCGAGCGTCCGGATCGCGTCGGCGACCTCCGCCGCCGACTCGCAGCGAAGCTCGACTTCCTCGTCCGGAAGCCGGCGCTGGTCGAGAACGACGACAGCGCCGGCTTCCAGGCGAATGATCTGCTCGGGGCTTAGGTTCCTTCGTCCCACGAGGCCAGGTACTTCGCCTGCTCCTCGGTGAGCTGGTCGATCTCGACGCCCATGGTCGCGAGCTTGAGGCGCGCGATCTCGTTGTCGATCTCCTCCGGGACGACGTAGACCTTCTTCTCGAGCGAGGTCGCGTTCTGGACGACGTACTCGGCGGAGAGGGCCTGGTTGGCGAAGGACATGTCCATCACCTGCGCCGGGTGCCCCTCGGCGGCGGCGAGGTTGACGAGCCGGCCGTCCGCGATCAGGTAGAGCCGGCGGCCGTCGCTCATCGTGAACTCTTCGACGAACTCACGTGCCTGGCGGGTCTCGCTGGCGAGCGCGCGCAGCGCCGGCAACTCGATCTCGACGTTGAAGTGGCCCGTGTTGGCGAGGATCGCGCCGTCCTTCATCTGCTCCATGTGGCTCTTCGCGACGACGGACTTGTCGCCGGTCGCGGTGATGAAGATGTCGCCGATCTTGGCGGCTTCCTCCATCGTCATCACCATGAAGCCGTCCATCACTGCTTCGATCGCCTTCATCGGGTCGACCTCGGTGACGACGACGTTCGAGCCCATCCCCTTCGCCCGCATCGCGACGCCGCGACCGCACCAGCCGTAGCCGGCGACGACGAGCGTGCGTCCGGCGAGGAGCACGTTCGTGGCGCGGATGACGCCGTCGAGCGTCGACTGGCCGGTGCCGTAGCGGTTGTCGAAGAGGTGCTTCGTCTTCGCCTCGTTGACCGCGACGACCGGGAATGCGAGCTTGCCGTCGCGCTCGAGCGCCTTCAGGCGGATCACGCCGGTGGTCGTCTCCTCGGTGCCCGCGATCACGTCGCCGAGCTGCTCACGGCGGGCCGTGTGGAGGACGCCGATCACGTCGGCGCCGTCGTCCATCGTGATGTGCGGCTTGTGGTCGACCGCGGCCTCGATGTGCTGGTAGTACGAGTCGTTGTCCTCGCCCTTGATCGCGAAGGTCGAGATCCCGTACTCGTCGACGAGCGCGGCGGCGACGTCGTCCTGCGTCGAGAGCGGGTTGGACGCGCAGATGACGACGTCGGCGCCGCCCGCCTGGAGCGTGCGCATCAGGTTCGCCGTCTCGGTCGTCACGTGCAGGCAGGCCGAGATCCGGTAGCCCGACAGGGGCTGCTCGGCCTCGAACCGCTCGCGGATCGCCGCCAGCACCGGCATCTGCCGGTCGGCCCACTCGATCCTGCGCACGCCGTCGGAGGCGAGCGCCAGATCCTTTACGTCGTATCGCTTCGTCGTAGCCATCGAATCCTTTCGTTCTGTCAGCGGGGCAGTGTAGGTGGAGTGCTCAGGCGACGGCCAGGAGACGTTCGTGCTTGCGTTGCTCCCAGTCGACCCAGTCGGCGGACGGCGCGCTGCCGTGCAGCCAGGTCTCGACCGCCGCGCGAAGGCCAGCATCGCGGCGCAGCCGCGCCGCGAACGCGAGCTCGCCGAGCTCGACGGAGAATCGCTCGCGGAGGTCGCGCAACGAGCGGAGCTGATTCAGCTCGCGCAGCCCGTAGAGGCGATAGCCGGCCTTGGTCCGCTCGGGGACGACCAGGCGGGCGTCCTCCAGGTAGCGGAGCATCCGGGGCGACCAGCCGGTCTGCGCCGCCGCTTCGCCGATCGTGAGCGCCTGCATCCCGACAACCTTACCAGAGTCGTGTCAGGCTTGCCAGCGTTGTGTCAGGGAGCGGAGGTTCCCTCGCGGCCGTAGAGATCCTCGAGCCGGACGACGTCGTCCAGGTGCGGAGTCGAGACCTCGAGGATGGTCGTGTCCTCGATCGCGGTGACGCGGTGGACGGTGCCGGGCCGGTAGCGGAAGGCGGCGCCCGCGGAGATCACTTCCTCGTTCAGGACCGCCTGTCCGACCTCGCCGAGCTCGAGCTTGGCCCGGCCCGACTGGACGAGCCACGACTCGTCCTTCTCGTTGTGGAACTGGAGGCTCAGCGCGGCGCCGGCCTTCACGAACAGCACCTTGCCGCAGTAGACCTCCGAGAGCGCCCAGATCAGCTCGTACCCCCACGGCTTCTCGACCTTGCGCACGTCGAACGCCCACCGGTCGAGCGAGCCGAGGTTCGGCGAGTCGACGCTCACGAGAAGGACACCGCGCCCGCCGCAATCGTCTCGTCAGCTGCCACGCGCATCCCGTGGTCGAGCATATTCCTGTCACCGACCCGGGCGCCAGGGCCGACGACGCAGAGGCCGCGCACCTCGCACTCGGCGCCGAGCTGGGCCTGCTCGCCGACGATCGACCCGGAGACGTGCGTTCGCGGTCCGACGACCGCACCAGCACCGATCACGGACGACTCGATCGACGCCCCTTCCCCGATCATCGCGCCCGCGCCGATCACGGCCAGGCTGCCGATCCGCGCACCCGCCCCGATCCTGGCGCCCTTGCCGACGAATACCGGCGGGACGAGCCGCGCGTCCGCGGTCACGGCGCCGTCGGCGACGAGCGTGTACTCGTGGCCCAGCCTCTCGCCGAGCTCCGTGACGAAATTCCGCTCGAGCACGTCTCGGTGCGCCTGCAGGTAGGCGTCCGGGGTGCCTATGTCGAGCCAGTAGCCGGGCAGCGCGACCCCGTAGACGGCCTGCTCCCCGACGAGCTGCGGGAACACCTCGCGCTCGATCGAGACGGGCCGGCCGGCCGGAATCAGGTCGAGCACGTCCGGCTCGAGCACGTACATGCCGGCGTTGATCAGGTTCGTGTCGATCTCCTCCGGGCGCGGCTTCTCGAGGAAGCTCAACACCCGGCCGTCGTCGCCGTGCACGCGAACGAGCCCGTAGCGGCTGGGATCCTCGACCGGCGTCAGCAGGATCGTCGCCCGGCACCGCCGTTCCCGGTGGAAGTCGACGAGGGCGCCGAGATCGGTCTCGCGGAGCGAGTCGCCGTTGAGAGCGAAGAACGGCTCCTCGATCCCCTCCGCAGCGAAACGGATCGCGCCACCGGTTCCGAGCGGCTCCTCCTCGATCCTGTACTCGAGCCCGAGGTCGCCGTAGCGGTCGCCGAAGTACTCCTGGATCTGCGTCGGCAGGTAGCCGCACGAGATGATCGCCCTGGTGACGCCGAAGCGGCGCAGGTTCTCGAACGTGTAGGCGAGCTGCGGCCGGTCGACGAGCGGGAGCATGTCCTTCCGGGTCCGATCCGTCAGGGGCCGCAAGCGGGTGCCGAGGCCGCCGACGAGGATGACGGCGGGCAGGCTCACGCGGAGGGGCGGCCGATGCTCTCGTAGACCCAGCCGGACTCGCGCATCCGGTCGGGATCGAGCATGTTGCGGCCGTCGACGAAGACGGGCTGGGCCGAGCCGGCAGCGCCGCGGGCCTGCGCCCAGTCGACGTCGGCGAGCTCCGGCCACTCGGTCACGAGCACCACCGCATCCGCCCCGGCGAGAGCGGCCTCGGTCGTCTCGACCTGCTCGACGCCGGGCAGGTCGTCGATCTTCGCGATCGGATCCCAGGCGCGTACGTGCGCGCCCTCGGCGACCAGCCGTCCGGCGAGCACGAGGCTGGGCGCCTCACGAGTGTCGTCGGTGTTCGGCTTGAAGGCGACGCCGAGCAGCGCGACCTTCTTGCCGCGGAGGCTGCCGAGATGCTGCTGCAGCTTTCCGATCACGCGCCGCTTCTGCAGCTCGTTCACCTCGATGACGGCGTTCAGGAGCTGGAAGTGGTAGCCCGAGTTGGCCGCGAGCTGCTTCAAGGCCAGCGAGTCCTTCGGGAAGCAGCTGCCGCCGTAGCCGATCCCGGCGCGCAGGAAGCTCGGTCCGATCCGGCGATCCAGGCCGACGCCTTCGGCGACGCGCACGACGTCCGCTCCGGTCGCCTCGCAGACGTTCGCGATCTCGTTGATGAAGCTGATCCGCGTCATCAGCGCCGCATTCGCAGCGAGCTTGATCATCTCGGCCGAGGCGACGTCGCAGCGGACGACTGGTCCGTCGATGCCCTCGTGCAGCGCCTCGACCGCGTCGCCGTCTGCGTCGTCGAACGAGCCGACCACGATCCGGTCCGGATGCTGGAAGTCGCGCACGGCGGTGCCCTCGGCCGTGAACTCGGGATTGGAGGCGTAGCCGACGTGCTCGAGCCCCCGCTCGTCGAGGCGGTGGCGCACCCTCGCGCCGGTACCGACGGGGACGGTGCTCTTCATCACCATCACGGCCCGTCCCTCGAGGCCGCTGAGCTCGTCGACCACGGTCCAGACCGCGGAGAGGTCGGCGTCGCCCGAATAGGTGGGCGGCGTCCCGACCGCGACGTAGAGGAAGTCGGCATCCTGCACGGCCTCGGCGACGTCGAGCGTGTAGATCAGCCGCTCGGCGTTGCGGCCGAGCAGCTCGTCGAGTCCCGGCTCGAAGATCGGCACCTCACCGGCGCGCAACCGCTCGATCCGCTCGGTGACGACGTCACGGACGACGACGTCGTGCCCGAGGTCGGCGAGACACGCACCAGTGACGAGGCCGACGTAGCCGGCGCCGAAGACAGCCACTCTGCTCACGGCCGGTGAACCTACCTAGAACCTCGAACGCCACGGAGCCTGAGCAGCTGGCCCGCGCTGAGCGGCGCGAGAGCGGCGTCCTCAGTCGTGGCGATCGCAGTTGCTATCGCCACTCCCTGCGTCCTTGTCTCGCACCACCCATCGCGCCCAAGCCACGAGCCGCCGTGACGTTCGAGGTTCACTTGATGCTCGAGAGCGGTTTGAGGCCCTTGGCGATCGCGAGCATGGTCTCGTTCGAGAGCTCGTCGAGCAGCGTGTTCACGACCCAGTAGCTCGCGCCGCCCTGCCGCAGGACGACCATGTGCAGCTTTGGCCCGACGTAGTGCAGCTCGTACCGGCGCCCGCCGATCGAGCGCACGAAGTTTCGCTCCGAGAGCACGGGCGCTTCCTCCCAGTCGGTCATCTGCACGCCCCAGTACCTGCTTGCGCCCGTCCGGTAGGTAAGCCTGATCGTCTTGTGCTTGCCGTCGGGATCGATCCGGTACATGCGGACAGGCTTCTCGCTGTCGATCCACGACGAGCGCTCGAGCACCGTCGGCACCATCACCTTGAACGGCACCTTCGGCGCCCGCTCGCGGAGGTAGGCGAGCGAGGCGTCGGCGCCGGGCGTGACGTTCGCGGGCTGGCGCTGCGGCGTCTTGTCGACGGGCGCCTCGGCGAGGGTGCCGTGGAACGTCTGGCCGACGATGATGGTCAGCATCGCCCCGTTCGAGAGCGCCGCAATTGCCGGCTCCAACGGCTTCAGGTCGTCGGTGCCGAAGAGCGCTGCCATCTTCTGTGCTGCCGCCTTCGCGCCCGGCTGAGACTCGTCGTAGTGGATCCGTGTCTTGAAGTACTCCCAGTTGGGTGCGTTGCCGTTTTTTCCGTCGGGTGCAAAGACCATGTGATATCCCCGCTGGGAGAGCAGGTAGCTGGCGGTGCCCGCCGAGCCGGCGACGCCGTTCCCGTTCAGGACGTTGGCGGTCGTCTCGCGCGGGGGCGGCGCCTTCGTCGCGGACGCCTTCGGCTTCTCGTTCAGCGCCACCTGGGTCGCTTTCTGCGGCGACTCGATGTCCGGGTGCGAGAACTCCTGGACGGCCTTCTGGATGTTCGCCTCGGGGACGAGGAGATCGAAGCCGGCGGTCTCCTCGATGCCTTCGAGCTTCGACTGGAAGAAGTGACCCGCCGGCAACGTGTAGGCAAAAACGGCGTACTCGAGCACCGTCTCGCCGTCGAGCTCGGAGTTGCCACCGACGCCCACCTCGACGTTGCTCGTGATCGTCTTGATCACCTTGGGCAGGTCGAGCACGCCGGTGCTCGACTTGATCTGATCCTTGAACGCGCGCACGAAGAGTTGCTGGCGCGCCACCCGGTAGAGGTCGTTGTCGGTGTGCCGGTAGCGGACGAAGTCGAGCGCCTGATAGCCGCCGAGCTTCTGATAGCCCGGGAAGAGGTTGATCGTCGCGTAGCCGAAGTCGCCGCCGCGGTCGTTGAAGTAGCGCCGGTCGACGTCCATCCAGACGCCGCCGGTGGCGTCGACGAGCTGGCGGAAGCCGCGGAAGTTGACCGTGATCAGGTAGTTGATCGGCAGCCCCGTCAGCTTGCGGACGGTCTCGAGCGTCCCCTTCGTGCCGCAGGTCGCGTAGGCGTTGTTGATCCGCGCCCCGAACGGAGCCCTCCCCGGGCAGTGGATCTGGACGAAGAGGTCGCGCGGGAACGACATCATCGAGATCGACTTCGTCTCGGGATCGGCGCGGACGAGCATGACCGTGTCGGAGCGCGACTGGACCCCCTTGCCCTCGCCGGCACGCTTGTCGTAGCCGACGACGAGCGCGGTCGCGGGCTGGCCCGGCAGCGCCACGTCGAGCCGCTTCGCCGCGATCTTGACGTCGGGCGTCGAGGCGACGACGTCGGCGACGCTCTCGTGGAACCAGAGGTAGGCACCGCCGGCGGCGGAGCCGATCACGACGAGCAGGGCCACGCCCGCCCAGGCCAGCGCCGTGCGGACGAACGCCCAGCGCGAGCGCGGCGGCGGCTCCGGCTGGCGGTAGATCGTGATCGGCGAGAGGGCGCCGGGCGGCAAGACGGCCCGTCCGTTGCCGTTGACGCCCGCACCGCGGCCGATTCCTCTCTTCAGGGTGGTCCGCATAGGGAAAGCGGGCTCTGCGCCCGCGACGCGCCCAGGATAGCCGAGCGCTAGGTCGTCGCAGCCCGGACGGAGGCGAGCGCCTCGGCGAAGAAGGCGTTCTCGTCCGGCGTTCCGACCGTGATCCGCAGCGCCCCCGGGGCGCCGAACCCACCCAGCGGCCGGACGATCGCGCCCTGGCGAAGGAGCGCGTCGAAGAGCGCGGGGGCGTCGTCGCCGACCTCGACGAAGAGGAAGTTCGCGACCGCCGGCCCGGCCGGCTCGAGGTCGTGCTCCCGGAGCGTCCGCTCGAGGGTGGCGCGCCCCTCGGCGGTGACTCGGCGGCGTTCGGCCAGCTCCGCCGTGCCGTCGATGCTTGCGAGTGCAGCCACCTGGGCCTGCGTGCTCACGTCGAACGCGCGGCGGGTCTTGCCGATCGCCTGGATCACGTCCGGCGGGCCGACTCCGTAGCCGACCCGAAGGCCGGCGAGCCCGTAGATCTTCGAGAACGTCCGCAGCACGAGCACACGGTGGCCCCGGTCGAGGTACTCCGCGACACCGTCGGGATAGTCGGGCCGCTCGATGTACTCGAAGTAGGCCTGGTCGAGCACGGTGAGGACGTGCTCGGGGACGCGCTCGAAATAGGAGTCGAGCTGCTCCCGGGTCGTCATCGTCCCGGTCGGGTTGTTCGGAGTCGCGATGTAGACGAGCTTCGTCCTCGGCCCGATCGCGTCCAGGAGCGCGTCCAGGTCGTAGTGGTCGTCGACGAGCGGCACCTTCTGCGGGACGGCGCCGAGCTTCAGCGCGTCGAGCGCGTAGCTGATGAACGACGGCCAGGCCGTGACGACCTCGTCACCGGGATCGAGCGTGGCGACGGAGAGATGTCCGATGATCGCGTCGGCGCCCGCGCCGGTGACAACGTTCGCCGCCTCGACGGCATGGCGCTCCGCGATCGCATTGCGCAGGTGGAAGGCGCCGCCGTCGGGGTAGCGGTTGAGCGAGCGGGCGCTTCGTTCGAGCGCCTCGAGCGCGGCCGGGAACGGTCCCCACGGCCCCTCGTTCGAGGCGAGCTTGACGACCCGTGCGAGCCCGAGCTCGCGCTGCACCTCTTCCTCCGGCTTTCCCGGCTCGTACGGAACGAGCCCGTCGAGGGCGGCCCGGAAGAGGCTCATCGCGGGGCTACTCGCCCGCGGGCGGGGGCAGCTCGTCGTCCGAGCTCTTGCGCCAGAACCAGAGAACGCCCACGACGGCGGCGAAGCCGGCAGCGATCGCGCCCTTGTTCGGCCGCTTCGAGCCCTCGACCGTGCCCGGCACGGCCTGGCGTGCCTTTCGCTTCATCACGGTCTTGGCGCCGACCCACGTGAGCCAGCCGAGGACTGCGTTGCGCTTGTTGAAGATGCTCATCGGCGAGAGGCTAACACCACCGGCGAGCGCCCGTTTCGGCCATGTCGTTGGGACTGTCCCTTGCACAGGGCCGCAAAAAAAACGAGCCGCCCCCTCTGCGGCAAGGGGACGGCTCTGGGAGAAAGGCGGGGCCGGCGGGCGGCACGGCCCCTATGTGGGGACGAGGGCACGTCCTTGGCTATAGAGATGCCGACCCCGTCGAAACCTTGCGCGACGATCGAAAACTTTTGTCGCTACGTCTGCGCGGGTGCCCGTTTCTTGTTCGGCAGGTGGATCGCGCGCCCGAGCGCGACGAGGCCTGCTTCCTTAATAGCCTCCGAGAGGGTCGGGTGCGCGGCCATCCCGTCGGCGACCGTCTCGACCGTGGCCTCGGCGTCGAGCGCCACCGTGCCGGCTTCGATCAGGTCGGTCACGTGCGGGCCGACCATGATCAGGCCGAGCAGCTCGCCGTACTTCGTCTCGTGGATCGACTTGACCCAGCCGACCGTCTCGGCCTGCATGACCGCT
>DATMEO010000111.1:0-7667 GCA_035556515.1 Gaiellaceae bacterium
AACGCGAGACGCTCTCCCGTGACGAGCTGCACGAGCTGCTCGGCACGATCGAGCCCGAGTCGCGCGCATCGGAGACCGTCGGCACCGTCCGCGCTCTTCCGGCAGCCGGCGAGTAGCGCTCCGTTAGCATCGGGCGCGTGCGGGCCCGCGGCATCCACCATCTCGGCGTCGCCGTTCACGACCTGGACGAGGCCGTCGACACGTACGCGCGACTCTTCGGCGCCGAGCTCGAGCACCGAGCGCAGGTCGACGACCAAGGGGTCGAGGCCGCGGCCGTGCTCGTCGGCGCCGGCCGCGTCGAGCTGCTCGCCTCGCTCGGCCCCGAGACGCCGGTCGGCCGGTTCCTGGCGAGTCGCGGCCCCGGGATGCACCACGTCGCCTATGAGGTCGACGATGTCGGTGTCGAGCTCGAACGGCTCTCGGCGGCAGGCGCCGAGCTGATCGACGTCGAGCCGCGGCAGGGCCTCTTCGGCCTCCAGGTCGCTTTCGTCCATCCCGACGCCGTCCACGGCGTCCTCACAGAGGTGGTGTCCGTTGACTGAACCCGATTCCGTCCGCGTCGAGCTGTGCTTCGACGGCGGCCAGATCATGGGCGCGACCGTGACGATCAAGGGAGCGGACGAGCTCGAGCGCGCCCTCGCGACCGATCAGGGCGGCTCGCTGATGCTCGACGCGAGCGACGGCCGCTACACGGTCGTGCTCGGCCGGGTCGTCTACATGAAGCGCTACGCGCGGGAGTCGCGCGTGGGTTTCGGCATCTAAGGGCACCTCTCTCTGGTGACCGAGACACAGCAGAAGGGGCCGCCCGCGGCCGAGATCCGCCGGCTCGTCGAGCGCGGCCAGCAGGGCGACCGCAGCGCGCTCGAGGAGCTGTACCTGATCCACTTCGACCGGATCTACAGCTACCTGCACATGACGGTCGGCAACCGGCACGACGCCGAGGACCTGACGACGCAGACGTTCATGCGGATGCTCGAGTCGATCGGCAAGTTTCGCTTCCAGTCGGCCCCGTTTTCGGCCTGGCTCTTCCGGATCGCCCACAACCTCTCGATGGATCACTTCCGCGCCAACCGGCGCTGGCAGCCGGAAGAGGAGGTGCCGGAGCCGATCGGCTCGGAGGAGCGTTCGGCCGAGGACGAGGCGTTCCAGTCGATCGGCCGCCAGTCGATGCTGGAGCTGATCGACTCGCTCTCGCAGGAACAGCAGCAGGTGCTGACGCTCAAGTTCGTCTTCAGCTTCTCGAACGCGGAGGCGGCGGCGATCCTCGACAAGACCGAAGGTGCGGTCAAATCGCTGCAGCACCGCGCCCTCGTCTCGCTGCAGAAGCAGATCCCCGGCGACTAGATGGCGTTGGAGGTTGGGATCGTCGGTCTCCCGGGGAGCGGGAAGACGACGCTGTTCACGGCGCTGACGAAGACCGGCGGCGCCGGGTTCGGCAAGGAGAACGTCGGGATGGCGTCGATCGCGGACGATCGGCTCGAGCAGCTCGCCGCGCTCGTCGGCGCCCGCAAGATCACGCCGGCCACGATCCGCGTCGTCGACGTCCCCGGGACCGGGCCGGCGCTGCTCGGCGGCCTGCGGCAGGTCGACGCGATCCTGGCGGTCGCCGACGGCTTCTCGGCCGGCGCCAATCCGAAGGGCGACCTCGAGACGCTCGAGCTGGAACTGCTCGTCGCCGACCGCGACCACGTCGAGCGGCGGCTGGAGCGAGTGGAGAAGCAGGCGAAGTCGGGCGATGCGTCGCTGCGCAAGGAGGTCGAGCAGCTGCAGGCGCTGCTCGCGCACCTCGACGCGGGCCACACGCTCCGTGACTTCCCCGGTGAGCTACCAGCCGAGCTGGAGCCGCTGACGACGAAGCCGCTGATCGCGGTCGAGAACGGGCCGGGCGGGATCGACCTGCAGCTCGAGGCCGAGCTCGCGGAGATGTCGGAGGCGGATGCGGCGGAGTACCGCGAGGGGCCGTCCGCGCTCGACGAGGTCGTGCGGCGCTTGCGGGACGCGCTCGACCTGATCACGTTCTTCACCGCGGGCGAGAAGGAGACTCGGGCGTGGACGCTCCGCCGTGGCCAGACGGCGCTCGAGGCGGCGGCGTCGATCCACTCCGACATCGCGCGCGGCTTCATCCGCTGCGAGACGATCTCGACGGAGGACCTGCTCACGGCCGGGTCGCACGCGGAGGCGTCGAAGCGCGGGACGCAGCGGCTGGAGGGCAAGACCTACTCGGTCCAGGACGGGGATGTCCTGAACATCCGCTTCAACGTCTAGCGCAGGCGGTCGGCCAGGTAGCGGAGGCCGATCGGGTAGCGGTACTCGATCGCGAGGTGGGTCGCGTCGAAGAGCTCGACGTGGATGTCAGCGACCGCGAGCGCGGCCAGCTCGCGGCGGAGCCACTCGGCAGTCAGGTCGAGATACCACTCGTCGCGGGTGCCGGAGTCGATGTAGATCGCGCGCATCCCACGGAGGGCGTCGGCGTGGCGCGGCACGAGCATTGGGTAGTCCCACTTGAGCCAGCGCTCCCACAGCTCCGGAATCACCTGGGCGGTGGCGACGTCGTAGGGGAGGCGGATCGTGCCGTCGGGATCGGCCGAGTACGCGGCCGAGAAGCCCCACTGGAGCAGGATGTGCAGGTCGTCCGGATGCGCGAGCGGCGCCGGGCCGACGCGGAGCTCTTCGAGGAAGCGCTCGATCGAGCCGCCGTAGGCGTCGCGCAGCCGCCGCGCGGCCAGGCGGAAGAAGGGCCTGATCGAGACCTCGAAGAGGCCGCCGCCGGCGTGGCTCGCGAACCCCTGGAAGAGATCGGCGCGAAGCATCGCCGTCACCGCCGCTCCCTGCCCCCCGCTCGACTTGCCCGCGACGCCGCGAAAGCCGTTCGTCTCGTAGCGCTCGTCGACGAACGGGACGATCTCGTCGCAGATGTAGGTGTGGTAACGGCCGCTGCCGGCGGAGTCGACGGACTGCGAGCCGCCGACCGACGTCCACGCATCGACGAAGACGACGCGCGCGTCGATGTCGGCGGCGTCGAGCAGCTCGAGGAATGTCGGGCGGAACGCAGCGCGGTTGCGCCACATGTCGATCTGGCCGGTGAAGCCCTGGAGCACGTAGACCGCGGGGCCGCCGGCGTAGGACGGCGGTGTGTAGACCCAGAGCGGCCGCTCGTGCGGGTCGCCGAGCGGATTGGCGCGCAGGGCCTCGCTGACGAGGACGTGCTCGTCCAGGCGGCCGCGCAAAGGCTGCGTCCACGGGTAGGTCACTCGACGAATACTCCCTGAGCGCGAAGCGCCGCGAACATCTCTGCGTGGTACTCGTCGATCGTCGGCGGCCCGCATGAGCGCCTCGCGAAGATTGGGTCGCCCGCAAGGTGCCGCCTGCGTGCGCCCTGCTTCGAGAGGCCGAGCGGGCCTGCGACGTCCGACCACGTCGAGCCGTGCGCGCGAGCGCGTACGACGAGCGTCCGCTCGAGCGAGTCGAGCGCCGCACGCGCCGAGACGATCTCCCGTAGCGCCGACTCGATGCTCGGTTCGATCACGTGCTCATCCTGGCGTCAGCCGGCCGCGGACGAAAGTGGCCACTTCGGACAACGCAAAGAACCAGGGACTGTCCCGGACAACTGCGGTTGTCGTGACAACGGGCGTTGTCAGGGACAGTCCCTGGTTTCTCACGTTGTCGCTAGCCGACGGTGATCAGCGCGGCGCCGGCGAGCGCGCCGGCGACGCCGAGGCGCTGCGTCGGCGCGACGCGCTCGTGCAGGACGACCGCCGCGAGCGCGACCGTCACGACCGGATACAGCGCCGCGAGGACCGCGACGACGCTGAGAAAGCCCCGCGTCGTCGCGAGCGAGAAGAGCATGTTCGCCCCGCTGTCGCAGAGGCCCACGACCACCAGCGCCGGCAGCGACGCGCGCCCGGGTCGCAGCGACGCACCCACGAAGAGCGCGGCCGCGAAGGCCAGCAGCAGCGAGAAGCCGCGTGCGGTGGCGACGGCGTACGGGACGCTCTCGTCCGCGGCACGGTCGGCGAAGACGAAGTAGAGGCCGAACCCGAGCGCAGCCAGGAGCGCCAGGCCGATCCCGCTGGCACGACCGCCGCCGCGCTCGGCAGGCTCGCGGGAGGCGACCGCAACCCCCGTCAGTGCGAGCAGGATGCCCGCCACCTGGAGCGCGCTCGGACGCTCGCCCGACGCGATCCCGACGGCAAACGGGATCACTGCCGCGACCGCCGAGATCGGAGCGACAATCCCCATCGCGCCGACCGCCATGCCGCGGTAGAGCGTCGCGATGCCGAGGCAGCCGCTCGCGCCGGCAGCCATCGCCCACGCCGTCGCGGACCAGGTCGGAACCGAGTCTCCCGACGCAACGACCCAGACGAGCGCGGCCGCCAGGCCCGCGACCTGTGAGACCACCAGCACCGTCAGCACGTGGAGCGTCCGCGACTTCAGGCCGCCGAGAAAGTCGCCGAGCCCCCAGGAGAGACTCGCGCCGAGCGCCAGCGCGATTGCGAGCATCTACTCGACTGGGCGTGTTGCCGCGACGGCGTCGAGCTGGTTCGCGTGGTAGAGGACGGCGGCCTCGGCGGTGCGGGCGGCGTTGCGATCGTGATGGGACGCGATCGCATGCAACAGCTCGGCGCGCACGGACCCGTCGAGCGCGTCGGCCCGCTCTTCGACGAGCCTCAGCCCGAGGTGGACGTGTCCGAGCAGCCGGCCCTCGTCGGTGGGCCGGAATGCAGGGCCGCGCCCGAGCTCTCGCACGCGCCCCACATCGTGCAGAAGTGCCGCGGCGAGCACCAGGTCGCCGCGCAGCCGTTGGTGCAGCTGCGCCGTCTCGCGCACCAGCGTCGAGACACCGACGGTGTGCTCGAGCAGCCCGCCGGCGTAGGAGTGATGGGTCTCGGCGGCGGGAAGCTCGCGCAGCGCCTTCCGGATCTCGGCGTCGCCGAGGAATCGCCCGACCACCGCTCGGAGCCCGGGATGGGCGAGCTCGGCGGCCATGAACTCGAGGAAGCCATCGAGCTCGTCCGCGTCGCGTCGCAGCCGTGGCGCCAAGCCTGCAGGATCCTCGTCCGAAGCCTCGACGGAACGAATCTCGAGCTGCAGCCTGTCATCGAAACGCTCGACCCGGCCGAGCACGCGGACGGCGTCGCCCTCGGCGAAGCGGCCGTCGAGCAGCTCGACGTCGTTCCAGATCCGTCCCTCAATGCGGCCCGTCGGGTCGACGAGCTCAAGCGCGAGGTAGGGCGCGCCCTTCCGCGTCGTCCGGCGCTGCTTCCGCGCCACGGCGTACACGCCCTCGACGGTGCGATCGGCGGCCAGCTCGGCGATCGTGCTCATGCGGTGAGTCTAGGGCGCGAGCCTGTTGGTACGTTGCCCGCCATGGCCGTCGTCAAGCCCTTCCGCGCGCTGCGCTACGACGAGGCGGTGGCCGGCCCGCTCGAGACGCTCGTCGCGCCGCCGTACGACGTCATCACAGACGAGCAACGCGAGCAGCTACGCGCCCGCAGCCCCCACAACGTCGTCCGGCTCACCCTGCCCGATTCGGTGGAAGAGGCCGTGCGTGCGCTCGACGAGTGGCGTGCGGATGGCGTTCTCGTCGAGGAGCCGCCCGCGATCTGGGCGCTCGAGCAGGACTACGTCGGCCCCGACGGCGTCGCCCGCTCGCGCTTCGGGATCGTCGGCTCGCTGAAGGTCGAGCCGTACGAGACCGGCACGGTGCTGCCGCACGAGCGCACGCATGCCGGCCCGAAGGAAGGGCGCCTCCGCCTGCTGCGCGCCACACGCGTTCAGCTGGAGCCGATCTTCCTCCTCTACGACGGCCCTGCGCCGGTCGAACGTCCGGACGGCGATCCCGACCTCGAGGTCGAGGGCGCGAAGCTCTGGCGGCTCGACGACCCGAAGCTCGTGCGCGCGTTCGACGACAAGCAGCTGCTGATCGCGGACGGCCACCACCGCTACGAGACCGCGCTCGCGTTCGCCGAGGAGGAGGGAACGCCCGCGAGCGCCCAGATGCTCGTCGTGCTCGTCTCCACCGACGATCCCGGCCTGGAGATCTTCCCCACGCACCGCCTGTTCTCCGAGCCCAGGCGCCTGGAGGGCAACGGGGCCGGCGGTGCCGAGGTGACCGAGCTCACGCGTGAGGGCTCGCGGGTCGTCCACGGGCCCGACGGGATGCTCGACGTCCAGCTCGTGGACACGCTCGGCCACGAGGGGATCTCGTACACGGCCGATGCGGCCGAGGCCGAGCGGCGCGTCCGCGACGGCGAGGCGGCGGTCGCCTACCTGCTGCGGCCAACGCGGATCGAGGACGTCTTCGCCCACGCACGCCGCGGCGAGGTGCTGCCGCAGAAGACGACCTATTTCTTCCCGAAGCTGATCTCCGGCCTGCTCTTCCATCCGGTTTGAAGCCCTGGCTCGAGGTCTGCCGCGACGCCGTCGGCGACATCAAGGCGGTGCTGGCGGAGCTGCCGACCCGGCTCGAGCGCGAGCCCGTGCTCCAGACCGGCGTGGGCGGCGACGACACGACCGCGATCGATGCGGCGGCGGAGACGGCGGTCGTCCACCGGCTGGAGCAGCTCGACGAGCACTTCACGCTGGTCTCCGAGGAGCTCGGCGAGCGCGTCTTCGGCTCGGGCGCGCCCTGGCGAGTCGTCTGCGACCCGATCGACGGCTCTTTGAACGCCAAGCGCGACATCCCCTTCTTCTCCCTCTCGCTGGCGGTCGCCGAGGGGGCGACCATGGCCGACGTCGTCTTCGGCTACGTCTACGACTTCGGCTCGGGGGAGGAGTGGACGGCCGAGCGCGGCAGAGGGGCGTTCCTGAACGGCGACCGGCTCGGCGGGATCCGACCGAAGGACGAGATCGAGATCCTCTCCTTCGAGGCGACGACCACGGCGGAGGTGGCGGACAAGGCGGCGCAGATGGTCGGGAGCGCTCACAGGCTCCGAATCATGGGCTCGCTCGCGATCTCGCTCTGCCACCTCGCAGCGGGACGCGTCGACGCCGTTTGCTCGCTCAAGCCCGCACGCTCGGTCGATATCGCCGCGGGCCAGCTGCTCGTCCGGGAGTGCGGTCTCGAGATCGACCTCTTCGAGGATCCGCCCTTCGCCGCCGCGCCGCTCGATCTCGTCGGACGTTCGCGCGTCGTCGCGGCGGGAACGATGGAGCTGTGCCGCATGCTCGAGAGAGCCCTCACGACGTAGCGGCGCAGGGGCGCGAGCCCCGAGTCCGAACTCCCCCAGAGGGCGCAACTAGACTGGGACAGACCTGAGCCACCGCCCCTCCCGCCACGGTGGACGAACAAGCACAACACCCCGCACCCGACGACCACGCCGCGACGATTCTCGTCTGCGACGATGACCCGAGCCTGCGTGAGCTCGTCCGGGCCGTGCTCGGCCCCCGGTACCTCTTCGTCGAGGCCGCCGACGGCAGCGAGGCGCTCGGGCTCGCGCGCGAGGAACGGCCGGATCTGATCGTGCTCGACGTGATGCTGCCGGGACTGAGTGGGATCGAGGTGCTGGAAGAGCTGCGGAACGACGAAGGGTTGAAGATGATTCCGGTCGTCGTCATCACCGCCTGGAGCCATGCCGAGATCGACGCGCAGGTCGCCGGCGCCGACCGCTTCGTCTCGAAGCCGTTCGACCCGGACGACCTCAGCTCGGCGGTCGAGGAGCTGCTCC
>DATMEO010000112.1:0-7147 GCA_035556515.1 Gaiellaceae bacterium
TCGAGACCGAGCCCGAGTACGACCGCTTCAACCCGCTCAATCTCGTCGAGGGCCGTTGGCCGCGGGGCAGCGGCGAGGTGGCGATCGACGAGGGTGTCGCCGGCGATGAGGAACTGGAGATCGGCGACCGGATCGGCGTCGCGGCCCTCGGTCCGGCGCAGGAGTTCGAGATCGTCGGCATCGCCAAGTACGGCGATCTGAGCTCGATCGGCGGCGCCACCTTCGCGATCTTCGACATTCCGACGGCGCAGAAGCTGCTGGGCAAGGAAGGCAAGCTCGACGCGGTTCAGGCCGCGGCGGCGGAAGGTACTGCGCCCGAGGAGCTGACCCAGCGGATCGGGTCGGCGCTCGGCAGCGACTTCACCGTGCGAACGGGCGTCGAGGAGGCGAACGAGCAGTCGAGCGAGATCGCCACGTTTACGACGATCATCCGCTACTTCCTGCTCTCGTTCGCCGGTATCGCGCTCTTCGTCGGAGCCTTCGTCATCTTCAATACGCTCTCGATCACGGTCGCGCAGCGGATGCGGGAGTTCGCCACCCTGCGGACGCTCGGCGCGTCGCGGCGGCAGGTGCTGAGGTCGGTGATCCTCGAGGCGCTCGTAATCGGGTTCGGCGCGTCGCTCGTCGGCCTGTTCAGCGGCCTCGGGCTGGCGGTCGGGCTGAACGCGCTCTTCAAGGCGCTGAACCTCGACCTACCGCAAACGGAAACGGTCTTCGCGACCCGCACGATCGTCGTCTCGCTGCTCGTCGGGACGCTCGTGACGCTGATCGCCGGGCTCTTCCCCGCGATCCGTGCGACGCGAGTGCCTCCGATCGCGGCGGTACGAGAAGGCGCGACGTTGCCCCGGGGACGGTTCGCACACTTCACGCCCTACATCGCGAGCCTCGTCGTCGCACTCGCCGTGTTCGCGCTCGCCTACGGGACGCTCAACGACAGCATCGGCACTGCCGACCGCTTCATCCTCCTCGGCGTCGGCGTCCTGGCGCTGTTCATCGGTGTCGCGATGCTCTCGTCGCGGCTCGTCCGTCCGCTCGTGCGGATCATCGGCATCCCCGCGCGGAATCTGGGCGGCGCGGCCGGCAAGCTCGCCGAGCGGAACGCACAGCGCAACCCGGGCCGGACGGCCGCCACCGCGGCCGCCCTGATGATCGGGATCGCGCTCGTGACGTTCATCTCCGTCCTCGCGAACGGGCTGCGCGTGTCGAACAGCGACGCGATCGAGCGCCAGATCCAGTCCGATCTGATCGTCACCTCGCAGGACGGCTACTCCGAGTTCCCGGCTGCCGTCGGCACCGCCGTCGCCGACGTCGACGGCGTCGAGACCGTCAGCAACGTCCGGCAGGACATCGCGCAGATCGACGGGGACGGCTCGAACCTGACGGGTCTGGACGACCAGGTGTCCGAGGTGTACGACTTCCGCTGGGAGGAGGGCTCGGACGCCGTGCTCACGCAGCTCGGCACCGACGGCGCGCTCCTGCCGAGCAACGTTGCCGACGACCGGGATCTCGGCGTGGGCGACTCCATCACCGTGCGCTCGACGGGCAACCAGACGAAGGACTTCGTCGTCCGGGGCATCTACGAGGGGAGCCCCTTCTATCCGCTGCTCGGCTCGGCGAGCGTCTCGCAGGAGGCGTTCGACGAGCTCTACGAGCGCCCGCGCAACCGCTTCACACTCCTCAACGTCGCGAGCGATCCGACGGCGGAAAAGGCGAGCGTGGAGAGCGCGCTCGCCGGCTTCCCGGACACGCGCATCCAGACGCGCTCGGAGTGGATCGACAAGGAGGACCAGGAGATCCAGCAGTTCCTCCTGCTCCTCTACGTCCTGCTCGCCCTCTCCGTGATCGTCAGCCTATTCGGGATGGTGAACACGCTCGCGTTGTCCGTCTTCGAGCGGACACGGGAGCTGGGAATGCTGCGCGCGGTGGGAATGACGCGACGCCAGACGCGGCGCATGATCCGGCACGAGAGCGTGATCACGGCGCTGATCGGCGCGGCGCTCGGGCTCCCGCTCGGGATCTTCCTGGCGGCGCTCGTGACGAGTGCGCTCAGCCAGTACGACCTCCGCTTCGAGTTGCCACTCGACCAGCTGATCATCCTCTCGGTCGTGGCCGTGTTCGCGGGGCTCCTGGCGGCGATCACTCCCGCGCGCCGCGCCGCCAAGCTGAACCCGCTCGAAGCGCTCCAGTACGAGTAGCCGGCGGCTCCTGGCCGGCACCGCCTCCCGGCCGGCGGAGCCGGCCTCCGGCGCTGCCTCGCCCCGCTCGCGGCGCTCCACCCGCGGGCCCGTATTTTCATACTGTTCCCACGGCTTGCGCGCCGCGAGCGGGGCGCCAGGAACCGCCGGCACTTAGGCTGGCGACGTGCGCGTCACGCTGTGCGATGTAGGCCCGCGGGACGGGCTCCAGAACGAGCCGGAGACACTCGCGCCGGAGGTCCGCGCCGAGCTGGTGCGGCGGCTCGCGGCCGCGGGCCTGCCGCGGATCGAGGCGGCCAGCTTCGTCAGCGCCGACCGCGTGCCGCAGATGGCGGGCGCGGAGGAGGTCGTCGCGGCCGCGGGCGAGCTCGACGCGGAGCTCTCCGGGCTCGTCCTCAACGAGCGCGGCTGGGAGCGGCTGGCGGCGACGACGCTCGACCGCGTCAACGTCACGCTCGCAGCGACCGAGTCCTTCAACCAGCGGAACGGGAACGCATCGCTCGAGGAGGCTGCGGCGCGGGTGGAGCGGATCCTCGGCGTCGCCGACCGGCCGGCCACGGCGACGATCAGCTGCTCGTTCGGCTGTCCGTTCGAAGACGAGGTCGATCCTGGTGTCGTCGCCGATCTGGCCGAGCGGCTCGTCGCGGCGGGTGCGGGCGAGGTCGTGCTCGCCGACACGATCGGCGTCGCGACGCCGGGGCCGGTCGCCCGCCTCGTCGAGCGCGTCTCGATCCTCGGCGTCCCAGTCGGCGGCCACTTCCACGACACGCGCCACACCGGCGTCGCGTGTGCGTGGTCGGCGGTGGAGGCGGGGGCGACGCTGCTCGACGCGTCCGTCGGCGGCCTCGGCGGCTGCCCCTTCGCTCCGCGCGCGACCGGCAACGTCGCCACCGAGGACGTGCTCTACCTGCTCGAGCGCGAGCGGGTCGAGACCGGCGTCGACCTCGACGCGCTGATCGGCGTCGCGATGTGGCTCGAGGAGCTACTCGCCCGAGAGCTCCCGGGTCGCGTCTACCGCGCCGGCCGCTTCCCCGCCAAGTAACAGTCTGTTGCAAGGCTCTCGGCTCGAGTGGCCAGACCGAGCCCGCCAAGTAACAGACTGTTACTTGGCGAGGGCGAGGCGCACGATGCCGGACTCGGCGAGCGCGTCGATCTCGGCCTCGCAATAGCCGGCCTCGGCCAGGATCTCGCGGCTGTGCTGGCCGAGCAGCGGCGGCTCGGAGCCGTAGCGGACGCGCTCGCCGTCGGCCGAGAAAGGCGGCGACACGAGCTCGTGCCCGCCGAGCTGCTGCAGGATTCCCGTCGCGCGCAGCTGCTCCTCCTCGGCGACGGCAGCGAGGTCGTTGACGGGCGAGGCCGGGACGCCGGCGTCGCGGAGCCGGGCGAGCAGAACCGCGGTCGGCTCGGTCGCGATCTTCGCCTGCAGCAACGGGATCAGCTGCTCCCGGTTGGCGACGCGGAGCGGATTCGCTGCGAAGCGCTCGTCGCTCGCGAGCTCGGGCGCACCGACGGCGTGGCAGGTCTTCTCGAAGAGGCGGTCGTTCGCCGCCACGATCATCAGCTCGCCGTCGGCCGTCTCGAACACCTGGTAGGGGACGATCAGGGGGAACGCGGTCCCGTGCCGTCCGGCCGGCGCGCCGCCCGCGAGCACGTCGACGAGCTGGTAGGGGACGAGCGAGAGCGCCGTCTCGTAGAGCGAGAGATCCAGCGTGCGGCCCTGTCCCTCGTGCAGCGCGGCGACGATCGCGAGCGCCGCCCAGACGCCGGTGCCGATGTCGATCAGCGAGACGCCGACCCTGACCGGGTGCCCGTCCGCCTCGCCGGTGACGCTCATGATCCCGGCGGCCGCCTGCATCAGCGGGTCGTACCCGGGCTCCGCCGCCAGCGGGCCTTCGCGACCGAAGGCGCCGATCGTCGCGTAGACGAGCCGCGGATTGCGCTCGCGCAGCGCCCCCGGTCCGAAGCCGAGCCGCTCCGCCGTCCCGGGGCGCAGGCTCTGCACCGCCACGTCCGCGCCGTCGGCGAGCCGCAGCAGCGCCTCGAGCCCCGCCGGTGACTTCAGGTCGAGCGCGAGCGAGCGCTTGCCGGCGTTCGCCGAGAAGAACATGACGCTGCCGCCCTCGAAAAAGCGCGGTCCCCAGTCGCGGGCCTCGTCGCCGCGGCCGGGATGCTCGATCTTGACCACGTCGGCTCCGAGCGAGCCGAGGATCTCGGTGGCTGTAGGCCCCGCGAGGGAGCTCGTCAGGTCGAGCACGCGAATCCCGGCGAGCGGTCGGAAGGACATCGCTGCATCATCGCGACACGGCTCTCTGCGAGGATGCGGGAAGTGTTCGAGTCGATTGTGGACGCCGTCTCCGGCTCGGACTGGAGCTACCTGATCGTCTTCGCGATCGCGATGCTGGACGCGTTCTTCCCGATCGTGCCGAGCGAGGCGACCGCGATCGCGGCCGGCGTCGTCGCCGGGACGGGCGGCCTGTCGGTTGAGTTCGTGATCCTCGCCGCCGCTACGGGCGCGTTCGTCGGCGACAACATCTCCTACGCGGGCGGCCACTTCCTCGGCGAGCGGCTGACGAACCGGTTCTTCTCGAGCGAGAAGTCGAAGCAGCGGCTGGCCTGGGCCGACCGGATGCTGCAAGAACGCGGGTGGTACCTGATCATCGTCGCCCGCTTCATCCCCGGCGGCCGCACCGTCACGACGTTCACCGCCGGGTTCACGAGCGCGGTCAGCTGGCGCAAGTTCCTCGTCTTCGATGCGATCGCCTGCGCGATCTGGGGCTCGTACACCGTGCTGCTCGGCTACTTCGGCGGCAAGACGTTCGAGGAGGAGCCCTGGAAGGGTCTCCTCCTCGCGTTCGGAATCGCCGTCGCCGTTACGGGATTGGTTGAGGTGGTGCGGTACCTGCGTCATCGCCGCGCCCGGACCGCCTGAGCCCGAGGTCGCGCATGCCGCGGTGCGCGATCACCGCCGCCATGACGAGCACGACGATGGCGAAGAGCCCGTGCAAGCCGTGGACGTACGCCTCGCCCTTGCTGACCGGGTCATCGTCAGGAGGAAGCAGGAAGATCTGCACCGTCCCGACGAAGAAGAGCGAGAAGCAGAAGGCGATCCACCGCCAGGCGCGCGGCCAGGCACCGAACGCCGTCAGGAAGACCAGTAGCTCCGACAGGTGGATGACGAGGCCGCCGACGACGCCGTGGGCGTCGAGCGCGTCCTCGCCGGCCCCCATGGCGTACGAGGCGATCAGGTACGCCTGCGCGAAGACGCCGAGCACGATGATCGACGCCAGCACGAAGTTGATCCAGAGGAATGTTCGTCTCATGCGCGCGAGCCTACGGGACCGGGCGGATAGCGTTCAAGCGTGAAGCTGCACATCACAGGAGCGTCCGGCTATCTCGGCTCCGAGCTCGTCCGCCTGCGCCCGGACGCGTCGACGGAGCGGGTCGAGGTGCGCGACGCCGCTGCCGTACGGGAGCTGTTCGAGCGCGTTCGTCCAGACGCCGTGATCCACACCGCCTACCGGCAGGACGAGGACGACGTGAACACGGTCGGCTCGGAGAACGTCGCGCGCGCGGCAGCCGCGGCGGGCGTCCGGTTCGTCCACCTCTCGACCGACGTCGTCTTCGACGGCCGCAAGGGTGCGCCGTACGTGGAGGAGGATCCGCTCTCGCCCGTGACCGAGTACGGCCGTGCGAAGGCCGAGGCGGAGCTGCGGGCGGCGCTGGCGCATCCCGAGGCGCTGCTCGTTCGGACGTCCCTCCTCTACGGCGGTGCGACGCCGTCAAAGCACGAGCTCGCTGCGCGCGACCCGGCGTTCACGTTCTTCACGAACGAGATCAGGAGCCCGGTGCAGGTGACCGACCTGGCCGAGGCGCTGCTGGAGCTGGCCGACCTCGACGTCGCCGGGCCGCTGCACGTCGCCGGAGCAGACGGCGTCTCGCGCGCCGAGCTCGCCGAGCTGATCCTGGGTGCACCCGTCCGCTCCCGGCCGGCCCCGGAGTCACGGCCGCTCGACTGCAGGCTCGACTCGTCGCGAGCGCAGGCCCTCCTCCGGACGCGCCTCCGCGGCGTCCGCGAGGTGCTCAGCTAGTCCTCCTCGAGCCGCTCGCTGATCTTGCGGGGCTCCTTCGCGGCGCGGTCGGCCAGGGCGTCGACGTCCGAAAGCATCCGGCCGAGCGACGACTCGACCTTCCGCCGCACCTGCGCGTCGATCCGCTCCGCCAACCGGGAGCCGAAGTCTTCGCCGAGCGGTGCGGGCGGTGCAGCCGCAGCCGGCGGCGCCGGCGGAGAGACGTGTTGCTCGGCTTCCGCCGGCAACGGCGCGTTCGCGCCTTCGATCTCGAGCTCGAAGACGCGTTCGGGCTCGTCGATGTCCTTCAGCTGCCGCTCGCCGAGCGGGAAGATCGATACTCCCTCCGGCAGCGAGGCTCCGACGAGCGCCCGGGTCGTGTCGGAGAGCAGGACGTGGCCGCCCTTGCCGGCGGTGCAGAGGCGGGCGGCGCGGACGACGTCGAGGCCGAGGTAGCCCTCGCTCCCGACCGCCGGCTCGCCCGTGTGCAGGCCCATTCGCACGAGGACGGCCGAGCCGTCGGGCCACTCGTGTGCGGCGTGGGCGCGCTGGGCCTCGACGGCGGCGGCGACCGCGTCGCGGGCACGCGGGAAGGCGAAGAAGAATGCGTCGCCCTGGGTGTCGATCTCGACGCCGCCGAGCTCGGTGAAGCCCTCGCGCATCAGCCGTCGGTGGTCGGAGAGGACGTTGTCGTAGCGCTCGCCGAGCCGCTTCAGCAGGGCCGTGGAACCCTCGATGTCGCTAAAGACGAAGGTGACGGTGCCGCTCGGGAGGGCAGGCATGCGCGCAGTATGCAAGCGCGTGGCAAGCTCGGGCTGTGAACCGGCTCGCGGACGAGACCAGCCCCTACCTGCTCCAGCACGCCGACAACCCGGTCGACTGGTA
>DATMEO010000113.1:0-3983 GCA_035556515.1 Gaiellaceae bacterium
GCCCGGACGGTAGTCGGGATAGTCGCCGACGGCGAAGCGGACGAAGAGCGTCCCCTTCGCGACCTCCCGCTTCTCGGCGACGGTGGCCTTCATGCTCCTACGTACGGCCGGAGACGGTCAGCTGGTTCTCGGCGTGGGCGATCCGCTGCTCGAGCTGCCAGCGGTCGGCATTCGACTCGCCGGCTTCGACGTTCGCCAGCTCCGCCTTGGCTGCTTCGAGCTGCTCCTGCGCGCGGGCGTCGTCGATCTCCTTGACGTTCACGGCGTCGTCGACGAGCGCGATCGCGTTGTCGAGCTCGACCTTGAAGAAGCCGGGCCCGGTCGCGAACTCGAGCACGTCCTCGGCTTCCCGGTCACGGTAGATCCGCGTCGAGCCGGCCTTCAGCGTCGCGACGAGCGGCGCGTGCCGCGCGAGGACGCCGATCTCGCCGGCCGCGCCGGGGACGACGAGCATCTCCGCCTCGCCCCGGAAGGCCTCGCCCTCCGGGGTCACGAGCGCGATGTCGAACTTGGGGTGCGTCTCGGCCAATGCTTACGCCGCTGCCGCGGTCTTTTCGGCCTTGGCGACGGCGCCCTCGATCGTGCCGACCATGTAGAAGGCGGCCTCGGGCAGCTCGTCGTGCGTGCCCTCGATGATCTCGCGGAAGCCCTTGATCGTGTCCTCGAGCTTGACGTACTCGCCGGGGGTGCCGGTGAACTGCTCGGCGACGAAGTTCGGCTGCGAGAGGAACCGCTCGACCTTGCGGGCGCGCGAGACGACGAGCTTGTCCTCGTCGGTGAGCTCGTCCATGCCGAGGATCGCGATGATGTCCTGCAGGTCCTTGTAGCGCTGGAGCACCTGCTGCACCGACGTCGCAACCGCGTAGTGCTCGTCGGAGACGATCCCGGGCTGGAGCGCGCGCGAGGTCGAGTCGAGCGGGTCGACGGCCGGGTAGATCCCCTTCTCGACGATCGCGCGCGAGAGCACAGTGGTGGCGTCGAGGTGGGCGAAGGTGTTCGCGGGCGCCGGGTCGGTGAGGTCGTCGGCAGGCACGTAGATCGCCTGCACGGACGTGACCGAGCCGGTGCGGGTCGAGGTGATCCGCTCCTGCAGCTGGCCCATCTCGGTGGCGAGCGTCGGCTGGTAGCCGACGGCGCTCGGCATGCGGCCGAGGAGCGCCGAGACCTCGGAGCCCGCCTGGACGAAGCGGAAGATGTTGTCGATGAAGAGCAGCGTGTCCTGGCCCTGGTCGCGGAAGTACTCCGCCATCGTCAGCCCGGAGAGGCCGACGCGAAGGCGCGCTCCCGGCGGCTCGTTCATCTGCCCGTAGACGAGCGCGACCTTGTCGATCACCTCCGACTCGGTCATCTCGAGGAAGAGGTCGTTGCCCTCGCGCGTGCGCTCGCCGACGCCCGCGAAGACGGAGACGCCGCCGTGCTGGCGCGCGATGTTGTGGATCAGCTCCTGGATCAGCACGGTCTTGCCGGTGCCGGCGCCGCCGAAGAGGCCGATCTTGCCGCCCTTCACGTACGGCGCGATCAGGTCGACGACCTTGAGCCCGGTCTCGAAGATCTCCACGGTCGGCGAGAGCTCCCGGAACGCCGGCGGATCGCGGTGGATCGACCAGCGCTCGACGTCCTTGCCGGCCGCCTCCTTGTTGTCGATCGGCTCGCCGATCACGTTCCAGATCCGACCGAGCGTCGCATCGCCGACCGGAACCGAGATCGGCGCCCCGGTGTCGACGACGTCGACGCCGCGAGCGAGGCCGTCGGTCGTCTCCATCGCGACCGCGCGGACGCGGTCGTCGCCGAGGTGCTGCTGCACTTCCGCGATCAGCGTCCGGCTGCCGCCGTCGCCGGTCGGGACCTGGATTGCGAGCGCGTTGTAGATCTCCGGCAGCTCGTCCGGGAAGACGGCGTCGATGACGACGCCCTTGATCTCGACGACCTTGCCTGGGGTTCCCTGCGCGTGCTCAGACATGTCTCTCCTGGGAAAAGATTTCTTGAGGAAGTGCGACGCGCGGCGCCGCAAAAGCGCCCGCAGTCTAGCGAAGCGCTACGTCAAGCTGGTCGGGTGCCGAACGCGCGCGCGGGCCGATCGGCGTATTCCGGCGAGGCCAGGAGCGCCTCGCGCCGAAGGAGCCGGATCGTGCGCTGCTCGGCGCCGTCGACGTCCGCGGGCGGGGCGCCGAGCTTTTCCGCCGGCCGCTCTCGTTCGTTCGGGACCGGAGCCTGGGCTGCGATCCCGACCGCCATCGCGCCGACGGCCGCCAACGACGCGACGCTCCGGACGCGAACGTAAGCCGAGCGCCGGATCGCTGCGGCCGGCAGGAGGACGCGACGGGACGGCCGTTGGGCCGCCGCCTCCCGCAGCTCTGCTGCGATCTCTGCGACCCGCTCGGCGAAGCCGCAGCAGGCGGCGCAGTGCCCGAGGTGCGCGTCCAGCAGCCTCTGCTCGAGCAGCGAGAGCTCGCCGTCCGGCAGCAACGCCGCCCAGGCGCGTGTTCGCTCGCAACGGGCCGAGCTCACAGCAGCCTCGCGTTCGAGTCGACTGCGGCGCCGAGCGCCAGCAACACGACCCCGGCGACGACGAGCAGCCCGGTCATGTTGAAGGACTCCACCTGCTCGTCGCCGGAGGCGACGCGCACCCCGCGCGAAACGCGGAGGCCGACGATCCCCTCCTCGTTCGCCACCCGGAACGGGCCGCGGTTGCCGACGAAGAAGCCGCCGAGCAGCAGCGCGCAGCCGACCAGGTAGAGGCCGACCGCAACGGAACGGCTCGGCGTCGCGCCGAGGAGCAGTCCGAGCAGCAGCGAGAGCATCGCCGTCCCGCCGGCGATTGTGGCCAGTAAGGTGAAGAAGCGGCGTGCGGCGGCGGCGATCATCCCACTACCCCGCTGCGACCGCTTCTTCGTCCGCCCGGATCTCGCCGCCCGACAGCGGCCAGCGCTCGAGCGGGTAGTGGCATGCAGCGCGTTGTCCGTCGTCGAGGCCGCGGAGCTGCGGCTCGTCGACGTCGCAATGACCGGGGCGGAAGCGCGGGCACCGCGGATGGAAGCGGCACGCTGCGGGCGGGTTGATCGGGTTCGGAACGTCGCCCTCGAGCACGATCGGGCGGCGCAGGCGCCCGAGCTCGGGGTTCGGAATCGGCACGGCCGAGAGCAGCGCGCCCGTGTACGGGTGCTTCGGGGCGGCGTAGAGCTGGTTGCGGTCTGCGATCTCGGCGACCTTGCCGAGGTACATCACGAGCACGCGGTCGGAGATGTGACGGACGACGTTGAGGTCGTGCGCGATGAAGACGTACGTGAGCCCAAAGTCGCGCTGCAGGTCCTTGAGCAGGTTGAGGATCTGCGCCTGCACCGAGACGTCGAGCGCAGAAACCGGCTCGTCGCAGACGATCAGCTTCGGGTTGACCGCGAGCGCCCGGGCGACGCCGATTCGCTGCCGCTGCCCGCCGGAGAACTCGTGCGGGAAGCGGTTGTAGTGCTCCGGGTTGAGCCCGACGACGTCGAGCAGCTCCTGGACGCGCCGCTTGATCTCGGCCGGCGTCCCGATCTTGTGCACCTGCAGCGCCTCGGCGACGATGAAGCCGACCCGCTTGCGCTGGTTCAGGCTTGCGTACGGGTCCTGGAAGATCATCATCAGCTCGCGGCGGATTGGGCGCATCTCCGTCCGGTTCAGCCGGGTGATGTCCCGCCCGGCAAACGTGATCCGGCCACTCGTCGGGTCGAGCAGGCGCATCAGGCAACGTGCCATCGTCGACTTCCCGCACCCCGACTCGCCGACGACCCCGAGCGTCTCCCCCTGCTTGACCGTGAAGCTGATCCCGTCGACGGCCTTGACGCTCGCCACCTGCTTCTGGAAGACGATCCCGCGTGTGACCGGGAAGTGCTTGACGAGATCCTCGACGACGAGCAGGTCCTCGGCCACTAGGACGCCTCCGCGAGCGTGCCTGCGAGCAGCTTCTGGACCTCGCGATCCTTCGTCTCCTCGTCGAGGTGGCA